>JAFGQB010000122.1 GCA_016935915.1 Spirochaetota bacterium
CAGCGGAAGCGATGTGAAAAAAAAGGACACTGACTCTGTAAAAAAGGATGTAATTACAACGAATAAAAAACTTGACAACTTAAAGCCCGGCGCAAATAAAGGGAAGATCGAAGTTTATGATGACAATGAAGTTTACTATGTAATGAACTGGACTTCACGTTCTCGTGTTTCCTTAAAAGTCATTGGCAAATATAAGGATGAACTAAAAGGTATGAACGGAAAGATAATCACCGCTGAAGGTAAAATTATATATCAGTCTCAGTGGTCAGGGACAATAGATGTCACATCATATAAAGTTGTGAGTCAGTGATAGTTTTTTCTTAACCCAAAATTTTTAAAGCAACATTTTTACCTAAAAGTTCACATTCTTTTAAAATCTCATCAGTGGGTTTGCATTTTGCTTCAGGCATCGGAGCAACAAGTTCAAGTTTAGTCTTTTCGGCAAACTCTTTAAGCCTCTTTAGCGCACCCGCGCTCCAGCTGAATGAGCCAAAGATACCGAGGTATTTATTGACCATTTTTTTACTTTCAAGCAAAAACAGCAGATTGTACATATCAGGGAAAATATCAGCATTGTAAGTGCAAGCGCCCAATATGAATGCATTGTATTTCCAAATTTCATTTATAATATATGATCTGTCAGTTTTTGCAATATCAAAGAGCTTTATCTCCTTTATACCGTTTTCCGACAAAGAACGGGCTATGGTTTCAGCCATTACCTGTGTGTTGCCGTACATTGAGGCATAAGCTATAACAACGCCTTTTTCTGCTTCAAGTCTGCTCCATCTGTCATAAAGGTCCATGATATATCCCGGATTTTCCCTGTAAACCGGACCGTGAGCAGGGGCGATTATTTTAAAATTTAATGCTTTTAATTTAGCCAGACATTTTTGTGCAAGCTGATAATATTTTCCTATCACATTTGAAAAATACCTTCGGATCTCACTTTCGTACAGATTTAAATTGATTTCATGGTCAAAAATACCGCCGTCTAAAGATTTAAATCCGCCAAAAATATCGCTTGAAAACAATATCTGATTTTTTGTTTCATAGCTGACCATTGATTCGGGCCAGTGCACCATGGGAGTGAAAAAAAACTGAAATTCGTAATCTCCCAAAGATAATTTATCATTGTCATTTATGCACTGAAGATTTGATTCTATATCATAAAATAATTTCACAAAGTTCAGAGTTTTTTCATTCCCTATGATCTTAATATCAGGGTAATGGTAAACAAGCATTTTTAAGGCACCCGAATGATCAGGCTCCATGTGATTAATTATCAGATAATCGATTTTTTTACCTTTTAACAGTTCTTTTATATTATCGATAAATGTAGTTTCTTCAGCCTGCTTGACCAGATCGATTAAAACTGTTTTTTTATCTATGATCAAATATGAATTATAACTTATTCCTTCTGGGATAGGCCATAATGATTCAAAAAGATACGTTTCATGATCGTTGACACCTGTCCAGTAAATATTTTTTGTTATTTCTATATTTTTCAACATCTTTCGCCTCGCATTTGTAAATTTTATTTTTTTGTAAGCATAATATAATTTTTTTTATTAAATGTTAAAATTATTTTACATTAAAAACAAATTAATTTATTCTATTTAATAAGGATAATTTTATGATCAAAAAGTTTTTATTAATTTTTATAGGTTTAAATTTATTTTATCAGCTTTATTCCATAACAGATCGTTTAAAAAATATCAAATTACCGGATGGATTCAAGATCGATCTTTTTATTGATAATATAGAAACTGCAAGAGGACTTACTGTTAGTACTGATAAAACCGTATATGCAGGCAGCAAAACCGGTAAAGTATATGCGATTAAAGATCTTAACGGAGATTTTAAAGCCGACAAGATTTATCTTATAACAGATAAGCTTGATATGCCGGTTGGTGTTGATTATTACAATAAAGATCTCTATGTTTCTTCGGTCAGTAAAATTGTCAAATTTCCGGATATTGAGTCAAATTTATCAAATCCCGGCAGTCCTTTAATAATCAATGATTCATTACCTTCAGACAGATGGCACGGCTGGAAATTCATTAAAGTGGGACCTGATAAAAAAATTTACGTACCTGTAGGAGCTCCATGCAATGTTTGTTTAAAGGATGACAGGCGATATGCATCAATTTTGCGAATGAACCTCGATGGAAGCGCTTTAGAACTTTTTGCCGAAGGTGTCAGGAACACCGTGGGATTTGACTGGAATCCCATTAATAATGACTTATGGTTTACGGACAACGGCAGGGACAGAATGGGTGATAATATTCCTCCTGATGAATTAAACAGAGCAGAAACAAAGGGACTGCATTTCGGTTTTCCATTTTTTCATGGAAATAACATAATTGATCCGGGTTTTGGTAAAAACTTGAATATAAATAAGTTTAAAAAGCCAGAGATTGAGCTTGGACCTCATGTAGCAGCACTTGGCATGAGATTTTATACAGGCAGTATGTTCCCTGAAAAATATAAAAATAAGATTTTCATTGCCGAACACGGATCTTGGAACAGAAGTGTCCCGATCGGCTACAGGGTCACTTTAGTTACAATTGAAAAAAACAGAGCGGTTAAATATGAAGTTTTTGCATCTGGCTGGCTTGAAGGCAGGGAAAGCTGGGGCAGACCAGTTGATGTTGAAATTTACCATGACGGATCATTGCTCGTATCCGATGATAAAGCAAATGCAATTTATCGTATTTACTTTGAAAAAAAATAATATTTAAATGCAAGGAGCTCTTATGATGAAAAAAAATGTATTCAGTGATGAAGTTTCAATAGTACTCTGCGGTGAGGCGGGTCAGGGAATAAATACTATAGAATTGATACTTGTCAATATATTAAAAAAAGCAGGATATAATATTTTTGCAACAAAAGAATATATGTCAAGGATAAGAGGCGGCAGCAACTCAAGCATTATCAGAGTTTCAAGTAAAAACGTCAAGGCAATGGTTAAAAGAATTGATATTCTGATACCTCTGGATGAAAAGGCTATTGATCATCTGAAAGACAGAATAACAAATAAAACATTGATAATTGCGGATCGTGAAATGATAAAAAAGCAGAATGACTATGATATCATTGATATACCTTTTTCCAAAATAGCAAAAGAATCAGGCGGAATTTTATTCTCAAATGTAGTTGCAAGCGGTGTGATTTTTGCGCTTTTCAATGCGGATTTAAAGATATTAAATGATTATCTTGCACAAAAATTTGGAAGCAAAGGCTCCGATATTGTTGACAAAAATATTACTTCTGCAGGCAAAGGGTATGAGCATGGCAAAAAGCTTTATGATGAGGGAATGATTAAAATAAATATTAAAAATGATTCAAATATCAAGGATCATTATTTTTTAAACGGAACGGATGCGGTTGGATATGGCGCCTTAACAGGCGGATGCAATTTTATCGCATCCTATCCCATGTCACCTTCAACCGGAGTATTGACTTTTCTCTCAGTTCATTCAAAAGAGATGGGTATAGTTGTCGAACAGGCAGAAGATGAAATAGCAGCGATTAATATGGGCTTGGGTGCATGGTATGCGGGTGCAAGAGCACTTGCTTCAACTTCGGGAGGAGGTTTTGCTTTAATGGGTGAAGGTTTGAGCCTTGCAGGCATCATTGAGTCACCAATGGTTATTCATATTGCTCAAAGACCCGGTCCTGCCACAGGTCTTCCGACCAGAACGGAACAGGGGGATCTGGAGCTTGCTTTATATTCGGGTCACGGGGAGTTTCCAAGGCTGATACTTGCCCCATCAAATTTAGAAGATACGATAGGGCTCACTGCAAATGCTTTTGCATGGGCTGATAAATTTCAAATACCTGTCATAATACTTACAGACCAGTATTTTATTGATACCTACTATAATATTGAAAAGCTCAATCTCGATTTTAAATTTCAAAACTATTTTATTAAAACCGAAAGGGATTATAAAAGATATGCATTTACAGAAGACGGTATTTCACCAAGAGGCTTACCTGATTATGGAGAAGGACTGGTTCTTATTGACAGCGATGAGCATGATCAATGGGGTAGAATAACCGAGGATGAAAATGTGAGAAATTTGATGGTTGAAAAAAGATTAAAAAAAATGAAGCTGATTGAAAAGGATATGGAAAAACCTTTTTTTAAAGGGAAAAAAGATTATGAGATACTCGTTATCGGCTGGGGTTCGACATTTAATGTAATAAATGAATCACTTGAAGCAATAAATAATGATAATATCGCTTTTCTTCATTTTTCAACAGTATATCCTGTTCATGAAATCATTAATAGTTATCTCAAAAAGGCAAAAAAAACAATCATCATCGAAAACAATGCAACCGGGCAGTTCGCAAAGTTTATAAAACTTAAAACAGGTGTCGAAATTGAACATAAAATATTAAAATACAGCGGTATACATTTTTATGTCGAAGATATTGTAAAAGAAATAAAAAAAATCACAGGAGGCGGAAAATGAGCAATAAATTTGATTTTGAAGAAAAGATAGATATTGCTTGGTGTCCAGGATGCGGAAATTTTTCAATATTGAATATTGTTAAACAAGCAGTAAATGAATTGAATATAGATCAAAAAAAATTAGTTATGGTTTCAGGTATTGGTCAGGCTGCAAAAACACCGCAGTACATAAATGCTCATTTTTTCAATGGTCTCCACGGAAGGGCTTTACCTGTGGCTGTTGCAATCAAATCATCAAATCCTGAACTTAAAGTTATTGCTGAAAGCGGTGATGGTGATATGTACGGAGAAGGTGGAAACCACTTTATCCATACCATCAGGAGAAATTCCGATATTACAAATATTATACATAATAATATGATTTACGGTTTGACAAAGGGACAGGCATCTCCTACAAGTCCTGTGGGATTAAAGACAACATTGCAGGTTTTTGGTGTGACAAATGAACCTTTTAACCCGATCGCGGTTGCTATTGCTTTAAATGCGGACTTTGTAGCAAGGGCTTTTTCAGGTGATATTGAACAGACGAAAGATATAATCAAGAAAGCGATAATGCATAAAGGTTATGCCCTTGTTGACATTTTCCAGCCGTGCGTTTCATTCAATAAATTTAATACTTTTAAATGGTATAAAGATCATTCCTATTACCTTGATGAAAAATATGATCCCTATGATCAGGTTACGGCGTTTCAAAAAGCATTGGAAAAGGATAAATTCTGTCTGGGAGTGATATATATTAATAATGTAAAAAGAAAGACTTTTGAAGAAAATCTGGCAGCTTATGAAAACAACAGAGAACCGCTTTTTAAAAGAACGCCAGACTTGAATAAAATTAAAGAACTTCTGGATGGCAAAAGATAAGTTTATTTTTTATTCATGTAAACAAGCTGGGTCGGATATGCAAATGAAATTTTTTGTTTTTCAAACTCTTCAAATATTTTTATGTTTATTTCCTGTTGAATATCCATATACTGGTTATAATCAGGCGATAAAACGAAATAAACGGTTTCAAAAATCAGACTGAAATCACCATATGATTTAAAATGCGACCTGTCGAATCTGGCATCTTTGGTACTGGTTATTATTTTTTTTATTATTTCAGGTATTTTAATTAATTTCTTTTTATCAGTTTCATAAACTACACCGATTTCAAAGCTGATTCTTCGTTCATCCATTCTTTTATAGTTTTTTATTTTTGCACTTGTGAGATCTGTATTCGTAATTATTATCTGCTCTCCCTGGAGATCTTTAATACGTGTTGTTTTTATTCCTATGTGCTCAACAGTCCCCATTAAATTATCAATTATAATAAAATCCCCCACTTTAAAAGGCTGATCAAGTATTATGCTGAAATAACTGAACAGATCACCCAAAATGGATTGAAGTGCTAATGCAATAGCAATACCACCTATGCCCAATCCTGTTATTATTGCCGATATATTAAAACCGAGATTGCTGATTAAAAATATTATTCCGAGAACCCATATAAGAATATTTATTACAGGTTTTAATACTTTAAATGTTGAAATGTTTTCATTAAAATTTTTATTTTTTTGGGTATAATTATTAAACCAGTATTCAAAAGTATCAGCTAATATTTTTATTATTACCACTGACAGAAAAATTTTCCCTGCTATATTTATAATTTTTAAAATGCTGTTTGATAATACAAGATTATGTATGGATAAATAAAATATACCGAAATATAATAACGGAAAAATATCTTTGGTGAATTTTTTAAAAATAAAATCATCAATGCTGGTTTTTGTTAATTTTATCTTTTTATTAATTTTAGATACTATTAAAATTTTTATTAATAATGAAAGAATTAAGAGAAAAATAAAAATGATCATACTTAAAAGATATGCTTGTATGGAATTTGAGAAAATTCTTATATTAAGAAAGCTGTTGTTTAAAATGAAATTTTTTAAATTTAATATTATTTCATACATTTCATTATCCTTTGAAATAATTAAAAAAATATTTTATCAAAAATTAATTGTTTTTTAAAGTAAAAATTTTTATTATCTTTATAAAGTCATTATATTATTTAAATTTATTAAAGAAATGAAAGTTTAAATTTGCTTATAAATTGAGGGAAATGATGTTTTATAATTTTTTATTATTACTTCAAGGTTCACAGAGCTCCCTTTCTAAACTGGTTATATTTATAGTGATTTCTATAATTTTTTTTATTGCAAGTGTTATATTATTTATAATCAGAAAGAAAGCATTGGATGTGTTACTGGATATAAAATTCGTTCAGACAATAAAGATAAAAAATATTATGGAAAATTATCAGAGTATAACAGACCAGCTTGGGAAAGGCAATTATTCTGAATATGTTGAAATAAAAGGAGTTTCTAAATGTGGTAATCCTATAAAATCCCAGCATACTGATACGGATTGTGTATGGTATCATTCTCAAATATTAAGAGAATATGAAGAAACTGTTACAACTAAAGACAGCAAAGGTTATTCAAGAACAGAAATAAGAAGAGGAAGTGAAGTTGTTTCTGATATAACCAATAAAACTGATCTTGAGATAGATGACGGTACAGGGAAAATAAATGTAAATACCGATTCTTCTGAAATAGTCAGCAAATTAATATATAATCAATTTCAACCCGGAGAATATAAAGGAATGATTAATATTAATTTCAGTCCGATTTTCGGCAGGAGGACAATAGGCTATAGATATAAGGAGGAAATAATACCATTAAGTCAAAATTTATATATTATCGGTGAAGCATCTGACAGAGAAGGCAGACTTGAAATACAAAAACCTTTAGATAATAGGAAAAAATTTATTGTTTCTGTTAAATCAGAAGAGGAATTAATAAAAAGTTTTAATACCAAAGCTGTGATATTATTGACTGCAGGCATTATTTTAATGGTTGTAGGTATTGGTTTCATTTTATTTGGAATATTTACCCGCAGATAATATTTGATGTTAATTTATAAATAAATTACTCCATTTAGGCTGATAAGAAACACCGTCCAAAGATATTGCGATAAATGAATTTGTCGGCAGAGAAATTACATATATTGAAGAGTTATAATAATCATTAATATTTTTTGTAACATCGATCATGGATATAGCGAGCAGATTATTGTGTTTGGAGATGCTGAAATTAATCGGATAAAGATACGATTCAACAAGTTCTTTTTCTATTTGTGAAAATTTATCAGTTAAAACAATACTGTAGACAGCTCTGTTGCTTTTTTCATCCTCTTTTGATTTAATGTAAATATAACGTGAAGAATCGATATTATAAACATTTGATTGAGGCTGCTCTACCTGTATATATTTCCCATCATGGATTGATATTAAATAGTATAACAACTCCTCAGGGGGTTTAAAATAGATAAATGTTGCTTTTTCATCAAGCTTTAAATAACAAAGGCTTCCTTTTTCTCTTTCCAGAGTTTTTAAAAATATATCTGATTCGGATTTTTCGAATTTATTTATCTGTTCAATCCTGGATATTTCTTTTATTTCACTTTGGTTGTTTAAATATATTAAATTAATTATCCATAATTTGTTTTTTTTAATTTTTTCAATACTTACCGTTATTATAATATTATTATCAAGATTAATATCAGCATAGTAAATATTTTTTTTTAATAAAAAATTTGATTGTTTTTTTATATTGTATAAATACAAATTCCCGTTTAGATCATTAATTGATTTTTTACCTATGTAATATAAAATATTGGCTGTGTTTGAGAAAAAATAACTATTAATAATTAAGCCTGATTCTGTTTTTAACTCATTGGCTCCGTTGAGTTTTCCTGTTATATTTTGGTATAATTTACCGCTGCTTATATAAAACAGGTTATTTTTTATCTCTTCTTCATAATAATTGTTGGTGTCCTGTTGAAGACTTTGCTCATAATATTTTCTACTGTTAATTTTTGCATTTTCATAAGTTGTAAAGATATCAAGATAATAACCAAAAACCCATCCATTAATTCCCTCATATTCTATATTATACCAGTAATCTTCCAGTTCTCCGATTCTGATCCTGTTTTCATCTTTGTCAACAATAGAAACAATTGTTCCTCTATCAAGATATCTTAAAGTCTTGGATTGAATATTATTATCAGCTCGAAATCTCAATCTGTCTTCATTGACAACTGCATATCCTTTATTGTTTTTCATGTCGATTGCTTCAATGGGAGGTTTACTGACAACTTGCTTTTCCTGTTTGCAGTTATAATTTAAAATAATAATGAGAAATAAAAATGAAAATATTATTTTATTTTTACAGGCAATTATCATAATATTAATTTAATTAAAAATTTTTTGTTTTGGTTCTTTTTGTAAAGGTATTACTTTGTTTTTTAAATATTCTTCGGCATTAATAGGCAGGAAGTATTTTTCAAGTGATCTTCCTCTGTTTGTTTTAATTATTATACTGCTTGTTGTGTAGCTTGTATCTGCTACTTCAATATAAGGATTTCTTTTTAGAAAGTCATCATTGTAACTTATTAAATCTGTTACTATAACTTTATTAAGAGCGCCATCTTTTCTTAGTTTATTTAATCGTTCTTCAGCTGGAGGAGAAAAAAGGCCATAAAAAACTGCAACATTGATTTCCTTGGCGCCAAGTTCTTTGTAAATTTTACATACATCCATTATTGTTCCCCCGGAATCAATCATATCATCAATTATATATACTGTTTTGTTTTTAATGATCAATTTTTCCGGTTTTAAAACCTGAATTTCTTCTATTTGATTGGTTAAAGGATTTCTTCTTTTATCAACAACGAGCAATGGTGTGCCGAATGATTTTGAGAAGGAGGAAGCAAATTCCTTGCCTCCTGCATCTGAAGAACTGAATATCCATTCTTTTTGTACAACATTTTTAAAATAGTCCAGTGATTTAATATGTGTATGCAGCATATATTTTTTCAACAAGCTCTGTCCCCTTAAATTGTCATATTTGGTTCTGGTGTTATCAATTCCTATTAATGATTTTCGAGAGTGTATTTGGTAAATGAAAAAATGGTCTGCTCCATTAGCTGTTATATTTCTGAAAAAAGTTCTCAAATTGCATGCCCCTCTGCCTTTAGGCACATCACTTCTGGCTTCGCCTAAATTCATTTCGAATATGGTTATACTGTTTACCTTGGCTTCTAAAAACGCATCCAGAGTGTTGTAAAGCAACAGTTCCTGATCTGCAAAACCTATATGTTTTTTATTATTGTTGTGATCAGTAATATCTGCTTCACTGAAAGTATGAAAAACGTATATGTCCCTTAATCTTGCACTGGAATCTATGGAAATTTCTATAGCGCCATTCCTATGTGAAAAAAATTTAAAATGACCGATAAGAAATTTCTCAAAAAAAGCATCAGTATCATCTTTAAATAAATTAATATCTTCTTTTTCATCTTTATCTATTAAAAAATAATCAAGAATATCTAAGTTGTCTTCTTTAATGCTGTTCAAAAAGTACTGTTTCATCCATTTGGAGACTTTATCAACATATTCTTCGGCACCAGGTAGTGCATACAATTGTATAGGTCCTCTTAAAAAATTGTTAAAGCTCATTTTTTATCTCCAGATAAAATGCAAAATCATTTATTTAAAATATACTTGATTTATATCATATTTTTAATTAAAATATAAATGAATTTGTTAAATTTTTTTATTATTATTGATATTTTGATTTTTATATTTTAAATTATATTTTATGAAAATATATATAGGTTTTTGCATATCATAAATTCAATAAGATTAAAAAAAAATTTATTTTAATAAAAGGTCAGGGGATTTACTTTGAAAAATAGTTTTTATAAAAGAAGTTTTTTAACATTGAAAGATTTTTCTAAAGAAGAAATTTTATATTTGATAGATCTTTCTATAAGATTAAAAAAGGAAAAGATAGAGAAAATTTATAAATACAGATTAAAAAATAAAAATATAGCTCTTTTGTTTGAAAAAACATCTACAAGAACCAGATGTGCGGCAAGTGTTGCATGTTTTGATGAAGGGGCTCATGCAGAATTCCTGGGAAAATCAGATATACAATTAGGTAAAAAAGAATCTGTTAAGGATACCGCAAGAGTTTTAGGAAGAATGTTTGATGCAATTATATTCAGGGGATTTAAACATGATACATTATTGACTTTATCCGAGTTTTCAAAAGTTCCTGTGATAAACGGATTAACCGATGATTATCATCCAACTCAAGTTTTAGCTGATTTTATGACTATTAAGGAAAGATTTAACAGGTTAGATAATATAAAGATCGCTTTTTTAGGTGACGGAAATAATAATATGGCAAACAGTTTATTGGCAGGGTGTGCAAAAATCGGATTGGATATCTCAATTGCTGCACCTAAAACTTTATATCCCACTAAAGATTTAATTAACTATATTAATTCAATAAAAAAAGATTCTGAAATTTGTATAACTGAAGATGTTAATGAAGCAATAATTAATGCAGATGTTGTATATACTGATGTATGGCTTAGTATGGGTGAAGAAAAAAGTAAATTTGCAGAAAAAAAAGTTCAATTGTTAAAAAAATACAGAGTCAATAGTGATGTGATGAAACTCACTGGTAAGAGTTCAACAATTTTTCTGCATTGTTTGCCTGCCAGTCATGAAAGTGAAGTTCATAACCTTGAGGTAACTGATGAGGTCTTTGAATCAGAACAGTCATTGGTTTTTGAACAGGCAGAGAACAGAATGCATACAATTAAAGCTATTTTATCAGCAGTTATAGGAGAATATAAATGAAACCTTTACTTTTATATAATCTTTTTCCCGCTTTGTTTAAAGATGTAAATGAATGGATAAAAAATATTGATAGAATAAAATATATGGGATTTAATGCTATTTATATAAATCCTTTTCATTATCCTGGCCTTTCAGGGAGCCTTTATGCGGTTAAGGATTATTATAAGTATAATGACCTTTTTTTTACAAAAGAAAAACCAGCGGAAGAGCAGTTAAAACATTTTATTGATGAATGCAGGAAAAATGATATTGATGCTTTTATGGATCTTGTTATAAACCATACTTCAATTGATTCTGTAATTATCAATGAACATAAAGAGTGGTATATGTATGATGATAATGGGGAGATTATAAATCCTGGCACTTGGGAAGATGGTAAATGGATAACATGGGGAGATCTGGCGGCATTTGATCTGGAAAATTCTAAAGATAAATACAACCTCTGGGAGTATCTTTTAGATATGGCAAGATTTTTTTTAAAAATGGGTTTTAAAGGATTCAGATGTGATGCTGCTTATCAAGTCAATGTAGATTTCTGGAAATATTTTATATCTAAACTTAAAAAAGAATTCCCGGATCTTATACTTTTAGCTGAAACTTTAGGCTGTACTCCTGTACAGATACAGTCTGTAACATCCTGCGGATTTAATTATATATTTAACTCTTCAAAATGGTGGAATTATATTGATTCATGGTGTTTAGAGCAATATGAAATTACAAGGTTTCTATCGCCTTCTATTTCATTCCCTGAAACTCATGATACTAAAAGATTGATGGATGAAATTAACGGTAATGTAGATATATTGCTTCAGAGGATTTATTTTGAAGCTATTTTTTCAAAAGGATTTATGATTACCAGTGGTTTGGAGTTTGGTTTCAGAAAAAGAATCAGTGCTGTAACCACAAGACATACTGATTGGGAAAGCACAGGAATGGATTTTTCTGAAAAAATAAAAAATATTTTAATGATTAAAAATGTACTGCTTCCTTTAAGAGAGGAAAGCTGTATAAAAATATTGGATCAATCAAATTGGATAAATGTTTTTTGCTTTGTTAAGGAATGGGAAAATACCAGAGTCTTAATATGTTTAAATAAGAATTGTAAATTTCCACAGAATGTCTATCTGGATAATCTTGAGGATGTATTACAAGCTGTAAATATCAGGGATTATTCACCTGAAGATAAAATATCGAGTAATATTAAAGAGTTAAATATCATGATGAAGCCATGTGAAATAAAAATTTTTGCAAGTGAAAACATATATAACAAACAATAAGGTTTATTTATGTCTGAAATAATTAAATGTGAAGGATGCGGACATACCAGTATATTTGTATATAAATGTAATAATTGCGGTGAAATCAGGTGTTTTTTTCCATTATGTAAGGGCAATAAAGGTTCGGATAGAGAAGAAGGTGTAAAAACAGGTGCTGCATGCGTTTTTTGCGGAAAAGGAATATATGAAAAAATTACTTAATCAACCATGTTTTTTGTGTAATAGACTTTATAAAATATCAAACCTTTTGGAGTGAATGTCGGTCCTGCAATGTTACGGTCTTTTGCATCAAGAATTTTTTTTATTTCATCAGGAGCCATATTATTTTTGTTGAGAAAAATCATTGTGCCTATTATGTTTCTTATCATTTTATGCAAAAAAGCGTTGCCGATTATTTTAAATCTTATTAAATCGTTATCTTTATTTATTTCAAATGTATGAATAAATCTCGTTTTTGTCGCATTTTCATCACTTGATGCGCAAAATGAAGTAAAATCATGTTCTCCTGTCAAATATTTTGCATATTCCCGTAATAATTCAATATTCAATTTTTTTTTATATAAAGCAGCGAATCTGTTTGATAAAGCAGAGATTGTTTGGGAGTTAACCAATTGATATCTGTATTCCCTGAAAAAAGCACTTTTGCGTGCATTAAAATAAGGATCACAAAATTCACATTTTAGTATTCTTATATCATCAGGCAGATATGTATTTAATGCATTTAACCAATTAATTTCCGTTAAATTTAATTTATCCGTAAAAAAATTTATTACCTGTCCTTCTGCATGAACACCTCTGTCAGTTCTACCTGCACATATAATTTTAACATTATCACTGGTGATTTTATTTATTACTTTTAACAGTTCATTTTCGATTGTATTTCCCGATAATTGAGATTTGAAACCGTAATAATTTGTACCTTCATAAGATATAGTTAATTTAATATTGCGTTTTTTCATCTATTTCTTTTATTTCTGTTGAGATTAATTCATGGAAATTTTTTGATTTTTCCAATATTTCTTTCGGTTTTTCAAAATCTGTTTTTCCCAGACCGAAAAGTTTTCCCAGGTATAACCTTGCTTCATCAAGATCTTTTCTTCTATATTGAAGATCAGTTTTTATCCCGTATTTATATGTTAAAACACTGACAAGATACAATATTCCGTCATAACCGTAATTTTTATCAATATCAGGACCTAAATTTTTTAAGACTTCCATTACCTGTTCTTTGTTTTGGTTCAACTCTATGGCTCTTTTATAAAAAAAGAGAGCTTTTCTGTAAAAAAGATCAGCAAGAAATTTAAAATTCTCATTTGGTCTTTCAATGTTAATATCTTCAAATAGATAAGCGGTTCTAATCGAACAGATAGCCTGCTTAATGACAGGTATTGATTTTTTAATGAAAGAATCATAACAGATCACTGCAAGTGCATAACCTGCTGCTCCGCTTTCTAAAGTTCTGTATTTATTAAAGTCTATTGCTTCGCCGATAATTTTGTTTGCAAAATCAATCCTTTCATTTTTTAAGTATTCAAGCTCCTTTATTTTTTCCAGCGGAATATTGGCGAAGTCTCCAGGCATGGCAGAAAAAAAACAGTCAGGGCAAACAATAATGCTATAGATCAAAGGATAAATTTTACCGAATTTCTGGCTGGGTTTAAATAATCTATGAAGAGTATCTGAAACTTTATCAGCGCTTAATCTTCCGCCGCCTGTTAATAATGCTTCTCTATAAAATCTTGCGCCGCATACTGGGCAAGTTGTCTGCTCTTTTGCTAAAAATGAAATTTTTGGTCTGTATCTGGTTTCCTGCATTTATTTTTGTCCTTTTGTTATTATAACAAATGCTGTTGCAATTGTTTTCTCGTGACTGATTGATAATAAAATCTCGTTCCCTTTCAGGCTTTTAAAAGTTTCTAATGTTGAGCCTGATATTTTTAAAACAGGTTTTCCAGATTTTTCTTTTTTTACCTCAATTTCTTTTAAAACAATGCCTTTTGACAAACCTGTTCCTAAGGCTTTTATGAATGCTTCTTTAGCGGCAAACCTGGCTGCAAAGCATTCTGCTTTGTTTTTAAATTTTTCACAATAAGCTATTTCATCCTCGGAAAAAACCCTTTTTAAGAAGCGCTCATCTTCTGATAGACGGTTAAATCTATTTACCTCACAAATATCGACACCGATGCCTAAAATCATAAAACTTCTGCTTCTCTTATTAATTTTTTCATTTCATATACAGATTTTGCAAGTCCTAAAAATATTGACTGTGAAATTATCGAATGTCCTATATTTAGTTCTTCTATTCCTTTTATCTTACAGATTGCCTGAACATTATGATAATTTAATCCGTGTCCTGCACAAACCCTTAATTTATTTTTTAAAGCTTCATCAGTAAATTTTTTTATTTCATTTAGTATTGCATTCTGTTCATGAAGTTTTGCTTCCGCATATTTGCCTGTATGGATTTCTAACTCGCTTGCGCCTGTTTTTAAAAACAAATCAATTTCATTTATTTTGGGTTCAATAAATAAGCTGACTATTATTCCTGCATTTTTTAATTCACTGCAGTATTCGGTTATTTTATTTAAATTTTTGACAACATTCAAGCCTCCTTCTGTGGTAAGCTCTTCCCTCCGTTCAGGAACTAATGTTATTTTATAAGGTTTGGCGTTTAAAGCATGTTTTAACACATCCTCATTGCATGCCATTTCAAGATTTATATAAGTTGATACGGATTTTGTAAGCATATAAAGATCATCTTCTTTTATATGTCTTCTGTCTTCTCTTAAGTGAACTGTTATGAAATCTCCTCCGTTTTGTTCCACTATCCCTGCTGCTGTGAGAAGAGAAGGGTATAAAGTGCCTCGGGCATTTCTTAATGTTGCTATATGATCAATATTTACTCCGAGTAAAATCAATTTTACCTCCTAAAAGTTTTTCTTACAAAGGGACAGAGCTTTAAAAAATTAGAAAAAAATAAGAAATTCATTCCCTGTTCCTCTGTTAAGAAAATTATTAAATTCATATTTATTCAAGTGCCTCCAGTGAACCTGCGAAAGCGGCTTTTAAATTAATTTTAGGAGTACCTTTGTATTGTACTGTTCCGCCTGTTAAATTGATGTTCATTTTACTGTTGACAAGCACTTTACATACTGCTGTTCCTCCTATAGATATATTAGCCTCATCTGCAGATAATGTCAGTGTATTCAGTAATCCGCTTCCTCCAAGGTCAACCTCAAGTTTGGTTGTCTTTCCTGAAATATCTATACTTCCGGATCCTAAAATTGATGCATTGACAAATTTTGTATCAACATCCGAGAGAATATTGCCCGAACCAGTAACTTTCATCTTTATGGAGTCCTGAACTATTTTTTTTTGAACATCGATCTTTCCTGAACCGTTTACATTAAGTTCATTGATATTGTCAATTGTAGCAATAATTTCAATTTTTGCCGCTTCAGTAACAATTTTATTTATTGTTATTATCAATACACTTTTTTGTACATCAGTTTTAATGGATGGCATTATATTATCATCCGCATTAATTACTATTTTTCCGGCAGTTCCTTCTTTAATTATCAAATGTCCTATAGAACCGAATGTGATGCTGTGAAATAAAGGAACTGTTCTTTCTTCAGTTATAACATTTCCGCTTCCTTTAATCGGATAAATGTTTAGTAAGAAGACAAACATTACAGTTAAAAGAAAAAATAATTTTTTAATCATAAAAACTCCTTTTTTAGTTCATATATTTTATCATTTATTTTTATAATAATAAATAATATATTTTTTACTTTTTTATAATTTATATCTGTTGTTATACATTAAGTTTTTTACTTTAGCGCGGATTCTTTTTTTTGGCGCTTAAACTATCTCTTGTACGCTTTTATTTTATGTTCAATTTAATAATTTATATAAAAATTCCAATGTTTTATTTGTTTCAATGTTGAATGTGATTGTTCCCATTATCATGAAAAAAAGATATACTGATGTAATAACCGTCAATGTTTTTAAAGGCGGATTATAATTTATTAGACTGTCGGGATTAAGATTATATTTTATTATCGGTATAATGATAATAGCTGCCATAAAGAGAAAAAGCACTGTTATGAATCCAAGCAAGAAAAAATTGGGACTGATCTTTAGATTTATTTCAGTTTCTTTGTCTTTTTTGTATATTTTCCCTTTAATAATCGGAATGAAAATATTTTTATGATTGATTATTCTGGTGATTAAAAAGATGTCGTTATTAATAAAGCCGTAAAAGAATTTGTGAATTCTGCCTCTTTTTAACAGATTGTTCTGCTCAGTGTTTTCATTTAATTTTTCTATTACTTTTTCATAGGGTAGTTTTGATTTTAGTAAGACATTTTTATATAACAGTAAATTCATAAATAACATTCTTTTTTTTTTATTTTTTTTATTATATTTTCAAATTAAAAAATTGTCAAATGATTATTTTGTTTCAATAAAATGAAAACCTTATACTTCCGGTCATCTTTAGAGCGCAAAAAAAAAGCGAAGACAACAGCCGAATTCATTAATTATTGATTTTATATCAACCTTATAATATAATTCTGGATAAATTTATTTAAATTTTTAAAAAAATGATGTAAAATATATCTTAATTATTGATATTTTATTAAATGGTCTTAAAAAATGAATAAAAAGACAAATAAATCAACAGTGAAAAATATTAAATATTATGATCAGATAGAACAATTGAAAAAGGAAAACTTTTTCAGGGAAATAAGGAATGATTTATGGTCACAGTTGTCGGAGTTGAACACAGAATCAGAAACTGATTATTTTAAGACTTTTTATGATATTATTATAAAAGCATTCAACCCGACCCGTCTTCATTATTTTAAATTAAATGATGAAAATCGTGTTGATCTTGTACGCGGGTTTTCATACTATACAAGTGCTTTAAAAAATAAAATACTTCATATGCTTGTTCCGAAAGAGCTTATTGTAAGAATGAGCACAACGGATTATCTGATACTTGATTATAATAAAATAATGGAAATTTTAAAAGATGATTCATATTCTGCTTTTAGAAAAAAATATATTAAATTTTTTATTGATAAAAAGTTAAAATATTTATTGATAATCCCTTTCAAGATCAATAATAACATTGAAGGTTTTATCGTGGCTGTATGGGTCGAAAATGAGATTGACAAATTAACCGAATTTGAAGCTTTCAACTGTTTCGATTATTCAAAGATTTTATCGATCTCCATTTCAAAATTAAGGACACAGATTGAATTAAAGTACAGTGAAGAAACCTCCCTTGCTTTATTGAATGCCATAAATGACTGGGCTCTGCTCATCGATACAAAAGGGTGTATAATGTCTGTTAATGATTTAGTGTCCCAGAGACTGGGAGTTTCGAAAAAAGAGCTTATAGGAAAGGATGTTTTTGATTACATTCCGATTGAATTAATTAAATCCCGTAGAAAAATAGCACAGCTTATATCAAAACTTAAACATCCAATCAGCTATGAGGAAGTTCATAGGATCAACACCTACTATATTACTATTTGTCCTGTACTCAATGATAAAAAGGAAATAATCCGTCTGGCAATTTATGCTCATGATATAACAGACTATAAAACAGCTGTTAAAGCCGCATTAGAGAGTGAAGAAAAGTTCAGAAGATTAATAGAAAATGCAACAGACGGAATAATGATTATGGATAAGGATGGAAACATAGTATACGCGAGTTCTTCAGTAGAAATTATTTTAGGTTATAAAACGAATGAACTTATAGGAACAAATTTTATCAAGTACATATATAAGGATGATGTTTATTATATTATGAATAAATTCAAAAAATCATTAGTCGATCCGCAATACAGGAATACCATAGAATTCAGAGGAATAGATAAAAATAAAAAAATAAAATATCTGGAAGGCATAGGTACCAATTTGTTCAATGATCCGATCATCAGGGGGTATGTTGTAAATTTCAGGAATATAACCGAAAAGAAAATAGCCGAACTTGACTTGAATATGTATAAATACATTGTATCCTCTTCAAGTGACCAGATGATATTTATAAACGGAGATTTTGCGATTTTGGCGGGTAATGATCCATTTTTAAAGGCGTTTGGTGTAACTCTGGATAAGATTAGAAATAAAAAATTAAATGAAATATATGGAGAAAATGAATTCGAAACTTTTTTTAAAAACAGGTGTGAACAATGCCTTTTGGGCGCTGAAGTTAAAATTGAAAAATGGTTTGATTATCCTGTAGGCGGAAGAAAACTTATGGATATTACTTTTTATCCTTATTATGATACAGATCAAAAAAAAATATCGGGTATAGTTATAAATGCCAGAGATATAACCGAAAGATATGACATGGAAAATGAAATGCTTGATATACAGGAAAAAGAGCAAAAAAGAATAGGAATGGAATTGCATGACGGATTAAATCATAATTTATTGAATGTTGCAATCAGGAGCAGAATACTTGGGATTTCTCTTGAAAAAAGAAAAATGCAGGATGAGTCGAAACAGGCATTTGAAATAGAATCATTGATTAATAAGGCTATGGAAGAGTCGAAAAATATTGCAAGCGGATTATTTCCGGTGAACATTGAACAGAGAGGCTTAAAGGAAATGATCAAAGATATTATTAATAATATCAGCAATAATACAAAAATTAAATTCAGTTTAAAATATGATGATGCAATACCTGATATGATAAATTTAAAGGTGCTTGTTCAAATTTATTATATAATAAATGAAGCGACCAGAAATATCATAAAGCACTCATCTGCAAATAAGGTTAATATTAAATGCAGCAGGGATACTAAAAACTTATATATAACTATTATTGATGATGGATTGGGTTTTAAATCAACAAGATCCAATAAGGGTATGGGCATTTCATTGATGCTCTACAGGGCAAGAATAATAGGTGCAAATATAACCATTAATAATAGAAAAAATTCAAGCGGCGTTGAGTTGATTTTTAAAATGAATTTGGATAATTTATTATTTATTACAGAATAATTTTTATAATTTATTTATGGGGAATATTGTGAAAGAAAAAGTAGTTAATATATTTGTTGTTGATGATCATCCGATTGTTGTTGACGGATTAAAATTATTACTGGAAAATGAAAAAGATCTCTTTATTTGCGGCTTTGCTACCGATGCAGCTCAGGCTTTAGAAAAAATTGAGAAATTAAATCCTGACCTTATAATAGTGGATATTTCCTTAAAAGGCAGTATGAACGGTATAGAACTAATAAAATCATTGAAGTCATTATACCCTGATTTGTTGATCATAACTCTTTCAATGTATGATGAATCATTATATGCCGAAAGAGCCATAAGAGCGGGATCCAAGGGATACATCATGAAGCAGGAAATGACCAATACCATAATAAATGCAATTAGAAAAGTTTTGGAAGGCAAAATATATTTAAGTGATAATATATCGATGAATTTGCTAGATATTTATATGAGCGGAAAAGTCAAAAAAAATAAGGATATAATTAGCAGTCTTACCGACAGAGAATTTGAAATTTTTCAGCTGATCGGTAATGGTCATAAAACCAGAGACATAGCAAAATCCTTAAATTTAAGCGTTAAAACAATTGAAACTTATAAATTAAGAATTAAAGAAAAAATCAACATATCATCAAGTCCGGAACTGACAAAATTTGCCATAGAATGGGTTAATAAAAAGTAGTGATATGACTAATTGATATATAAGGCTTTTTTGATATTAATTGTAGGTGATTTTACTTACAAAAATAAAAGATTTTCTTATTACAAAATAATAATGATTTTATTTTAAAAAATTCAGTAATTTTGCTTATATTATTATTTAAAAAAGTAATATATAAGTAAATTGTATTTTGTGAGAAGCCATCCCATTAGTACAGAGGATATAATGAGTTAATCTTATATACCTCTGTACATTATTAATTTATTGACGGATCAATAATATTAAACAATGGATTTGGAGGCAGCAATGGTAGATAAATTAGTAACATTGAAATACCCCTTTATTAATCATGAAATGGAAATCAAAATTGAAAAGGAACTTGAAAATTATTTATCATCGATTGATAAGGATCATCTATTCAGTTCACTTAATTATATATTAAAAGAATTAGCAGGAAATGCAAATAAAGCTAACATGAAAAGGGTTCATTTTAATTTTTACGATTTAGATATAAATAATCCTAATGATTATGAAAAAGGCATTCTTTCATTTAGAGAGGACCTTATGAACAACTATAATAAATACCTTTCTATCGCTGAAAGAATGGGTTATTTTGTAAGACTGGATTTTTATGTTTCAAAGGGTTTTCTATTTTTATCAACATCAAATAATGCCAAGATATTGACAATAGAAAAAGACAGATTTTTTGATAAAATCAAAAACACCATAAAATTTAAAAGTTTTGAAGAGGTTTTCGAAAAGGGGCTTGATCCACAGGAAAGTGCAGGTTTTGGGATTATTTTGTCTGTAATGATGCTTAGAAAAATCGGTCTGGACGAGAGATATATTAAACTTACCGAAAATGAAAAATTTACACAGTTAAAAGTTTTGATTCCTTTAAATTTATTGAATGAAAAGGAAAGGGTAGAAATTGCAAAAGAAATAATAAATGAGATTTATGAAATACCGCAATTTCCTCAGCATATTATTGAACTTGAAAGAATTTTGAATGATATGAATGCAAACTTTTCGCATATTTCCCATATTATAAAGAAGGACCCTTCATTAATTGCAGATTTATTGAAAATTGCAAACTCTGCATTTTATATGCTGCCTAAGAAAGTCAATTCTATAGAAGAAGCCGTTAGGTTGATAGGATTTAAAGGTGTTAGAAATTTGATTTTATCCTATGCAACCCAAAAGATTTTGATGAATAAATATAATCTTGATGTAATTAAAGATATTATGGAGCACTCTTATGAAGTTGCTTATTACGGTTATGAAATAGCAAAGAAATTAAAAATGCAGGCAATTATGGATGAGGTATATCTTGGCGGAATTTTACATGATTTCGGCAAAATCATAGTCAATTCTCTTAAACCGGGTATACTTGATAAGATACAGGAAATTGCAATGAAAAAAGGGATAAGCAGCAATGTTATAGAAAATTTAACAAGCGGCTATAATCATTCATTAATAGGTGGTGAGCTTGCTAAAAAATGGAATTTTCCAGATCATTTGATTGAAGCGATCCTGTATCATCACATACCAGTTGAAGCAAAAGAAGATAACAATGATCTTGTTTATATAGTATATTTGGCAAATATTTTGTATTACTATAAAAGAAATAGATTTGTTTTTGAACATATTTCTCATCATGTTCTGAACAGATTTAAATTAAATAATAAAATAAGTTTTGAAAACTTTATAAAACCAATTTTAAATAATTTTAATGCCAGTTCTAAAGTTTTTGCTAGAGCAAATAGATAATAGCATACAAGTTAAAAATGGGAGAGCATAATATTGAACGACGGTGTTGAATTTATTGATTATAAAGGTGAAAAGTTATTATTATTAAATTCCAATGAAGTAATAAATAATGATGAATTTATTAGAAATCAGATAAATAAATATGGCTTAATTTTTAATAAATTTCGAACTGCTATATCCTTTAACGCTGATATAAAAAAAATCAGCCCATATCAAGATAAAATTAAAATCATAGAAGAATTTTATAAACCAAAACAGTTAATAGAAGGCATTTTAAAATTAGGTGAAATACCTGATAATTTGATTGAAAATATTATTGGTGTTGGTTTTATTGATATTGCAGACTATTCATTTATTTCTAAGTTCTTAAGTCCCAAAGAAAATCAAATCGTATTGAATGGTCTTTTCAATGCATTTAATTGGATAATTAAAAAATATGGTGGATATTTGAATAAGATAGAAGGCGACAGTCTAATGTTCCAGTTTGGTTGTCCTATTGATAAACTCATCGATGAAAATAACAGAATGTACAGTATAGCTAAAAGGTTGTTTTATTCATGCGTTGAAATGCAGAAGTTATCATCGTTTTTTAATGATGCCAATGACGATTTAATAAGATTTGAAGCAGATCAGGTTACAAAAGAAGCAGTAGAAAAGGCCTTTGAAATTATTTATAAAGTGAGAAATGATCAGAATACAGCTGTTTCAATGAGCGCTGTTTTTCAGATACGAATCAGAGTAGGAGCAAATATAGGCAGAGTCAGTATAGGAAATTTTGGCCCTGAAGAATATAAGCACTGGGATGTAATAGGTGAAAATGTCATAAAAGCAAAACGCATGGAATCAACCGCTCCTATAGGTGGTTTAAGGATATCAGAGGAATTTTATAATCTACTACATGAATTTGGAATAACAGATGAATATTATAAAGAATTTGTTAAAGAGGCAAAAAAGATAAATGGTTATTATAGGAATATAAAGCAAAATGAATTATTTAAATCATCGGAAATCATAATTAAAGATAAAAAGAATGTAACTTTTAAAACATATAGCGTGCAGGTGCTGTCAGATCTACCTGAAAAAATTGCTGATCAGGTAAAAGTATTACTATTTAAAGATATATTCGGAATCAATAAAATAATAGAATTTCTTCAGTATTACAGGGGAAATCAGTATGTAATCGATGCTATTGAAGAAACATTCAACAGGTTAAGCGTTCATGTCAGGAAAGAAAAGATTTTTAAGCTTTTAAACAAAAATAAGTATAATGAAATATTGCTTAAATTCAATTATGATAATCTTAGAGCTTTGCAGTTCATCAGGGAAAAATGTTCATTGTTTTCTTTTTTCAGGTATTTAAGTATAATGCAAGATGAATTAAAACATGCAAAAGTCCCTGAAGGAACTGAGTCGGAGTTTATTAACTTCAATGATTATATGCATAGAAAATATAAATATAATTTTGACCGATATAAATTCATTGAAAAGATAAGCAGGAAAAAAGCTTATTTTTTTAATATTTTATTCACTCTTATTTTTGAAAATATAAAAGCCAGCCTTTTTGAGTTTCAAAAAAGGTATCAGTAATTTTTTTGATTCTTAATACTTCTTATTTATGATTTAATTGTTAATCAGAATATCATGTTCTGGTTAACAATTTTTTTTGATTAAAGTCTGACTATCAATTTTATTTGTTATTAAATATGAAGAATACTTATTTTATGAATTTTTTTAATTTTAACCATAGTTTTCATGCTATTTATTATTTTATTTTTGTGGTTTATTAATTAATAATAATTGAACAAAAAAAGGGGTCTTTATTCAAGAGCCCCCATTAAAAAGAATATATATTTAATAGCGCCTTTAATTAAAAAAGCGCTTAAGAACATAAAACCAAAGAGATACCTAAATTTTTCATAAAATACCTCCCTGATGATATTTGTCGAATATGATATTCATTTTAATTTTATTTGTCAATGAAATAATTATTAAAAAATAAAAAATTGTTATACAGCAAATGAAAGTTTACGCGTATTTCATAATAACAAAATTAAAAAAAATAATGCTAAATATCTCTCTTTTAACAAAAAATAGTTTGAAAGGAGAGAAAAATTTGGTATTAAAATAAGAGAATTTTTATTCTATTATTGCTAATTTATAAAATATTAAAAATAAATATAATCTTTAAATCTTAATAATAAAGTAAGATTCTTACTTAACTTTACTCCATAAAATAGAACATACAAGCTCTGTCCCCAATAATAAAATAATATTAAAAATCATAATCAAAATTTGGTTTTTCAACAATATCATAGATTCTTTTTATTATATA
>JAFGQB010000016.1 GCA_016935915.1 Spirochaetota bacterium
AAGCAATGACTTGTAATTTCAATGAATGAGGCGGCATCTCATGAAATTTCTTAGGTTAATCCCTTATTCGACATTCGACCTATATAAAAAAAAGCGCTGGATACTAACCAGCGCTGTTATTATATTTTTTTAAATATATTTTATTTTCCTGCAAGTTTTTGTCCTGCTGCTTTTTTGATCATCTTCACGCTCTGTATTTTGCCGATTATTGCTAAAACTATTCCGACAACAACTAAAATTGAACCAATTATCAATGCCGCCCTGTTTAAATTTTTCAATGCGATTATTACCGGCAAAGACCCGACGAATATTAACAGCCATCCTAATGTATAAAACTTAGGCATCTCATTTTTTAAATTTGTATTGTCATTTTCAAAACTCATATATTTACCTCCATCTGAATAAAAAAGATTAAATAGTAAAAGATATAAAAAAAGTATTAAATATGAGGAGGCGGTCTTGAAAAAAGCGCAAAAATTCCGTCTAAAAAGTCAAGTTTATATGAAGTAATTTGTATCCCGCTTAAAACTTTAAAACAAAAAGATTTAAAATAAAATTTCAAATATATATTTAAAGCCGCAGGCAAGTTTAATCTTTTTCTCCTGACAGGAAAATAGTCTTCATTATTATAATTTCTGAATAATATATTTTCACTGCCATCATGAAAAGTTTTTATAAAAAGATTAGATACCAATAAATTAAAATTGAAAAAAGTTAATAATAATAAAAAAACTTGAATTATTAAAAAAATGTTTATTAAGAATGACCTTGTTTTAACTGCTTTCATAGGCAACTTAATGATAAGGATTTATTATTAAATATTCCTTCTATTTAATAAAATTATATCACTTTGAGATATATGACTGCAATAAAAATTACAAATAAAATATTCTTTGACCACTATTTTACTTATTAAAGGTTTCCTTTAAAATTTTTATATATTCTTCAGCTCTTTGAGTAAGCTTAACATAGTCCCTGTTTTTAATGTATGTTTTGTCAAAAAGCTGATTGCCCAAAGCTATGCCGTCTGTGCCGCACTCGATATAATCTTTTAAATTATCCAGAGTGACCCCTCCGCAGGCTAAAAGCTTTATCGTGTCAAGAGGAGCCTTTACATCTTTTATATAAAATGCACCGCCTGCCCTTGAAACAGGAAACACTTTAACCATTGTTGCACCTGCATCCCATGCAGAATAAATTTCAGTCGGACTAAAAGCGCCGGGATAAACAGGAATTTTATTTTTACTTAAATATCTTACCATTTCAATATTTAAAACAGGTGATACGATAAAACCTGCTCCTGCAATTAATGCCCTGTCCATCTCTTCCATGGTAATAACTGTACCTGCTCCAATTAATGCCCTGTTTTTAAAATGGGCAACAGAATCTTTTATGATTTTATCGGCATCCTTAGAGTTCATGGTTATTTCCAGATTATTTATACCGCCCTTTATTACAGCCTCAAATGAAGCGATAATTTCATCTTTATTAAGACCGCGGGCAATCCCGATAACAGTAAAATCCATTTTTTCCTCTTATTTAATAAAAGAAAATAATTTCTATTTGAAAATTTCCATAAAGTCAAGGGTTTTATTAATATATTAAAAAATCTTTCTTCAATTTCAACTTAATACCCCTGTCAAGCTGCTTAAATGCCCAAACCTTTGGGTTTACATATAAATCTTACAATCAATTAATTAATTTCTAAAACCGTCCTGTTTTTATAGAAAGCTTTGCCTGCGGTTTGAATTATTACGCTTATACTTGCGCAAGCCGACATTACCATGATCATGGGAAAAATTGTTTCATTATGAAGCCTGCTTACCAACACGGATGTGACCGCACTTGCAACCATTTGAATACCGCCGAGTAAAGCCGAGGCAGTTCCGGCATTTTCTTTAAAAGGATACAAAGCAAGGGCAATTCCTATCGGATTCAAGATACCGAATATGAATAAATATAAAAAGATCAAAAATACCGTCAGCGATACCGGTACATTTATAAAAATAGCCGAAGAAATCAAAATAAGGCTTAAAATGACCTGAACAATACCAAGATTAAAAAAAACCGATTGGCTTTTGAATTTCCAGATCAAAAACCTGTTAATCTGACTCCCCCCGATTATACCGACCGCATTAAAAGCAAACAAAAAACCAAACTGTATTTCCGAAAATTTAAACAGCTTCATATATACAAAAGAAGCTCCAGATATATAGGCAAACAGTCCTGAATATATAACTGATCCAGCAATTGCATAAATCACAAACATCGGCTGATTTAAAAGCGATATATATTGACCGAATATTTTATGAGGTTTTAAGGATACTCTTTTATCCTCACCCCTGCTTTCAGGCAGCAAAAAAAATACAGTTAAAATCATGATAAAAGAAACAACAAAAAGCAGATAAAACACAAATCTCCATCCCAGTGTAACTGCAACTACACTTCCGACAAGAGGTGCTATAATAGGAGAAACACCCATTACAAGCATAAGCATAGAAAAAACATTAACAGTCTCTTCAGGTAAAAACATATCTTTTACAATCGCCCTGCTTCCAACAATGCCAGAGCAGGCGCCGAGAGCCAGAACAAACCTGCAGACAATAAGACAATAAATATTGGGGGACAGAGCACAGCCCAGTGATGCAAAAAGATATATAAAAAGACCGATCATCAATGGCTTTTTTCTCCCATATCTATCCATAAGCGGTCCATAAATCAATTGACCGGATGAAATGCCAATAAAATAGCTTGTTAATGACATTGACACAACCGCAATATTTACTTTAAGATCATTTGCTATATGCTGAAAACCAGGCAGGTACATGTCAATTGATAACGGACCCAAACCTGTAAGGGCGCCCAGTATTATTATGATTTTTGCTTTAAGTTTTTTATCCATCCGCTTTATCCAGAAATTACAATTTAATCACAGATTCTTTTTTAAAATATAATTTTTACAGTAACTTTACCTGTTTTAAATAATAATCAATTAATTCATTTTTTAATCATATTAATATTGGAAATATAGGACTTATGATATTATAATTAAAGCAAAGATTAAAATTAAATTCAAGGAAGATAAATGTCTGCAATAATACCCATTATCACTGCATTTCTAACGATCATTATAGTTTATTCTTTAAAAAAACATTCAATCATGCAGATCCTTGAAAGAATCAAAAATGAATTCAATCTAAAGTTCAATACAAATACAATATTTTCAAAAAAAATATTAAGCGGCAAAATTTACGGAAAGGATATAACAATATCCACTGAATCAGGCAGCCGAAAAACTTATCTAAATATTAATATTTATCATAAACTTGATATTCAGGGTGAATTCAAAATTACTAAGGAATCAACTTTTTCAAAAATCAAAAAAACAGCCGGCTTTTTTGATGATGTTACATTAGATGAGGCATTTGATGACAAAATGCTTCTATCCGCATACCCGGTTATAAATTTAACTGCAATGATGAATAAACTAACAAGAGAAAATATTTTAAAAATAGCAGAATATACCGATCATCTGGAAATCACTAAAAACATGATAAATTTTAAAATACCCCTTGGCTTTTTTTCAATGGGCAGCGGATCTGTGGATTTAATAAAAACAGCAGTTTCGATAAGCAATAACATGACTGAAAAAAAGTCTATTAAACAAAGGCTTATTGAAAATATTAGAAATACAAAAAATAATATATCAATCAGAACATACAACATTCAAATGCTTGTTAACAACTTTCCGGATGATAAGTATGTGTATGAAGTTTTAAAATCACTTCTTGAAGATAAATCCGACGATATCAGAGTTACAGCAGCAAGCTGTTTAAAAGAAGAAGGTATGGAATTCCTTTTAAAACTTCTACAAAAACAGATAAAATCAAAAAGCATAATCAATTCACAAATCATACTGATTTTAGGAAACACTCAATATTCAAAAGCAATACCCGAACTTTTGGAAATATACAAAAGAAAAGATATTCCTGCTTTGAAAATATTAATTCTTATTTCTTTAAACAACATAGGTGATCCTTCTGTAAACGATTTTCTTGTCAAACAATTAACCAATGAGGACAATAAACTGAGAGATGAAGCGATAAAAGCGTTAGCATCATGCGGCATAAGAGAAGCAATTGAGCCCCTCTGTAAACTGAATAAAAAAATATTTAGTCCAGCAACAAAAAATCTCATACAGGAAACTATAGGTAAAATCCAGTCTAGACTGGGCTGCATTGATATGGGCGCTCTGTCTATCGCTGAGCATTTTGAAAAAGACGGCGCATTGAGCATATCAGATGAAGTAACTGGCAGATTGAGTCTTACAGATGAAGATAAAAGGGAAAATGGTTTATCACACGAAGGAGGATTATAATCTTTTATGAAAAAAATCCATGTTTCCATTGACCTGGGCACAACTAATACTGTTGCGGCAGTCTGGAATGACAAATATGATTCTCCGGAAATTTTACGACTAGAGAATGTCAGCAGGGGATTGGATAAAAGTAAAAAAAAAGAAATCGATGATTCATATACAATACCCACCTGTGTATATCTAAGGTATCCTGAGGAATCCCTTAAATTTCCATTTAATTTTATATTTAAAAAAGTAAGGACCAAAACAGACGGATTTATAGGACTTAAAGCCCTAAATGAAGACAGCGGAACATTCAATCCAAGATTTATTAACAGTTTTAAGTCATACCTCGGAAAAAACAATTATCAGTTCATTGGAGAGCTAGGCAAATGGAAATTTAATGCTGATGATATTGCATATATTTTTTTAAAAAATCTTTTAATTGAAATTAAAAAATCAACTGGAACTAAAGTTTCTGATATGACAATATGCGCTCCTGTAGATTTTTATGAATTTTATAGACTGAAATTAAAAAAGATCGCTCAAAAGTTAAATATCAGAACAATAAAAACAATCGATGAACCAGTAGCTGCAGCTCTGGGTTACGGATTGTACATAGATCAGCCGAAGAATATATTAATAATCGATTTCGGTGGTGGAACTCTTGATTTTGCATTAATTGAAATGGAGGAAAAAACAAGCCTGAAAGGAAAATGCACGGTAATTGCAAAAGACGGAGCTCCGATCGGCGGCAACCTCATTGACTCATGGATAGTCGAAGAACTCTGCAGCAGATTTAACTATAATTTTAACAGGTTTTCAAATGATCCAGGTATCAAATGGTGGTTCCGAATGCTTTTAAAAGAAGCATGCAGAGTAAAAGAAGCACTTTTTACAAAAACTTCTGAAACCTTTTATCTGATGCCCTCACAACTCATGAAGCAATATGCATTTTCAATGATTCAGGACCATGAAAGATTGAAAAAACCTATTAATTTCAGTAAAAGCGATCTTATTTCTCTTCTTGAGAAAAAAGGTCTCTATTCGGTTGTTGATAAATTAATTTCCAATGTATTATTTAATGCAGAAAAAAAAGGAATTACTGAAGACAAGATACATGAAGTTGTCATGGTCGGAGGCTCTACATTACTGCCTAATATTTATCATATAATAGAGAAAAGATTCGGAAGACACAGGGTAAAAGCATGGCAGCCTTTTAATGCTATCGCTTTCGGAGCTGCAGTTTTTTCAGCAGATAGATTCAATAAAATAGATCATATAACACATGATTATGCTTTTTTAACATATGACAAAAAAACATTTAAGCCTGTATATACAATCATCATACCTAAAGGAACGACCTTCCCTACTCAAAAGGATTTCTGGAAAAGACAGCTTTTACCGACATGCGCCCACGGAGAACCTGAAACGATCTTTAAGCTTATTATTTATGAAATTGGCAGGAAGCATACTGTTGAGCAGGAATTCATCTGGGATGAAAAAGGAAACCTGCATATTATTGGCGAAGGCAGGGAAAACAAAAAACTTATAATCCCTCTTAATGAATCAGATCCTACAATGGGATATCTTAAACCGTCTCATTATCCTTCAGATAAAAAGCCCCGTATAGAAATATCATTCATGGTTAATGAAGACAAATGGCTCTGTGCAACTGTTTATGATATTTTTAATCAAAAGCATCTGATAATCGAAAAACCAGTTGTGTGCCTTAAATAAAATTTTATATATTTATAATTTTATTGAATTAAATTTTTCCCAGACTTTTAATAAGAAAAATTCAAAAAAACCTAAAATTTTATTGATTTTTTTAATAAATGTTGTATAATATACATCAAATAAGTAGGAGTACGACTATGAATAAAAAAATGTATTCAAAACCTTTATTAAAATCAGAATCAATCGAAATCGGTGTTTTCGGCTGTTACGGCAGTACAAGTACTTGGACTCCTGTAAAAATTTGGAATCCTTTATTTGGCTGGTGCTGTAGTTAATTTTTACTGATTTTATTAAAAACTAAATTTGCTATATAGCAAGCTGAGGGATTGGCGCTTGCTATTTTTTTAGTTTCTAAATATGATATTCCCGGGCATCTATTGCAATATTTCTTGATATTGCATTTATAACATCTTTTTACATCTTCTTCTTTAATTTTTCTTAATTTTTTTAGAAAATTTGATGGATTTTTAATCAAAATATCTTGTAAACTCTTTTTCCTTATATTACCAATAGATTTTCTAAACAAAAGACATGGATATATTTCTCCATTTGAAGATATTCCAATGGATAATTTCCCTGCATTACAGGTAAGTAAAGCTCCGCCTGAATAGTCTTCTCCCGGAATTAAACCTCCATTAATAAGCTTTAAATCAATTTCATTTAATTCTTCTTCATTGAGCATATAGTTAAGAGTTATTTTATTGCCGTCTGTTTTTGGCGCTATGTTAATGTTTGCTTTAAATTCCACATTAAATTCTTTTGCTATATTTGCCATCTGAACTAACTCTTTATAGTTTTGTTTAATTATTGTTGCTTTTAATGATATAATTGCATTTTCTTTTTTTAATAAATTTATATTCTCAATGGTTTTATCAAAAGCACCTTTATAATTCATTATTTTATCATGTGTTTCAGCTTTGGCTCCTAAAATCGAAATTTCAAATTGATTTACATTATAACTTTTTAATAATTTAATTTTTTCTGAATCAAGCAGAATGCCTGTTGTCAATATTGAAATAAAAAAATGGTTTTCATAAGCATATTTGATTATTTCAAATATATCTTTTCTTAAAAACGGTTCCCCTCCAGTTAAACCTAGATTTACAACACCAATATTTTTTAGCTGAATAAAAAGATCTTTTATTTCCTTTAATGACAATTCGTTATCGCTGTTATCCGCCAAATAACAATGTATGCATTTGCACATACAGCGTTTAGTGACTTCAAATAAAACAGAAAAAGGTCTGTTAGACTGAATATATTTTTGAAGGATTTTATCTCTTAGACTTTCCATATCAAATGATTGTTATTATCTCTTTATTTACTAAATCATCTATAAACTCAAATATATCATTCTTTGCTATTTCTTCTGTAATATCATATTCTTCACAAACAGATTTAATAATATCCAATAAAGATCTGTTGCCATCTATTTTTTTATAAATAAAAAGCCCTGTATCAGTAGTCGTGTGAATTCCTTTACCTGATTCTTCGATAAATATAATTTCATTATCAATTTCTCTAACACTAATTGCATCGTTAACCATCGGCACAGAATCAAGTTTTAAAATCATAAAATTTCCTTTTCTTGATATAAGTATTAATACATTTAATTTTACAAAAACTTTTTCTCTATTAAATCCCAAAATCCTGCATCAGGCAAAAAATCAAGCTGATAAACTTCCGTTTTATTTATAATTTTTAAAGCAACATCAAACATTTTCTGAAAAGTGTTTCTGTTTATAAAATCTTCTAATCCTATAGGTGGTACTATTTCTTTGGATATTATTTTAACAGCTTCACCTTTATTTACTTCAATAATTTCATGTTTTGAAGCATGATTTAAAAGAAAAATAGCTTTTATATCTGCTTGTCCTGACTGCTTGTTTTTATAAGTACCGTTAAAAGGTGTACTTTTTAGCTTTAAGAAATCACTATTGTGATCGAATTCAACAATATTTATTTCATCATTTAAAACCCTGTATTTCTGACTTAAATCACTTACTGTTGTTTTGCCCTTTCCGCTTGAACCAATGAACAAAAAACCCAAATTTTCCAACACAACTCCGGATGAATGGATCAGATAAGCATTACTGCTGTAATTTTTGCATGCGGAATAAAATGCCTGATATAAAATTTGTTCAAATACTCTGGTCAATTCACCTTTAGTTAAAATAAAATTCAGCTTTAAAGTCCCTGTTTTTGTTTCTGGATTAAAATTGATTATTATCAGATCTTCACAAATTGAAAATCCGTTTTTTAGCGGTTTTTTTGTTAAAAACAAAGAATTTGGGATTTCAAATTCTTTATATTCCGGGTCAATTATTAATTTCAATTTAATGTCAGATTCTTTACTGCATGAGGTGACATTAAAATAATTTTCCATTGAAATTTTATATTCTTTTGTTGGACATTCTAAACCTATTATTTTATTGCCAATATTTAAATTCAATATTTTATCATTATTTGACAAATTTATTCCTATATAAAAAATATCTTTATATTTACACTATTATATCACAAAATGTCAATAATTCTTTTATTTTTGAATAAAATTTGATATAAATATTTAATTTTTAAATTTATTCTTTAATAAATTATATGGCTTTATCTATTAAAATTGATAATATAAACAAAACATTTTATAAACCCACAGTTTTTTTCTGGAAAAAAAACAATAAAATTCAAGCATTAAAAAATGTCAGCTTCAGATGTCCTGAAAAAAAAATTTCCTGTATTTTAGGACCTAATGGAGCCGGAAAAACAACCATTATAAAAATATTATCCGGTTTAATAATACAGGATTCAGGAGAAATAAATTTTATAAACGCTAAATTACAAAAAAATAAAAAAAACAATATCGGATTAATGACATCAAATGAGAGATCATTTTACTGGAGACTTACAGGCAGACAAAATTTAAATTTCTTTGCTGAATTATACGGCTTAAAAGGTAAAATAAAAAAAGAAAGAATTAATCAATTACTAAAAGATTTTTCAGTGGAAAAAGATGCAGATTTGCCCTTAAGATTATATTCAACTGGAATGAAATATAAACTATTAATTATCAGAGCTTTAATATCTGACCCTGATGTTATAATATTGGATGAACCGACTTCCCATATTGATCCTTTAGCAAGAGAAAACATTCACAAAATCATAAAAGAAAACATTATAAATAAGAATTTGAAAACCGTTATTTTATGCACTCATGATCTGGAAGAAGCCCAATTTTTATCGGATCATCTAATTCTATTAAATGAAGGTAAAGTAATTGCAGAAGGTTCCTATGATGACTTGAAAAAAAAGATAAATCCAAATATAATTTTTAAAATATTTTTTGTAAAAAAACCCAAACGTGCTTTTTTTAATTCATTATCAAATTATGATTTATTTGAACAAGACAATGAAGTACAAATCTGCATGGACAATGAAAGCGATGTTCCAGAAATAATAAAAAACGCAGTTGAAAATAACGGTAAAATACTATGGTGTAAAGAAGAAAAAGAAAGTTTATTTGAAATTTTTAAAAGATTAACATCCGGAGAAAAATAATTGAAAATATTAGCTTTTATAAAAAAAGATCTGCTTATAATGCTCAGTTATCGTTTTAATGTTTTCATAAGTGTTCTTATCAGTTCATTATCACTTGTATTTCTATATTATTTAAGCAAAACTTTTACAGGCACAATGTCTCAATACCTTAAAGAGTTTGACGGAAATTATTTTTCATTTGTTTTGGTAGGCATCTCTGTTTCTTCCTTTGTTTCTGTAGGCTTGCATGCTTTTGCAAATGAGATAAGAACTTCTCAGGTTGAGGGCACATTAGAGGCTCTAATCAGCACCCCGACATCAATTTACACTATATTAATTGGCAATTCAATGTTTTCGTTTATTAAATCTTTTATAAGTTCTATAACCATATTAATAATAGGAGGCATTTTTTTTGGCTTTTTTATTTCAATTTATAATCTATTGATTACATTTTTGATTTTATTATTGGTTTTTATCTCTTTTTTAGCAATAGGAATGCTTTCAGCTTCATTTATCATGGTGTTCAAACAGGGTAATCCGATAAATTTTATTTTCGGATATTCAAGTTATTTTATGGGTGGTATAATTTTTCCTGTTGAAGTTTTACCGAAACCTTTGCAGACGATGTCATATTTTCTGCCGATAACTCATGCAACTAAAGCATTAAGAAAATTGCTGTTAAGCCAATATGACATAAATGAAATTAAAATCCTCATATACAGATTATTATTATTTATTTTAATTTTATTGCCAGTTTCTTTTTTTGCTTTTCATGTATCTATAAAACAGGCAAAAAAGAACGGGAGTCTGGTTCAATATTAATTTTAATAAAAGTTAAAAAGCTGCAATCTTCAATATATTAAGTTATTTTATTCATGTAAAAAAAATCTAAAACTAATTAAAATTTATGAAAATTTTAAAAATTTATGTTATTCTAATTATAATATCTTACGGAGCCATAAATGCTTGAAGATTTACCCGAAATCAATAATATATTTTCAAAAAATGATGAAACAAATGAAGAAATAATCGAGTTTGATGATGAGAGCTTAATCAATAAAGACATTTACATATATATATCAAAAGAGCCAAATAAATGGATATCAGTTTCCTTTATTGACATAGCACCAAGCGGTATCGGGATACATGTTTTACTTCCAATAATAATTGAATTCAGTCCTGAGGAGTTAAATAACATTAAAATCAAATTTGAAAAAAAGGTCAGGAATTCAACTGTCATATTGAAACAAACAACAGTTTTAGTCAGATGGCAGGAAAGAGATTCAGTCAGCGGTAATTTGAAATTAGGACTTCATTTTCCTGGTGAAACTAAATCTGATCCTATTATTATTGATATACTTAAAAAACTTCAAGAGTTCAATATAAAAAAGAAATGATTAAGTACTATATAATAATCTAAAATAATAAGGTTTTTTAGGTACTGTCTTTTTTAGATTAAATAATCTACAATATGCCTTTCGGCAAATCGTCATTTTCTTTTGAATTACCATCATCGTCAAAATATAATGTTATATCTTCTTTTTCATCTTCTTCAAGCAATGATTTATTTGATTTAATATCAATATCTTTTTTTGAAATATCCACATTTGAATTTTCCAGATCAAGGTTTTTAAATTCGTTCTCTTCATTCTGGATTGATTCTTTTTTCTTTTTTGATTTACCTACGAATTTCTTAATCCTTTCTTCTTCGGATTCTTCTTTGTCATTATTAAAATCAAATTCTACCTCGTCGCTGTCTTCTTCAATCTTATTTTGTTCTATAACAGTTTCCTCTGTGTCATTATCATCTTTATCATAAATTGTTTTATCGAATTCGTCATCATCAGGAAGACAGTTCAATATTTCTTCAATCTTTTGTTCAAGTTTTTCATGCAATTTATCAGACTGATCGATTTCCTTTTTCTGGGATTCATTCTCATCTTTAAGATTATTATTTTCTTCTTCTAGATTTTTTATTTTTTCTTCATATTCTTGAATTTTCTTCAAATGAACTATGTTTTCTTCTTTTAACTGGCTAATTGTGGAAATTGCTTTGTCTATTCTTTCAACAAGCAGTTGAATTTTTTTTGAATTCATGTTTTACTCTATAATAATTAAATAATTTTAAACACAATTAAGCAACAGCTTTTTTTGCTTTGTCAATGAGTACCAGGAAAGCATCTCTATCGTTAACTGCTAAATTTGCCAAAGTTTTTCTGTTCATATTTATATCTGCTTTTTTCAATCCATTAATAAATTTTGAATATGTGATGCCTTCATTTCTGCAGATAGCATTAATTCTTGATATCCATAAATATCTAAAATTTCTTTTTTTAAGCTTTCTTCCAATAAAAGCATTGGAAAGAGCTTTCATCATTGTATTTTTAGCAATTTTATAGATTTTGCCTCTTCTTCCTCTAAAGCCTTTGGTTCTATTTAATACAGTTTTAACTCTATTTTTTCTAACCACACCAGATCTTGCTCTTGGCATTTTTTTCTCCTTGTATATTAAATGATTATATTATGAATGCGGAAGCATTTTTATTATTCTTTTTGCTTCACAATTTTTTAAAGTCCCGGGTTGTCTCAAACTTCTTTTTCTTTTTGAACTTTTTTTAGTTAATAAGTGTCTTTTGCCTCTTTTATTAATTACTATTCTACCGTTTTTAGTAATTCTGTATCTTTTAGAAGCAGCTTTTTTTGTTTTAATCTTTGGCATATTTTCCTCGCTAATTTATCTGTTTTTTTATTAAATTTATCAAATATTATTATTTTTTCTTGCCCAAAGGTGCTACAACCATATTCATGGTTTTACCTTCTACGCTCGGTTTTGATTCTATGACTCCATGATCTTTTAAATCTTCTTCAAACTTTTTCAGCACATCCGCACCTATAGACATATGAGCCATCTGTCTGCCTTTAAATCTTATTGTGATTTTAACCTTGTTGCCTTTACTTAAAAATTCTATAACATGATTTAATTTGAAGTTATAATCATGAATATCTATATCAGGTTGAAGTCTTATCTCTTTGATCTTGATTACTTTTTGTTTCTTTTTTGCCTCTTTCTCTTTTTTTTCTAAATTAAACCTGTACTTACCAAAATCCAATATTTTACATACAGGCGGTTTTGTATTTGGAGAAATCTCTACAAGATCAAGACCCGCTTCCTCAGCCATTTTCCGTGCCTCAATTGTCGGTACAACTCCGATTTTATTGCCATCCTGGTCTATTAATAAAACCTCATTAATCTTAATTTGATAGTTTGCTCTTAAATTCTTAATTGACAGTCAAAACTCCTTTTAAATATTTATTATTTAAATAAAAGAATATTATAATACATTGATTTTTAAAAAAAAGCAAGCAAATTTCTAACTTTTTTTTAAATAATGCCTATATTCTATGGTTAAAACTGCGCCTGAACTCTGAGAATATCATGTTTTTGAGGAATAATCACATTATCATTTTCATCCCACATTTCAGCTTCCGCATATTCATTATGATTGATTTTATTAACAGAATCATTGTTTTTATCATAAAAAAATATTTTTTTTATTTTTTTTGTACACATTAATGGCGCTATATATTCGATCTTATCATCTGTACATACAGAATTATATACCTTCAAAACTGCTCTTTTACCCTTTACATCCAGTATTAATGCCAAGAGTCTTATTTCTCTTTTATATAATCCCCCTTTTGTGATATTTGCCTCTTTTTTGAGATTATTATAAAAAAAACCGGTACAGAATTCTCTGTGGGACACTATATTCAATTCATTTTCAATGATTTTCCTGTCATATTTAATCTTTTTATCAAAATAATGATCAATAGCTGCCCTATAGGCTCTCACAATGCTTGAAATATACAAAATTGATTTCATTCTTCCCTCAATTTTAAAAGAACTTACTCCGGCTTTTAAAAGATCACCAATATGATCGATCATACAAATATCTTTGGAAGAGAAAATATAAGTGCCGCTTTGATCCTCACTGACAGAATATTTTTGTTCGGGTCTTGATTTTTCAAGTAAATCATACTCCCACCTGCAGGAATGAGAGCAATTCCCCTTATTTGCAGATCTTATTTCATCAGATTTAACCTCTTTTTTTTTGCCTAAAGCAGGATGCGTCATATAAGCAGACAAAAGACATCTGCCTGAATAAGAAATGCACATGGCGCCATGAATAAATGCTTCAAGCTCCACATTTGCCGCTTCATGGATTTTTTTTATCTCATTTAAGGTCAATTCTCTGGCGAGTATGACCCTTTGAACATTAAAATTTTCCAACAGCTTAACCGCATACTGATTTGTAATATTTGCCTGAGTACTGATGTGCACCGGTATCGATGGCGCATGTATCTGCGCCAAAAATAAAGCGCCAAAATCGGAAAGTATTATCCCATCCGGTTTTAAATCGTTTAACAGCTTAAAATATTCAACAAGCCTGTCCATTTCAAGCGGTGTAAAATATATATTTAAGGTAATATATATTTTTTTACCGATTTTATGTGTGTAATCAATCGCCTCTTTGATCTGTTTTCTGTTAAAATTTTTTGCCTGTGCCCTCAATGAAAAGTC
>JAFGQB010000123.1 GCA_016935915.1 Spirochaetota bacterium
TCAAGCGATAAGCGATAGTCTTTCTCGCAAAAAAGATTGCGCAAATATATGCAAGATTTCTAATACTCCCAAAATTCTATTGATGAAAAAAAGGATTATCAGTTTTTTAAAATCATTCATATAAAAGCTTATAAATTATTTTGCTGCTTGTAATTAATTATTTGCAAAAAAAATAATTATAATTTATACTTTTTCCGAATTTATATTATACACAGAAATTTTAAATAAGGGATTATATGAAAATTTTAATTGCTGCAGCTGAAAATGATGCGCTGATAGGAGGCAAGATCGGAGGGATCGGGGATGTAATAAGAGATGTACCTCCAATGCTTTCAAAAAATAGCTTAGAAACGGACGTTATTGTTCCTTCATATGGATTTCTGCATAAGGTCAATAAATCTGAGCTTGTTCAAACCGTTAGTTTCATTTTCGGGAATAAAAAGCATACTGCTTCTATCTATAAGGTAAAAGCCAAAAATAATGATAAAAATGTAAATAATTATGTCATTGACCATACTATGTTAAGCACATATAATAACAAAACAGGAAAATATTCGATTTATTCAAATGATCCTCCTGACAGACCTTTTGCAACTGATGCCATAAAATTCGCTTTTTTCTGCACTGCTCTTGCAGAAGCAGTCAAACAGAAATTTTTCAAGCCTGACATCATTCATCTTCATGACTGGCACACTGCCATTTTGCTGATACTCTTAAATTATCATATAAATTATAAAACAAGGAAAAAATTCAAGATCGTTTTTACAATCCATAACCTCGCACTGCAGGGAGTCAGACCTTTTGACAATGATGAGTCATCACTTGCTTCATGGTTCGGATCTGATTTAGATATTGACAATACAGCAAGAAGAAAATTATCAGACCCGAGATGGGATAACTGTTTTAATCCCATGGCAATAGGTATTCGTTATTCCGATATGATACATACTGTATCTCCTACTTATGCTCAGGAGATATTAAAACCGGACAACAAGCCTGTATTTTACGGAGGCGAGGGTTTAGAAAAAGATTTAAATGAAGCTTATAAAAAAAAGAGGCTAGTCGGTATATTAAACGGCTGTGATTATCCTGAAAACTATAAAACGCATAAAAAGGAATTTAAGGATCTTATTCAGATTATTTTATCGGATGTTGAAAAAATGATCTCTAAGGAGGATTATTTATCAAGTGCAAATTTCATTGCTTATAACCGTCTTAAAGATTTTGCATCTAAATCGAAACCTGAAATCATTGCATCAAGCATAAGCAGGATTACAGAGCAAAAGATGCTTCTACTAATGGAAGCGGGTTCAAAAAAAAAGACAGGACTTGAAAATATACTGGATATTTTATCGGATAAAGGATTGTATATAATATTGGGTACAGGTGAAAAAAAATATGAAAGATTTTTTGTTGAGATGAGCTTTAAATATAAAAATTTTATTTTTATAAACGGCTATTCGGAAAGCAGTTCAAAATATCTTTATTCAAACCATGATATTTTTTTAATGCCCAGCACATTTGAACCATGCGGTATAAGCCAGATGCTGTCAATGAGGGACGGTAAACCCTGTCTTGTTCATGAAGTCGGGGGTTTGAAAGATACTGTTAAAAACGGTTTTAACGGTTTTTCGTTTTCAGGCAGGACTTTAAAAGAGCAGGTTGATAATCTTTGTTTAAGTTTTAAAAAAGTCGTTGAGATGAAACTCGGCGATCAGACTGAATGGGAAAATATCTGTTTAAATGCAAAAAATTCGAGATTTTTATGGAAAGATTCTGTCGACAGATATATAAAGGAGTTATATAATCAGATATGAACTTAATAGACATTGTTAAACCCATAAGTTATGATAATAAATCAGATACTTCTGTTTTATGCATTCACGGATACAGCGGAACGAATTTAAGTATGCTTCCTCTTATAAAAGGCTTAAATAAAGCAGGCTTTAATGTCGAGGCTCCTGTTTTAAGGGGGCATGGTACAGTCTGGCAGGAGAGTGAAAAGGTCAAGTTTGGTGATTGGCTGGACGATGTTGAAAATGCTTATATAGAATTAAAGAAAAAATCAAAACATGTTTTTCTTGCCGGTTTGTCAATGGGCGGGACTCTGGCATGTTATCTTGCAGGCAAATATTCTGAAATAAAAGGTGCAGTGCTTATAAATCATGCGATTTATATAAATGATCCTAGATTGTTTTTATTGCCGGTTGCCAAGTTTTTTTTAAGATCGTCAAAAGGTGTTGTTGGCGATATAAAAAAAGAGGGAGTAAGCGAACCTGGTTATGAAATACTCTCAACAAAAGCAACGCATGAATTTATAAAACTTATTGATCTTGTCAAAAAAAATCTCTATAAAGTCAAACAGCCTTTGCTTATTTTTAAATCAAAAGAGGATCATGTCATTAAAGTGAGAAGTGTTGATTATACCTTAAGAAATATTTCTTCTGAAAATGTAAGAGTTGTATGGCTGGAGAATTCCTATCATGTTGCAACTCTTGATAATGATGCGGATTTGATTTTAAAAAAGACCATTGAGTTTATTAAAAAGAATCTAAGGATTTAATGTTTTTTATTGGTTTGTCAATTTTAATCAAGATCAGTGCTTTATTATTGTAAAACCCTGTTCTATATTTTTTTTATCTTTCAGGTATTCATAGACTTTGATCATGTTTTCATCGTTTTCCGCTCCCAGTAATATCACAGGATCATTGTTGTCTCTGTTTTGTAAAAAAACAAAACTTGATTGTTTTGAAATATTGTTGTCAATATCTTCTAAAAATAAATTTATAAATTTATAAATTATTTCGTATAATTTAGCTTTTTTTTCATTGGTTTTGACATAGCTGAAAACCGCAAGATAATTTTTCATTCCGTAATATTCCTCAGAGTTTTCAAAGCTTTCTATAAAACCGTTAAAACTTTTTGCATAAATACCGTTTTCTACGAGATTTAATTTGGTGTAGAATTCTTTATATAATTCATTGCCGACCAGATGATAAATTTTAGGATACAGTACAAAGAAGTTGTCATAACTTAATAAATTAAATTTACTGATATAACTTTTAAAATCGTCTTCCAATTTAAATGTGTCAAATTCATAAACTTTTTGGAAAGCATTGTAAAAATCTAAGCCGTAATTTATATTTGCCAATAGATTTTTTATTTTATCCATTCCATATTTTTCTATTAAATAAAAGACAACCATAGTTGATATTTTATAATTTAGTCCCCCTTTAGTTCCTATTCCATATTCATACCATTGGTCGATAGCGCACAGATAGCTTAAAGGTATATATTTATTGTTTTTAAAGCTTATTGAAACCTGATTTTTTAAATTATCTTTTATTTTTTTACTCTTTACGATGTCTGTTTTACTCAAAACATTCAATGCTTCATATTCACCAAATCCCAAATCAAACCACAAAGGAACAGTTGCATAATTATCTTTGCACATCTGTTCAATAATCCTTAAACAGTAAATATATGCAATGCTTTTTATATCCTCGTCCACAGTGATCCATACTTTATAATCCCTGCTCATTCTTGGTTTTGATCTGTACTTTTTTAAAATTATATTATAATTATATTTTTTTGAAATATCATCGAAGAGAGTATCATTGTCCACATATATATAGAATGAGGGATTCACCAAAGGATATGATAAATCGCTGCTTACCTGTTCATATACAAATCTAATTTTTTTTGATATTTCATTGATCTTTTCTTCTGATGTATTGGTTTGAAAATACATATTGAAATCAGCACCTTTTACTTCCTTAAATATAACAGAGTACAGGGTTGAAATCGAATTAATTATATAAATAAAAAGTAACAAAAATTTTATTTTTCTCATAAGTCCAAAATCAATTGCTGTAAAAAGCAGTAAATGTGCTTTCTATGCAAAGTTGAATATTTTTCCCTTTTTATGTGTTTATAAATTTTTTTCCAATTAAATTATAAAGCTTATATTTTATCTCGTCAATCTGTTTATTTAAAGTTAATGATCGGGAAAAATATATTATATAAATTTCAGATAAAATTACTTTCTTTTATATCGAGATTTTTGATGTTTTTTAATTTAATGCCGCTGCTTTCTTCTGAGTTAATTGATATTTTATTAAGATAAAGTCCGTTAACATGGCATGCATAAAAGCCCTTTTTTGCTTTCAGGTTTATATTCTCAAAGGATACATTTTCTATTAATTCCTCTTCAATTCCGTTTATCTGTACTGATGTATCAGCATTTTCTCCGGTTACATTTTTAATATGAATATTTTTAAATTTTGGAGGGGTCTTGCTTTTGGGCTGAACAGTTGAAAGAGCATAATGAAGGTCGATAATGATCGCCTGATCCCTGGTATTTTTTATAATTATATTGTTATAGTTTATGTTTTCAACATAACCTCCTCTTCCAAGCATTGATTTCAACCTGATCCCTCTTTTTAATCCGTCAAAAATACAGTCTTCAACATAGATATTTTTTATGCCGCCCGAAGTCGGGCTGCCTATAACGACTCCGCCGTTTCCTGATTTCATAATGCATTTTCTTATTAAAATATTTTCACATTGTCTATTGACCCTCCAGCCGTCTTCATTCATACCCGAGCTTATGGCAATACAATCATCCCCTGTTTCAAAAAAACAGTTTTCTATCAGGACATTTTCACAAGAATCGGGATTTAAGCCGTCTGTATTAGGGCCTTCGGTAAGTATTTTTAGATTACGGGCAATGAAGTTTTTACAATAAACAGGATGAATGGTCCAGAAGGGACCGTTTGAAACAGTGATACCTTCCAATAATATATTTTTACAGTTTATTGTTTGAATGAACGGCGGGCGAAGAGCGTCTTCTTCAGTCCCAAAAATACGTTCATTAACAGGGATATTATCACTTTCGGCATCATATAATTTTTTTGCTGCATCATATTGAAGCTTTTTCCAATGCCACCATTTGACGCCGTTTCCCAATAATTTCCCTTTGCCGGTGATTGCTATATTTTCGCAATTTATCGCATAGATCAAAGGTGAATAGTTAAAACATTCTACTCCTTCCCATCTTGTAAATACAACAGGAAGATATTCATTGAAATCACTTTTAAAAATTATTGAGCTGTCTTTTTTTATGTGCAGTTCTATATTGCTTTTTAATTTTACAGGTCCTGTTAAATAAGATCCTTTTGATATTATAATTTTACCTCCGCCGTTGTTTGAGCAGGTATTGATTGCATAATTGATTGCTTTTGTATTATCCGTAATACCGTCGCCTACAGCACCGTAATTTTCTATTTGATATTCCCTGTTTGGAATTTGTGGAGGTGTAATACTTTTTAATAATTTTTCAAAATTCATATTAATATTAAGTTTAAAAAAATGATGTCCCTGTATCAAGTGATTGAAGATCAGGTATTTCAATTTATCATATATTAAAATTATAATCCTTAAACTGCCGGGTGTCAAATTTAAAGTTTGATAAAATTTCGATATGAAAAATGATTTTGGATTTTTAAAAATAGTTTAAAAACTGTTGACCAATTTAAAAATATTGGGTTATATTGACAAATTAAAGTTGATTAAGTTTTTTTTAAGAATATAGATTCTGAGCATTTGCAGGAATGACAGAAGGAGAAAAAGCAGGAATGATAAAAAAGGGGAATAGAATGACAAAAAGAAAAAATTTAAACTCTTTTTAGAATTCTTTTCATCTGTCATCCCTGCGAAGGCAGGGATCTATGAATTTTTAGATAAACAAATATAAAAAAGAGAAATATTAATATAATTATATAGAAGAATTAAATCAATTTTTCTATATAGTTTTTTTGATAAAATTAAAGGTAGATAATGAATAAAGAAATAATTAAATTAATTATTGATCAAAATAAGGAATTTATCAACAATCATGAAGAAAAAATCAAGAAATCCGGAGAAAATTTCAGCAGGGTTGAATATTTCGGCAGAATGCTTTTATTGAACTTTTTTAAACAATTTGGTTTTTTTAATAAAGCCGGAGAGCGTATAAAAATCGGAGAAATAAGAAAAAAAATAACAATATTGCCGAAATTTTATAAACTGCTTGATGTTTTATTAATTGCATTAAAAAATGAAGGTTTTATAAAAATCACAAATGATGTTGTGGAAACTTTAGACAAAATTGAGAAAAAACAGGTAATTGATAACATAAATGATCTTAGGGAATTCAAAAATAATTTAATAAAAGAATATCAGGACATGAAGCCTCATTTTGATCTTTTGGAAGTTGCTATAGATAATTATAAAAGCATTTTTAATGGAGAAAAAACAGCCGATGAAGTTTTATTCCCTCTTTTTTCAATAGACCTTGTGAAAAATATTTTTACAAATAATATTCTATCGGATTATTTTAATGAAATTGTTTCATTGCTTATTTTAACCTATATAAAAGAAAATCAGACTGATTCTGATGAAAAAGTTAAAATTTTAGAGATTGGTTCGGGTACAGGGGGGACAACTTTTTTTGTTGCGAAGAAGCTTGCGCAATCTTCTGCTGATGCAGAACTTTTTTTTACCGATATATCGAACGTTTTTGTTAAAAAAGGAAAAAAATTATTTTCAAATGATCATTCATTTATGCAATTTAAACAATTTGATATTGAAGGTTCAATAGAACAATATGGTTTTTGTGAAAATTATTTTGATGTGATATTTGCCTCAAATGTAATTCATTCTGTGAAAAATATTGATGATTCTTTAAAAAATATTCATGGATTATTGAAAAAAAACGGTATTCTTATTTTAAATGAAGTCACAAAGTTTCAGGATTTTGTTAATCTTACTTTCGGTCTTATGGACAAATGGTGGCAATTTGAAGATAAAGAAAAGAGGATTGAGAATTCTCCGTTATTAACAATAAAGAGCTGGATGATATCATTAAATGATAATAATTTTAAAAATATCGAACTTGTTACTTCTACTCATCAGGATAAAAAAGATTCATTCAGCCAGAGTGTAATTGTCTGCCAGAAATGATAAAAAGGGGTAAAAAGTGAATAAAAACATTCAGAGGATGTTGTTTGTTTTAATTATTGCGATTTTGATCATTTTATTTTATGTCTTCAAACTTGATAAGTATTTTACATATAAGAATGTTCTGGAAGTTAAGAATTTTATAATCAATCTTTCATTTTTAGGGCCGCTTATAATTATTGTTTTTTTTGTGGGCTTAAATTTAATCGGTATGCCTAATGTTTTTTTTGTTTTCTTAAGCGGATATTTATACGGTTTTTATTATGGATTTATATTGGGATATATTGGTACTATTTTAGGATTCACTTTTTCATTTATCAGTGTAAGATATTTTTTCCAGGATCTGTTTTTGAAAAAATACGGTAAAAATAAGCTTGTGCTAAAAATTGAGGAATATACCGAAAAATATAAAGCATGGTCAATACTTTTTTTCAGAGTGGTTTTTGCAATACCATACAGTATCCAGAACATAGCTTATGCACTGACCAAAATAAATTTCCTGATTTATTTTATTTTTTCCTTGATAGGCTGTATTCCTCAGACATTGATTTTTGTATTGCTGGGTTATTTATTATCAAGCGGCAGGATCAATTTAGCTCAATTTAAAAATATTTTTTTTGTCATTGTGGTAATTATAACAGTGATATCTTCTGTATATTTTACATATTTACTGATTAAAAGCAAAATTAAAAAAGTTTAATTATTAAGCATGCTTTTAATGTCAAGAACATCCCCTTTTTTTCCAATGCTGTAGTTTTTTCCTGCCCAGTTGATATTTTTATTAAAAATACTTTTTATAAAACTTATTATCAGAACATTTAAAAAAACAGGTATCATAAAAAAATGAATTATAGTCCAGAGCAATTTTTTTTTCATCTTAAAAGATATGAAAACGGATAAAATCAAATAACTTAAAATGATATAAGTTCCAATAATCAATAAATATACTGGATCTGTGCTGAAAATGATTTTAATAATTGCAAGAGTGATAAAAATGTACAGTATGATCAAATTTGCCAGAATGCTGAAAAAGGACAAACACCAGAAATTCAGTGAATAGTGCTTCCAGTTGGTGAACTGTCTTGTTGACCATTTAATAAACTCCTGCATTTTATAGGAATAATGCGTTTCATTGGGAGAGCATTGAGGGTTAAAGATTATTTTTGCTCTGATTCCGTTTATAGGACAGTCATGAGAAACAGAAGTGCTCCATATTTTTTCAATATCATATTTTAAATATGTTTTTTTTCTCATTGCAAGTGAACCGCCCCAAGCCTGATTTGAAAATGTATTTACGCTGTAGATATAATTATTGAGCATTGAGTAAATAATATTTCCTGTCGGAAACAGTTTTGCCGGTTGTTTTAATGAATGAAATGTCGATATTTCACAATTTTTAATTGATAATGTAAGTATTAATTTTTCGAGCCAGTCAGTTGGAGCTTGATGGTCACTGTCAAAAAAAGCATAAACCTCAAAATCGTTTCGTTTTTCATTTTCAAGCTTTTCTATTGCCTTAAGGATATTGTGATTTTTCTGGCTTGAGTTTATTGCTGTTCCTGCAATGATCAATTCTGTGTTTTTATTGTTTTCAATGATCTGCCTGATCACAGGATACGCGCCGTCTTTTTCGCTTTCAACAATATAAATGATATGAAACTCGCCTTTATAATCCTGATGCTGTATTGATTCAAGGTTTTGTTTAAGCGTTTTAAAATTGTGCTTGCAGGGGATAAAAATTACTGCTTTGGGTTTATACTCTTTGTCAGCATCTTTAAGGGAAAACTTTACATTTTTTATAAAGCTTATTGAATAAACCGTTAAAAGCAGCAGCAAACCGGAAATGCAGATTATTACTACAAATATAATCATAAATCTCTTTTCAATTTGAATATTTTTTTTCTAAGTTAATATACAAGTTTTTCATGGATAATGTCAATTCAAATATAAAACTTTTATCATTTTTAAAATCTTTATATTTTACAGGTTTGCCTGAATCCATGTAAATTTTTTTCCAAATTAATTTTTTTTCATATAAAAAATCTTTATCCCTGCCTGAACCGTAGATTACAAGCGGCACAATCAGGCAGTCGACCTGTTTTGCGATTTGAACAATCCCTTTTCGCAATTCTCCGATTGGTTTATCATAAACAAATCTGCCTTCAGGGAAATAAATCAGGGAATATTTTTTTTTGAGCATTTTTTGAATTTTTGAAAGGCTTTTTTTCTGCTCGATTAAATTGTTATGTGGTATTGAAATTAAACCCATTTTATCCGTTAGAAATTTAAAAAAAGGATTTTTTGTCATCCAGCTTATATAAACCAGTGTAAAAGGTTTTCTTAAAAAGTTTGTAATTATAAAACTGTCGGCAAAGCTTCTGTGATTAATTAAATAAATGATATTCCTTGATCTTTTTATATCAAATTTTCCTATATAATAAGGATCTATTTTTGCGGCAAATAAAAACATTTTGGAAAATATCGGCCAAAGGGTGTTAAACTGGAATCTTCTCGGGATAAATAAACCAATAAAAAAAACTAATGTCCATACGAATAATGCGATGATTAATCTGGCTATTAAAAGTTTATTTTTTTTCATGCAGTTATTTATATTCCTTAAAATCATATTTAGTAATTTTACTTAAAATAAAAGGCACTCCGTAGTATGAAGTAATTAAGGCTGACAGGATACCTATCAGCATCGATGAACCGATACTGAATATGGAATAATTTGAACTAAGGGACAGCACTCCGAAACCGATCAGGGTTGTTAATGCGCAAATTAATACCGACTGCAGTGTCAGATAGAATTCTTTATGCGAATATCTGTTTTTATAAACCACAGTAACAAATATACCGTAATCGACTCCGATTCCGATCAGTAAAACAGCAGAAACAAAGTGCATCAAATTGAATCCGTTGTTTGTAAAATAAGAAACCGCAATGCATGATAATAAACCGGTTAATCCGGGCAGAGTTGAAGTAAAGGCAAAAATTAAATTCTTAAAGAAAATTAAGAGAATTAAAAAAATAAGTATAAGAGAAATTGAAAGTAAAAAGAGGGCGTTTTTTTCATAGGTAACAAGACCGTTTTTTGAATCTTCCAAAACATCTATTATGTTAAATTCGACACTGTGTTTTTCCAAAATTTTTTTTATCAATTGGGCTTTTGCTCTTTTATATATATGGATAATGAGATATTCCCTGTTGTCTATTTTTACAAACATGGAGTCAAATTGTTTTTTTATAAATTCCGGAACCACTGAAATTGTGAGTTCATCTATTGTTTCAATCATTTTTAACCAGTTGTCAAAGCTGTTATTGGTAAAGTCAGAATTTTCAAGATTTTTGATGAA
>JAFGQB010000124.1 GCA_016935915.1 Spirochaetota bacterium
ATATTAGCAGGAGCAGGACTTGAACCTGCGACCTTCGGGTTATGAGCCCGACGAGCTACCGACTGCTCTATCCTGCGTCGATTGGTTTTAAATGTATATAACAACTTTTAACTTTTGTCAAGAAAACAATTTAGAATAGGATTTTGTTTTACACCGCTTTTACATTTCTTTTTTTTGTATTATTGAAATTAACAAAATCGATACTTATAAGCATTTTTTTTAATTTTTTTAATAGAAAAAAAAAAAGAAATATATTATATTAACATTTTATTAATATAAAAAATTTTTTAAGGATAAAATTAATGAAAATATTGGTTACCGGAGGAGCAGGTTATATTGGCAGTCATGCATCATTAGAATTATTAAATGCAGGTTATGAAATAATCATTGTTGATAATCTTTCAAACAGCAAAGAAGAATCATTAAATAGAATAAAAAAAATAACAGGAAAATCATTTGATTTTTATAAAGAAGATTTGCTTAATAAAAGTGCTTTGGAAAAAATTTTCTCAAAAACAAAAATCGATGCGGTTGTTCATTTCGCAGGTTTAAAAGCTGTTGGCGAATCTGTTAAAATACCCCTTCAATACTATTATAATAACATAACAGGAACATTAATTTTATGTGATATAATGAAAAGTTATAATGTGAAAAATATTGTTTTCAGCTCTTCAGCTACTGTCTATGGTGATCCTCAGTCAGTACCTATTAAAGAGGACTTTCCCTTGCATGCAACAAATCCATACGGAAGGACAAAGCTGATGATTGAGGAAATCTTAAAAGATCTTTATCTTTCGGATAATAGCTGGAACATTATTTTACTTAGATATTTTAATCCCATAGGTGCTCATAAAAGCGGTCTTATAGGAGAGGACCCAAACGGCATACCTAATAATCTCGTTCCTTATATAGCACAGGTGGCAGTTGGAAAATTAAAACAATTAAGAGTATTCGGTAATGATTATCCTACACCCGATGGTACAGGCATCAGAGATTATATACATGTTGTAGATCTAGCTTTAGGTCATATAAAAGCAATTGAAAAATTAAAAGAAAATCAGGGATTATCAATTTATAATCTTGGTACAGGAAGAGGTTACTCCGTTCTTGAGGTTATTAAAGCATTTGAAAAGGCATCTGTTAAAAAAATACCTTATACAATAGTTGACAGAAGATCCGGTGATATTGCCAGCTGTTATGCTGATCCCCACAAAGCAAATAAGGAACTAAAATGGAATGCAAAGTATAATATCGATGATATGTGCGAAGATGCATGGAGATGGCAAAAAAATAATCCCAATGGATATAATTGATTTAAAAATATTCTTAAAATGCGAAAAAATTTATTAAAAATAGAAAACAGTTGTAAAAAATAATTAAATTTTAATAACTAAAGTATAAAATATAATTAAATTATATTTTATACTTTATGATATTTATGATTAAGTAGGTCCACAAAAACTTAGTGTCCCTACAATAATAAAAAATCCTATAGGAGCGATTTAATGGATCAAAATGCTTTAACTAAATTCAAAAATGAAATTCTTTCAATTACAAAATATGATTCAATAAAATATTCAGAAAAAAACAGCATTTCTTTTTCAGGTTCACCTATACAGCATCCTTATGATAATGAAAAATTTATATTAATATGCGATCCAATAAGCGATCATACAGAATTCTTAGAATTCAGTAAAACCGATGTTGTTAAAATTGAAGATTTAACGAGTATTACAACCAGTAAAGGAGAAAGTATAAGATTAATAAAAGTATGGATTAAAGAAGGGGTAGTCGCATTAAAATATCAGCCTTTTATAGTAGGCAAAACAAATATTATTGTTGATAAAATAAAAAAGACCGCTGAATAAGCGGCCCTTTTATGTCATTCTTTAAATTTTAGCAGTATAAATAATCTTTAAGATATGAATAATTTTCTTTAATCTTCTTAATTGCTTTCATTTCTATCTGTCTGACAGTTTCTGTGCTTAATCCTAAAGACTTTGCAATATTTTTTAAAGTCTGCTTACTTCTCATATCAATTGCATATCTTGATTTTAATACTTCTCTTTCTTTGTCCTTTAGTTCATCAAGAACCAATAAAGTATCATTCTTTAAATTATTCTTTTCGAAAAGAATTTCAGGAGAGTTGATATTATCATCCAATATGCTTAAAATCGTAAAACCGTCATCAATTTCTGCATCTATTGATACAATTTTTTCACTGATATTTTTTAAATTTAGAATATCTAATTTATCAAAACCTAAATTTTCCGCAATTTCAGTCAATGAAGGTTTTCTTCTTAATTCTAAAGTCAGCATTTCAATTGCATCATTTATTTTTCTTAATTTTTCTTCTTTTCTGTGAGGCAATCTGATAGCCCTTCTTTTATTTGACACAGATCTTGATATTGCCTGTTTTATCCACCATGACGCATAAGTTGCAAATCTTACACCCTTTCTGAAATTAAATTTCTCAACGCTTTTTAATAATCCTAAATTTCCTTCCTGAATCAAATCAGAAAGTTTCCATTCAGGTGTAACATACCTTTTTGCTATCATAACAACAAGTCTTAAATTAGAGTTAACCATTTTATCAAAAGCCGTTTTATCCCCATTTTCAATTCTTTTTGCAAGCTCAATTTCTTCTTCATGAGTTAGTAATTTATATTTTTTAATCTCATTAAAATATATTTTTAAATTGCTACTTGCTGTTACCTTGTATTCTTCCATAAGATACATTAACCTCCATCATATTTAAAGCAATTATCATGCCAATTCAAAAAGAGTAATAAAAGTTAAATATAGAAATATCTTTTATATTAATTATAGTTTTTTTATAGTTTTTAGATTCTTGGGTGTATGATTTTGTATACACTAATTTTATTAAAATTATAAAATTCTAAAAATCAGAAAAATTAAGTTTAAATTACAAATTAATAATTAATTTAAATTCAATAAATACTTAAAAAATGTATGTTTTTTTAAAAAATTCAATTTTTATTTTCTAAATTCCGATAAAAATTAATAAAATAAAAAAATAATTTTAATAATTTTAATGAAAATTATATAATAAAACAAATTATGCTATTAAACATACTTGCAGATTTATTATTATATTTTAAATATCTAGTCAGTGGTGATACTAGTAATTTAGTTAGATTTAAAGAATTAAAGAGTTTATACAAATCTTTCAGACCAGCCAAATACAGATATCTTACAAAAGAAAAAAAAATTACAAATTTATTTCTTAGCAGAGTATATACCTTTTATTCTTACATTAATGAATTTAAACCAATCCTTGATACAACCCTTTTTGATCAAGACGAAAAAAAATCACAATTGTATTTAAACTATTTTATCGAAACAAACTTAACAGATGATATCAGGAACAAAAGGGAAAAATTTACAAAAGACTCTATGTGGAAAAAAATAATTGAATCAGAAAATCCAACTAATACCTTAAAAGAAATTGAAGAAGAATTTATTCTTTATAAGAATTTCTTAACAAAATCAAATATGCCAAAAATAGAACAGGAATATTATTTATTATATAAATTAAATATGCTTTCAACTTTTAATTTTGAATATTTATTCTCAAAATTTGATTCCGATTTTATCGGTACAAAATCGCCAAATTATATACCTATTAATGGAGACGAAATCTTAAATGAGTTGAAAGATATTTATTTTCTAATCGGTAGTTTACCGCCGAAAATAGATTTAACTCATGCTTTTGTTAAATTAATCAGAAATCCAGATCAAAATAAAGCAATCAGTAAAAAAGCGCAAACAGGTATTGATAAAATATATAAAATGATAAATGATGAACTTTCTCCTCAAATTATATTAAATATGTGCAAATATATATCAGAAAACACTAAATTAAAAATAAAAATTGATACCAAGGAATTAAGCATACTTGATAAATACAAAAAAGAAATGGAAAACAGGTTTTATAAAAATAAAGACTATATTCTTGAAAAATATTCAGAAAAATCACTGCAGCATGATATAAAATCTCTATTTTCAAATATAACTTTATTAAATATTAATGGTGCTACAGAAGAATTATCAAATATTTTAGAACAAAACAATATAGATCCGATTTCAGGAATTCAGGCATTAAGAGTTACCAAAACCTTTATTTTTGAAATTTATGAAATGCATATAAGAGATATACTAAATTCCGTTATTGTTGAAGGTTTTTATATTGAAAAAGATTTTCAAAATGATTTTTCAAATAAATTTTTTTCTGCTAATGAACTTAAAGATTATTTATTAAATATGGAAGAAAGTCTATCCAACTCTCCCAAAAATTCATTTAGTTATTTGACTACATTGTTGAAAAGTTTAAATTCTAAATCTGTTCAAAGCAATATGAATAAAGTGATTTACCTGATTGAGCAGATAAATGAAAAAATAAAAAACGTCAATGAAAAATGTGCTTCAGTTCTTTATAGAATCGGAGCAGATATATTTAAAATAATTAATGATTATAAGCAGCAAAAACCTGTATACATAAGCAATATTAAAATCATTAAAGGGAACCAAAATAAAGAGTTTATCCAGCAACTGGTTAATTCTTATAATGACATTGCAAAATATATAAAAATAATTAAAAATTTTGTTACAATTGATGTTTCTAAATAAAATTGCTTAACAACTTTTCTTTATTAAATAAAAATTTTATGCTATTAACTTATGCAGAAACATATGAAAAATTTTAACAAAATTATAATCTTAGTATTTTTATTTATAATTATTAATTATCAATTGATCATCAGTGAAGAAAAAATAACCATTGGGAAATCTATTAATAATCAACAAATTACACTATTCAAATATGGATATGGGAAAGAAATAATTATAATAATTGCAGGAATCCATGGTAATGAATCAAACACAAGTAAAACAGTTATGCTTTTGAAAAATATACTGGATAAAAACGAAACAAACATCCCTTATGACAAACAAATTTGGCTTATACCGGAACTCAATCCGGATGGTATTTTGAAAAACAAAAGATTAAATTCAAATAATGTTGATTTGAACAGAAATTTCTTTACAGATGACTGGCAGCCTTTTTTTTATTATAAAAATTTAATCTTGCATGCTGGGATAAAACCTTTCAGCGAACCTGAAACTGCTGCTTTAAAGGATTATTTAGAAAAAATAGAAATTGCTAATTTCCCGTTAATTATCTGTCTCCATTCATCCGGTGATGCCGTAATTCCAGGAAGCGATAGTTATCGCGACAAAAAACTCGCAAGTTTAATTAGAAACTGGACCAATTACTCAAGGAATAAGATTAATTACAACACTTCCGGAGAGCTTACTGCATGGAGTTCTCAAAAATTAAATATACCTTCAGTGACAATAGAATTCAAAACAAAAGTAAATACAGAATTAAATGAATTATTAAAAATAATTAATTCTTTTTTAAAAATAAGCATTAAAGAGAATTTTTATAATAATAACGGGAAAAGCAACTCCCCTGTTTCTTATGATGATTTATTAAATGATTTACCTATAAATATTTTACACAATATAATTAAAGATGATATAAGCAAGGAAAACTTTTTTAAAATTTTTAATAATTTAAAAAAAAATAACGAATTGCTGCTATATATCAATAAAAAATTAAATTTAACCAGCAGTTATGTCCCTGAAGATTTATCAGAAATCCCGAAAGAATATACTGGTAATAAAAATAAAATATTTTTAAGAAAAATTATAATAAATGATCTTTTTGAAATGATGAAAACTGCAAAAAATGAAAATATTAATTTATTCATAATCTCAGGATACAGATCCTTTGATAAGCAAAAAGATATATATGAAAATTGGATAAAAACTTTAGGTGAACAGGAAGCTAACAGGGTCAGTGCATCACCTGGAGCAAGCCAGCATCAACTTGGTACAACAATAGATTTTAATTCATTGGATTTTAACTTTGCTGAAACAAAAGAAGGGAAATGGCTTGCAAATAATTCCTATAAATTTGGTTTTATTCTCTCATATCCTCAAGGAAGGGAGGAAATTACCGGATATAGATATGAACCATGGCATTATAGATATATAGGCACAGATGCGGCTTTTATTGTTTATAATTATTTTAATAATTCATTGGAACTATTTTTAAAATGGTATTGGGATATTTATATAAATTAAAATTTTAATATCTTTTTTCTTTGCAAATTATA
>JAFGQB010000125.1 GCA_016935915.1 Spirochaetota bacterium
ATAAAATGAAAAATGGGGACGTTTAAAAACAGTCCCCATTTTTATTTAAACTATAACTAAAATTTAATATTCAATATGCAATAATGGCGCTCCTGCTGAATCCCCCTCATAAGCCTCTGCAACTCTTTCTCCGGCACCGGTAATTATTATTGATATGGAATTACCGCTTGCCCATCCATCTCTATTAATTATTTCCTGAATTACATTCTTTATATCAGGAGTTCTTTGTGATTCTCCTGCCAGTCCGACTGTACTCCATACAGCCGGCGACCATGATACGCCTGCTGTTGTTAAAGTTCTGTTTGTAATGTCAGAAGTAGTTGATGTGAATGTTGTAGAGTTATCAATACTATGAGCTTTAATAACTAGGCTTGTAGTACCAGATGCAGTTTCATCTGTTTTGAACTGGATATAAGCACTTTTAATTACAGCCTGTTTAGGAATTGTAATATCTGTAAATCTCATACCCACTTTTTGATTGCCCGAATCATATACAAGTTCAAGATCTGTACTGTTAAGATACATGCTGCCGTTTGTTCTCTCTTCAGCATCATCGGCCCCTGATGATATTCTTTTTTCCAAAACAGTATTTGACGCAGAAGATGAACTGGAAGAAAAAAAGGATGAAAATGAACCTGAAGACGAACTTGCAATAAACACAGGAGAAGATATTGCTTCATCGCCGTCTGACTGTTTAACTCTCACATAAAAATAATCACCGGATACTCCGGTTACATCATAAGTTAAGGTTGGGTTTGTATCATTCATATTCCAAACCATAATAACTAAACCATTTTTTAATAATTCTGCTTTTGTAAAAACTTCATTGTCAAAGTCTGCCATTTGAATAAAAGCAGTATAACTGCCGCTATTAATCTCTGATCCCATGACACTGCCATTTATTTCAAAATACAATTTTAAATTCTTATCTGCTGTTGTAAAGAATCTTTTGGCTTTTAAACCTTCAAATAAAGCTGATCTTGTCAATAATGTTGACAATATACACAATCTGTAAGGATAAGCAGTGCCGAAAGTGCCCTTGTGATTATCATCTGAACCTGCGGCTCCGATCCTCCAGTCTCTTATCAATACTTCATCATAGTAGCCTAAATTACCATCATTTGAATAATAACCGTCATTATAATAATACTCAGCAAATCCGTCACCTTTATTAAAAAGCTCCATTCCTACAAATTTATTGCTCGGAGGATCGGAAAAATGGTTGAACTCTACACCTGTTGAATCCTGTCTGCCGGGATGATTAAAAAATGCTGCACAATCTCTGGATGAAAGCCATGTTAACAATTTTGAAAATGTATTGGTTATACTGCTTGATTCACTGCAATAATCCGATGAATTTATTACTGCAACATGTCCATAAGTTGAATGTGACCATTCAAAGCCGTAAAATGTAACATAAGCGCCGTCATTATTGTAAGTATTAGCTTGATTTTTAATATCTGTCCATTCAGTGGAACTGATCATACCTGCATGATCCGCAAGTCCGAAAAAGTCAAGTTTCCCTGTATCTCTTGCATAAACATAGGCATTTTGAGGTGTGCCTGTTCCATCCGACACATTTGAATGATTATGAAGCGTACCGTAATAATAGTTGAATGAAGTTATACTTCCCTTTACAATATCAGCATTGATAAGTTCATCATAACCAATTTGATTGCTTGAACTAGAACTCTTTGAATTAATATAGCCCAAAGTACAGCTGATAATAATCGAAAAAAATAACGTTAAATAAATAATTTTAATTTTCATTGAAAGCTCCTTACTTTATTATTATCTTTTTAAACATTTTCCATTAAAATAATATATTTTGGTTTAATAACAGCTTAATATTATTAAATAATAATATTATAACGGAAAAATATAAGATTTACAATAAAATTTCTTTAAATAATACAAACAATAGAACAATAAAAAATTTCAGAAGATCTGTCATGCATAATATCATTAATTTTTTTGTTTTTTTAACTCTTAAAAACGATCAAGTTACCCGGTATATTGCAGAATGTCATTATGGAGCAGTGGTATATTTTAATATTAAAGTTTTATCAGATTGTACGGCAGGAGACGATTTAATTTTTAAACATGATTGAATATATCGGATGTCTTAAAGCTGCAAGATTGATCAAACAGGAAGCAATGGCTCCGTATGATAAGCCGGCTGATTCTGCGGCATAAATTGAACTGGTGTCAGGACTGAAGTCAGAATTGGGATTAATATCAAGGACATAATAAATACCGTTACACTCTCGAAGATCGATGCGAGCATAATCACGGCAGCCCATGACCTTATATGCTTTAATGGCGGTATAATTTAAAAGTTCCAATTGTTTTTCATCAAGTTGGGCAGGAATACGCAGCTCTATCTGTTCATAATGTGTAGATCCCGGAGTGAATTTTGAATCAAAGGTACAAAGCCTGTCCTTAATATTTTTAAAAGCGCCGAAATCCATTTCAGCAGGAGGCAATGCATGAATAATGCCGTTGCCCCAGAGCGTTACATGAAATTCACGTCCATCAATGAAATCTTCCACAATGGCAGACTGCTTTAAATTATCATATACAAATTCAGCCTGTTCCTTAAGCTCATCCTGATTTGTAACAACTGCATCTGTCGTAATGCCGAAGCTGCAATGTTCAAAAGCAGGTTTTACTATGGCAGGAAATCTGTTCCATTCCCTGATATTGTCTCCATTGATAAGCATACCAGCAGGTGTTGAAATTTTATTTTTAATCAAAAGTTTTTTGGTTGCAGCCTTATCCCAGCTGAAAGCAAGAACCTCAGGACAGGATCCAGTATAAACAAAATTAAGCTCCTCAAGTATTTCAGCAACAATATTCTCACTGCGGGGAACTCCAGGCAATCCTTCACACCAGTTGAAGACAATATATTCATCCGGATGATAAGGCTTTAATGCCTGCTTAAGAGCACTATTGAAAATCGGTACATCTATGACCGAATGTCCTTCACTGCACAATTCTGCTTTAAGTTTTTCAACTGATTCAATGGCTAGAGCTTTTTCATACAAACCCCAATCAGGGTCAATATCATGAAGCATGAGAACCGGTATGTCGGTTCTTCTTTGTTTTGGATCCATCACCTCTCGTTTCGCAAGTTTAACTGCCGGATTAATTTTTTTTAAAAATTTTTATTATAATAACAAAAAAAATTTGTATGTCAATTATTTTTTCCAAACAACTTGATAAAAATTCAAGAATCATATTAAATTGAATTTATTTTTTACCGCTATGAAAGAATTTCAATTTTTCTCAGCCACAATGAGCATCTCAAAATCTTCTGTTGTGAGCATATCTTCTCTTGAAAACTTGCCGAGCTTGGCTCCGAATATCTCGATTGTTTTGAAATTTAATGATTTTAAAAGCCATGTAATTTCCGAAGGTACATAATAGCGTTCATTACAGTTAAGTTCTTTTTTATTTCCGCTGTCATCTTCTATAACAGCTATATTATAATCCCTGAATGTCATAAGATCAAAACTATTTGCCTTATATTCAGCATTGCCCTCTTTTTTCCCCGATGCATGAAAATCCCTAACAGAATGAAATAACGGAAAAAGTCCATTCAATGTTGTAAAAATAAATTTACCCGGTTTTTTTAAAGACCTTTCAATATTCTTTAAAATTTCAAAATTCATCTCATCTGTTTCCATCAAAGAAAATGATCCTTCGCAAAGCATAATTACAACATCAAATTCACTGTTAAAATCTAGTTTTCTTGCATCCATTTTAATGAAATTAATTTCAAGATTTTGTTCCAGCGTTTTTTCTTTTGCGCACTTAAGCAGAGAATCTGAAAGATCTACACCTGTAACATCATAACCCCGTTTAGTTAATTCAATGGAATGGCGCCCTGTACCGCATCCCACATCAAGGATTTTAAGTTTTTTATTATAATTCAATTCCTTTTCGATAAAATCGCATTCTCCTAAAGTTCCAGTTACAAAACATTCCTGATCATATTTTTTTGCATAATTTTCAAATAATGATTCATACCATTGTTTCATTTTAAATGCTCCATATCTATTGTAGTAATTAATTAAATATTATAAAATTTATCTGCATTTTATGGTTTCATATTAAAATTTATTTTACTTCATCCAAAATATTATTCATAAGATTCTCAACTATCAACATATTGCCTCTTTCAGTACAGTGCCCGAAGTCGCCTGCATACATATCAATAAAAAAAGAATTATATGATTCTTTTTCCAGGGCTTTTTTAAAATTAAATTCATTGCTGACAAAGATCACGGCCTCAATATCTTCAAGGATCTTTTTTAATGAATCAATACTGCGTAAAGGATGCTCCATAGCGATCATTTTGCATCCTCTCTCTAAAATTGTTCCTGTTATCAGCCTGTAGTTTTGCCTGTAGCCGGAGATAAATTGCTTTGATTCAATTACTTCTGCTTTATTAAGCATTGCTTCAGCATTCGGAATATCCCCTCTATATCCGTGAAGATTTGCAAGATATTTTAAAATCACAGGATTATCATATTGTCTTGAAAGAGGAAGTAAAACTTCAATTGCTTTATCCAATTGTCCCATGCTCTCATAACATAACGCCAGATAACGAGCAGGCTGTTCATTAAAATCAAAAAAACCCCTGTAATTTTTTTTATTTTCAAGCTTATATGCTGTTTTTAAATATTTCAGGGCTTCTTCTTGATCATTTATTTTCAGATAAAACCTGCCCATCTGGAAATAGCCTAAAAGGTTTTCAGGCTCAAGATCAATGCTTTTCTGACAGAGTCTCACTATTTCTTTCTTAACTTTATTTCTTTGAGCTAAAGGATAATTTAAGCTGTTGTAAATGTCAAATTTGATCATATAAAGAGAGATTAAAGCAATGTTTAAATCATAATCATCATTCCATTTATCGATCAATTCCAGATAAATTTTTTCAGCCTGCCTAAAATCCCCTTTCATCTCAAAGCATTTTGCACGTTTAATGTAAATCAACGGATCATCGTTTTTCTGCATTAAAACTTCATCATATACTTTGACCGCCCGGTCAAAATCGGAAATCGAAAAATAAATTTCAGCCAGATAAAGTTTAGTCGAGATCGAATCAGGATGTTTTTTCAATGCAATATCCACCTGATTTAAAGCATCATTAATCCTGCCGCTGTTATAATGAGAAATGCTTTTCATCAAATTGTTGTCATTGATCGGAAAGCCGTATTTCTTTAGAAAGACCGCAGGTTCAATCTCAATTGTATAATGTCCGAATTTATCATGATAATATTG
>JAFGQB010000126.1 GCA_016935915.1 Spirochaetota bacterium
CTGAAGAAGCTGAAGTTTTAAAAAATTTTTTTATCAAGAGTTAATTATGAAAAAGGCAAACCCTTTTAAAAGGACTATTGCAGATTTAATTGATGGTGTTATTTTAATTTCAGTAAAACTTGTGATTGCAGGTTGTTTTATCAATATTTCCGTTATTCTTACAAAGATGGACCGTATTGGCTTTATTCTTAATATTTCATTATGGGTATTTTACCTTATTTCAATAACTCTTATTTTTTTTGGATATTATATCTATTTTTTCACCAAATATTCTGCAACCCCAGGAAAAATGCTATTTAATCTGAAAGTTGTGGACGACAAAACAGGTAGGAATATTACAAAAAAACAGGCTTTTTTAAGAGCTGTCGGTTATCTGATAGGAGGATTTGCCCTTTATTTAGGAATTATCTGGATACTTTTTGACAAAAAGGACCAGGGCTGGCATGATAAAATAGCATCCACAAGGATGATAGACTTAATAAAATAGGATTTTCTAAAAAATATTTGCAGGCACACCTTTTTTAATATATTTACGATAATGAAGATTGACAAAAAAAGCAAAAATATAATTCAATGGATGCTTTAAAAAGTTTACATTAAATATTGTTCTTTTTAATATACTTTTTAAAGTAAATATTTTTTTATTGATCCACCAGTACATCTCGGTTAATTTGTCAGAAGTTATATTTTCAGGTTTAAAGACACACTTCGATCCGGAGTATTCACTGAAATCTTCTGTTAAAAGTCTTTTTGCTTTTTTATACTCATCAAATAACTTAGTACCAGGTGTTGGCGTTAATATATAAAACCTAGGTAAAGGTAATTTTACCTTATTGAGAAATTCATATGTATTCCTGATTGTTTCTTCTGTATCTCCATCAGTTCCAACCATCATTTCCCCACTTACCAATATCCCGGCATTTGAAAGAATATTGATTAATTTTTCATGATCTTTTACTTTTAGCCATGATTTGTTCAGCTTATCCAAACCTTCCTGTGATATTCCTTCAATGCCGAAACTCATCATATACGCCCCTGCTCTAACAACTTTTTCAAGAAGATCCGGTTTTCTAGCAAGATTTATATCACACTGTGTTGCCCATTTCATTTTTAAAGGCTCAATCTCTCTGCATAAATCTTCAAGATATTTTGGATTGCTTACAATATTATCATCAATCAGATAAAACCTGTTAAATCCCAGCTCCTTAATTCTATTAATATCACGCATTACTTCATCTATAGGTCGACTTAGATATTTACCTTTATATAAACAGGCTATAGAACAAAAACTGCAATTGTGAGTACAACCTCTTCCTGCCTGAACAGGAAGCATATTACTGATCGGTTTATTTATTAATAATTCATATTTCGGAACAGGCAATTTTTTTAAATTATTAATAGGATAATTGTAAATTTTTTGAAGTTTATGTGTTTTTTCAAACTCTTTCAACATTAAGGGATATGAAATTTCAGCATCTCCGATTATAACACTATCTACATACTCAAGTACTTTCTTATATGCCATGCTGGTCATATAGCCACCCATTATAACAGTTTTTCCTCTTTTTATAAATTCAGATGCTATTTCAATACCACGGTAAATGGCATAACCCATACTGCCAATGCCGATAAGATCAGCCTCCTGATCATAGTCAATATTATCAACTACTTCCAGTTTTATCTCAATATCCCAATTATCAGGAGTCATTGCAGCCAATAGCGGAAAAACAAGACCTGGCAAATGAATAATTTTTTGCTTACAAAGTCCTTTTTTTAAACCGTCTTTTGTAATTGCATATTGTGTAGGCTGAATAAAAAGAAGTTTAGACATTCTTAAACTCCTTTAATTTGTTCATATATTGTATCCTTACCTTTATAACACCCAATACCATTCTAAATAAAGAAACCGGAGGATACTTAAATAAATATAATAATAAATATTTTGGTTGAAACAGAATAACTTCATATGTTTTAATTATATTTTCATAGAACCTTTTTATACTTATCTTTTCTGGTTTTATTGCAACGTGGGCTAAATCCCATTTTGTATAATCATCATGAGATATTAATAATTTTTTCCTTTCAACAAATAACCCGGTTTCAGGTAAAGGAGTCAATGGTTGTAAATTAATGTAATGAATTTTTATTTGCTTCAATGTATTTTGAATATTTTTAAAATCATTGTCATCCCATAAAGGATTAATTATAATTGTCGCAAAACAGTCGATTTTATTGCGGTTTAATATTTCCATTGCTTTAAAATTAATAGAAGAATTTGTATTTTTCTTATAAAATTTAAGTTCATCATCATTAAATGATTCAAAACCAATAATAACCGTTTTTAAACCTATATCCTTAAACTGCCTGACAATATCAGGATTATCAGCAATAAAATCAGCTCTTGAATAGATCAGATACTTTTTATAAATATTTGCTTTTTTAACTGTTTCAATAAATTCTAAAACTCTCTTTTTTTCACATAAAAAATCATCATCAACAATATAAATCTCTTTTTCCTTAATACCTTTTAATTCATCAATTACGTCCCGAATAGGTCGTTTAATATATATGTCATCTGTAATTCTTCTGCAGAAACAAAAACTACATTTATAAGGGCAACCAAAAGCAGTTTTAATCAATGCGATCTTATTGTGAAAAATATAGAAATATTTATACCTGTACCGTTTTGTTAAAGAACGGTCTGCTATCGGAAAATCAAAATTAAAATCAGGCAGTTTTGCCTGATTTATAGTATCATTTCTCTTCAAAACCCCTTCCGGAAAACAGGTTTTATTGTTAATAAAGCTTATTAATACAGGAAATGATATTACTGCATTTCTAATAACCCGGTAATCAACTGAATAGTGATCAAAATCCTCAGGACATACTTCACAGTGAACGCCGCCTACAATTGTAATAATATCTTCACTGAATTTTTTTGCAGTATCACAATAATATTTAATAGCGGGAATATCAGTAATATAACCGGTAAAACACAAAACATCAGGTTTCTCACTTATTAAAAAATAATTGAAATCCTTTTTTTCAATTATTAAATCAATGATTTTAACATCATTTTTTTCTTTTATCAGGGTAGCCATAACTTCTAATTCCAGAGGCTCAACAAGCATAACATGCTGAAGTCCGATGGTATCCTGTGACGGCCTTGGTTTAATAAAAAGAATTTTCATTTTATTATCTTCGTAACATTTGTCTCATTAAAATTATATTTATATGAGAGTAAATTTTTATTTAATTTCATCAATAATCTTAAAATTGTATTATTGTGATAACCAATCATATACTTTTTCTGTAATTTCCCACCCAAACGCATCTTGGGTATTTCCGCAGTTTGGCCCATATCAATAGCCTTTGCTTTTTTTTCAATTCCGTCTTTTAAAATCCTATATAGAAGATTGAAATAAATTTGATATTTTTCATTTAATTCATAATCAATACCGCCAAGAAAAAAATAAAAAATACTATTGTCAAAAAACGTGATGAACCAGCCTAATAATTTATTTCCAGTATAAAAAGAATTCAATTTAAATTTATCTGGCAAATTCTGAAAGAAAGAAATCTTCAAACTTTCCAGCTTTCCCTTGCTTCTTGAAAGCACTTCCAAATACATTTTAAACATTTCTTCATTAAAACATGAACAGACGGTTTCTTTTTCAACAACTTCCTGAAACTCCCTGCTTATCAAATTATACCTCCTACGGTAATGTGATTTAAGGGAATCCAAATAATCCTCCCATGAACTAAAATAATTCTTAATTATAACCGCAGGCAATGTTTCACCACAAATATAATCCTTTATAATAAATTCACTTTCTGCAATATTTAAAAACAACAGCAAACCTTTTGTTTCATTAATCAAATATTTATATAACTCAGGGAAAAAAACATAGTCTCCGACAACACCTCCCGATGAAACTGAGCATGGTATTCCTGCAATATTCATTTTTACCTGGAATTTAAAAAACGAATATGTAAATAAATTTAGCTTAAGATTATAAATTACTATACCTATTTTTATTTCATTATTTTGCATACCGGCATAATATCTCTGATTACACGGATTATATAATTCTAAATATGATAAAAAATCTTTCTTTTGAATATAATTTGAACAAATTGAATCCCAGCATTCGGGAAGATCATGAGCTTTTAAAAATTTTTTTATCTCTAAAACCATTTATCTTAAACTTCCTTCATAAAGAGCATAGCTTCTGCTTGGTTTAAAATCACTGAATGTAGCTCTTTTTAAAAATCTTTCAGTCATGTTTTTACTGGCTGTATTTTCAAGAAAAATAAAACCGCCTTCACCTGTTTTATATTTTGTCTTTTTTACAGCCTCTATTAATTTTAATATTAATGCAAATGTTACAGGCTTATTTCGGAATTCAGGAAGAACTGAAATCTCAGTAAATCTGAAAGTATCAATCGGATTTGCAAAATTGTATTTCATCAGCTGAAATAAACCAATGTCTTTATTTTGATTATCTACCAATTCATTAAAATCCGGATACCATAAAAGAAATCCGACAGGTTTATTATCATATTCAGCAAATAACAAATTATCATTATTCAATAAAAACCTGAAAGGATAAAATAATTCCAGGTCTTCTTCAACTGTTCTGTCTGACCAATAAGGATGATTTTTAAAACAGGCATTATTTAAATAAGTATAAATTTTAATTTCATCAGTTATCCGTTTTTTGTTTATCTCCCTGACAGTTATACCTTTTAAATCAGTTTTATTAATTTTTTTTTCATACAATCTAAAAAATAAATCATTTTTAAACCTATAAGATACCATTTTTCTTTCTGTAAGGTTTTTAAAATATAAAGGATAATATGGAGGATTGTACGGCAAACCGAAAACCGGCGGTTTATCATAATTATCCAATAATATGCCTGCACTGTAATTCAAGTGTCCATTCAATCCGACTACAAATTTTGAAACTTCAGGAAACAGCTCCTTAGCAGTAGTTTTTATATCATTAACTATATTATCCAGTCCTGGAATAGCTTCAAAAAAAGAAATTTGCAAATATTCACTTAAATTTTTATCATAAATAAAAGCAAAGCGTCCTTCAACATTGCCGTCTTTCAACAAAAGACAGGGAATGACCTTTGCATGTTTATGAAAAGCAGTTGGCCCGTTTATTATCAGTTTTATTACAGATTCTTCTGTTTTTCTCATGCATTGATATTTTTTATAAATTATATTATATATTTCATAAAATTGCCTTAATTCTTTTTTATTTTGAATCTGCTTTATAATCATACAAAATATTCCTTAGGTTTTTCAAATCCTAAAAATGTAGTAAAAGATGAAGCAGAATAAGCTCCGGCACAGCTGATAATAATTATATCTCCTATTAATGGTTCAGAAAGCTTAATGTTTCTCGCAAGAAAATCTCTTGAATAGGTTGAACATCCGTAAATCGAAGAGATGATATTTTCCTTTTTATTTGAAAAATTTTGTGACAATATTGATACAGGATGAAAAGCACTGTCAGGATAAAAAAGTGGACGCGGAAACTGTGAACTTGATGCATTAACGCCTATTAGTTGTTTTTTATTTCTGATTTTAATATCAATAATCTTACAGATAAAATGTCCGGCTTCACCGGCCACAATACGCCCCGGTTCAAGGATTAATTTAATGCTTTTTTTAGCCTCATCTGATACCCAGTTCATTAAATCAGCAACCTTTCTTCCGAATAATGAAAAATCAAATTTATCATTTGAATCTGGAGATAAACCAAATCCTCCACCGAAATCAAGATATTCCAAATTAGGAAAATATTTGACAAATCCGGATAATTTCCTATAACAGTTTATAAAATAATCAATATCAGCTATATCCGTACCAATATATAAATGCAATCCATTTACATTTGGATTGTTATAATATTTCTTTAATTCATCCAGCTCCAGTCCCAGTCTGCTGTCCTTGCCTAAAAAATAACCTCCTCTTGTCTTTTTAGGTTTAACAAGTTTTCCAATATTGCATCTTATCCCGAAAAAATCCTCTGGAAATAATTTCTGCCATTGACTGATCTGATTAATAGAATCAAGGCACACTGTAATTTTATTTTTATTGATAGCCTTCATTGTCCGTTCGTCAATAGCGCTTGATACAAAAATTATTTCTTTACTATTGAAATTTAATTTTTGAACTAATCTCATATGCGAAAATGAATTAACAAAAACTTTAATACCTTTCTTTTTAACGATCCTTAATAACTCAGGATTGTCGTTTGCCATTAAAGCAAAATGAATTGATTTATTCTTATAAGGAATGCTTAATAAATCATCACAATTTTTTTCTATTATCTTTTTATCATATATATAATAAGGAAAACTACCCCTTTTATTAATATTAATAATATTATTTTTAATATGTAAAAAATTATTAATATACATTTTTTTATCCATTTTACTATTTATTATAATAATAAATTAAAATTACTTTATAATCAATGGATATTTTTTTCGGTTATCCGAAAATTTCATCATCATTCTTTTCTTAAAAAACAATGTTATAATATAATGATATTTTATAACAACAAAAAAGGTTATTAAGAAAAAAACTGAAAATACTATTTGTTTAACCATATAAACCATATCCAAAAAAAACGCCAAAAAAGATAATATTGATTTTTTTTATTACAGGAATACTCTCTTCTAGTGCCTTTTCCAGCTAAGGCAGATGAACAGCTGGCATCCTTTGCATTTTTTAGAGCAAAACCTCCCCTTAGCGTCTGCTGTTCTTGAAAATCCTACTCGGAACAGGTTTAAAAGAGAATTAATTAATGGCAACTACAACATTATTGCAATGACATTTACAGTTATTTCCGCATGAAATATCTATTATATAATCAGATGGATAAAGAAAAATTATTCTGATACAGGAATTATTCTCAGCGGTTATGGTACTGCGATTTTTTTTGAAGCGTACGGTATAGAAGAAAAAACAAAAAAGTATACTGATCATATCTATATTGGAGACGGCTTGTTTTTTATGAAAAAACTCTTTAGAAATTAAACTGGAATTGAAATAAAAGAGCAGATTCAGTAATATTTAATACCTTCAAAAAGCAGTCTTTTCAGATCAAAAATTTCTATTTTTAAACTGATGACTTTAATTAGATCATTAGGATGTCTACATGGCTGTGTTTTCTGCAGAACATCAAGTTTATTCAAAAGAAAAATATTGAAATCATTTCAGGAAAAAAATTATATTATACAATTAAAAACAGTGTTATAATGAATTTCATCTTACCGTATGGGGACCAGTCTGATACAATTTATAAAAGATATCAGCATGAGAATGACAACAAATGAAAATAGCTTTAATTAAACCGCATTTAGGCAAAATGGCTAAAGAATTTGATCTTGAGATTGATGATGTGGTAAGGGAAATTGAAAGATGCGGCCTGAAGCATGTGCTTTTTGTTGATGATAATGTTACTGCAAAAAAAACAAAGCAAAAGAGCTTTTTTAAAGAATTAAAAAATTTAAAAATAAAACAGGCAAATAAACAATTTTATTCCATAAATTCAATTATAAAAAGGTCCTTTGATAAGAAAACAAACATGAAGGCATTATTTAATTTTGCTCTTTATTACGGGTATAATATTCTCTTTAGTAATACAAATTTTTAAAGGCTACTTCCGTCTGACCGCTTTTGGGGACAGAGCTAATATTAAGGAAGCAGTTGAAAGACTGAAAAAATTGAAGTTTTAGTTGAAAGGGGACTGTTCCAATCCTCATTCTATGGAAAAATCTATAAAAGCAACATCTATATAATGAAAAGAATTTATCTTTATTTCCAATTTATTAACACCGTTTAAAATCACTTTTATAGGGAAAAGCCATGCTTTTCTATATTTTTCGCTGCTTATCATTTTATCATAAGGATTGTCATAAAAAGCACTTATATCCTCAGTACTTTCAAGCTCAATGCCATTGATTAAAGCTGTCAGCTTTATCTTTTCAGGTATCTGTTCAATTGTATGGATCCGCAATCTCCCTTTTTCTTTTATTGTTACTGAAGGTAAAACTATTTCTACATCAAATTGCTCAGGTTTACCGCGTCTTATATATCTGGGCATTTTGTTAACATCCGGAAGCGGTCGCCATTTTGCCAGATAATAATATTGCGGCTGTTTTGATAAAAAATCAAGATCATTTAAATGCTTTAAAATATGAAAAGGCGGCTCACTTTGAGGACGATAATAAACAAAATTAAAGAGGCTGACTCCGTCATAACCGATCATCAAGGATTTATATGC
>JAFGQB010000127.1 GCA_016935915.1 Spirochaetota bacterium
AAATATTATAGATTAAATATTAAAAAATTGCAAATTTTTTTCAAAATTTACAATAAGAACATTAAAACCTTAATGATCCCTTAATCAAAAGGTTTTAATGTTTGGGCATTTATTTTTATGATTTATGCCCTATTTTAAGAATTCTTCCTTTACAACATGTAAAATTGCCAGCTTCATACCAGCTGGCAATTATTTTTTAAAAATAATCAATAAAATAAATAATTTATATTTATATCCAGTGATATTAAATCCTGCCTTATCTGACAAAAAAGTCTTACTGCATACACTTTGTTTATTTATTTTTTAGCTGTTTTGTCATTTCGAACGAAGTGAGAAATCTTTTGATTACTGACAACTATTATTTTAATAAATTTATCACTTTTCTCTAAATTACACAAAGACGATATGCTTTGATTTATAATTTAATTTAATATTACTTGATAAACTGTTTTTCAAACAGATTTTTATACATGCCGTTTATTTTTAAAAGATCAGCATGTCTTCCTGTTTCGATTATTTTGCCGTTTTTTAATACATAAATAATATCTGCATTTTTTACAGTGCTTAATCTGTGCGCAATGACTATCGATGTACGCTCTTTATACAATTTTTCTAAAGCGTTCTGTATCAAACTTTCTGTAAGTGCATCAATATTTGAAGTTGCCTCATCCATTATCAACAGTTTAGGTTTTTTAAGCATAGCTCTTGCAATACATAAAAGCTGTTTCTGTCCCTGTGATAAATTAACTGCTCCTTCAAAAACTTTTGTTTTGTAACCTTCAGGAAGTCTTCTTATATAATCATGGATATTGATCTTTCTGCATATTTCAATTATATCATCAATGGAAGCATCGGGTTTACTGAATCTAATATTATCTTCTACAGTACCTGAAAAAAGTATTGGATCCTGAGAAACATAGCTCATATTATCATGCAATGACTTTAAAGAAATATCATTTATATCAATACCGTCAATAAATATAGACTTGTCTTCAACATTATAAAACCTGCAGAGCAAATTTATAATTGTTGACTTACCTGATCCGGTAGGTCCTACAATTGCGGCAGTAGTTTGAGACTTCACTTTGATATTGATATTATTTAAAACTTTTATGTCCTTTTTATATTCAAAATCAAGGTTTTTAATTTCAATATTACCTTTTATTTTTTTTATGATGACAGGGTCAGGTTTATCCTTAACTTCAGGCTTAATTTTTAAAAGCTCAAAAATTTTTTCACCTCCCGCAGATGCAGCCTGCAGAGTTGCATAAACTTGCGTCAAATCCCTGATCGGTATAAAAAACCTGTTCACATAACTAATAAATGCCACAACGACTCCGATAGTAACCATTCCCTTGGAAATCATAAATACACCACTGGCAACAACCATGCAGACCGCTAATATGCTTAAAAAATCAACAGCAGGCATGAACATAAAAGTCATACTCACTGCTTTGATATTTGCATCCCTGTTCCTTTTATTTTTAGAACTGAACCTTTTATGAGTATTCTGCTCCTGATTAAATGCCTGAGTTACTCTGATGCCGCTTAAATTTTCACTAAGATTACCTATCACTTCCCCTATCGATTCTCTTGTATCCCTGAAGGCTTTTTTTGCATGATGACTGAATATATATGCAGCCAAGAGCATAAAAGGAATCACAATATAGGATATCAATGACAATTTTAAATCCATTGACAGCATTATAGTAACAGTTCCTATAATAATCAATAGATCCCCGAATATTGTTACAACACCCTCTGTCAATAAATTATTTATGACTGAAACATCACTGGTTACTCTGGAGATCGTTACTCCAATTATATGATTATCGTTATATGAAACGCTTAATGCCTGTAGATGAGAAAAAAGCTTGTTTCTCAAACTGTTCAATATTTTCTGACCTGTCCATGCTAAAATATAATATTGATACCTGGCGGATAAAAAACCTATCAGTATTATGACAAAAAGGATTAACCCTGCAGAGAACAATCCATTAATATTCCCTTTAATTATATGCTGATCAATGATTATCTTTGTCATATAAGGAGTCAAAAGTACGGACCCGGTTGAAATTATCATAAAAATAAAAGCTGCTGACATCTGTTTAAAATAAGGTTTTGAAAAAGATAAAAGTTTAAACAGGGTTTTCCCTTTTATCTTTCCCTTATCAACATCACCGAACGCTTTTAAAGTATCCAGAGGTCCTTGTTTATGCATTGAATTCATCATAATTTTTTGCCTTTAATTAAATAATTGATTATAAAATATTTCTTTATATAAGTTTGATCTGCCCATTAAAATTTCATGGCAGCTCAAATTTCCCGTTTTTTCCGCATAATCAACTATCTTTCCGTTATCCATTACAAGCACTTTATCAGCGAGCCTGACAGTGCTGAGTCTTTGTGCTATTACTATGCAGGTACGATTTTTCATCAATTTATTCAATGATTTTTGTATCATTGATTCGGTTTCTGTATCAACACTTGATGTGGCATCATCAAGTATCAATATTTTTGGATTTTTTAATATCGCTCTTGCAATGGCAATTCTCTGCTTTTGACCGCCCGATAAAGTTATGCCTTTTTCACCGACCACAGTGTCATACCCTTCTGGAAAATCAGAAATAAAATCATGAACATTGGCAATTTTAGAGGCATGAATTAGATCACTTTCATTGTAATTTTCAACTCCGAACAATATATTTTCTCTGATTGTCGATGCAAACAACAGAGTCTCCTGCAGTACCAAACCGATATTTGACCTTAATGATCTGATTTTTAAATCCTTTATATTAATGCCGTCTATCAGGATTTCCCCTTCTTTTGGTTCATAAAACCTCGGGATCAAATTAATTATTGATGTTTTACCGGAACCAGTTATTCCGAGTATTGCAATTATCTCTCCTGGATTAACCTTAAAACTCACATTTTCAAGAACATGAAAATCGGTAAAATATGAAAAAGTGACATTTTTTAGCTCAAGTTCGCCCTTAACATTTTTTAAATCAATCGCATCCTTTTTTTCCTTAATGTCTATATCAAGATCAAGAATTTCAAAAATCCTTTCTCCTGAAGCTGCTGCTTGAGTAATAAAGCTCATTATCATGCCGAACCTTCTTAAAGGAAGCTGGAGCAATGCAATGTATGAAGTAAATGCAACAAGCTCGCCTATAGTAATTTTTTTTAAAATTACAAAGTACCCGCCGAAAACAAGAATCAGCAAAGAGGAAAAATTAATCAGGAAATTCATCAAAGGCAGAAACCTTGCTCTTAATCTTTCAGATTTAATTTCAAGCTCCAGAAGTTCATTGTTGTATCTGTTAAACTTATTGATTTCCTGCTCTTCCATACCGAAGGCTTTTACAATGCGTGAACCTCTTAAATTCTGTTCAAGTACAGTAGTCAGGTCTTCCTCCTTTTCCCTGATCTTCATTGACATCGGTCTGAACTGCCTGCCGAATTTAAATGCATTAAATGCAATTATAGGAATGATCAAAACTACTGACAAAGCTAAAAGTTTATTCAGCTTGATCATCATTACAGTTATAATGCCTATGACAAGAACCAATATCTCCAAAAGTCTTATAAAAGATCTTCCGGTTAAAAATCTTATAATATCGACATCCCTGATGGACCTGGTTAAAATTTGCCCGCTTTCAGTCTGATCATGAAAACTGAAAGAAAGTTTATGTACCTTTTCATGCAGTTTATTTCTTATATCATAAGCAACATTTTGAGAAGCTTTCTCTGTCCATCTTCCTGTCAGGAAATTAAAAAAGCTTTCAATCAAGCTCAATCCGACAAGAAAAGATGAATTAAAAATAATAAGTTCAAGATTGCCGCTTTTTATCCCCCTGTCTATGATCGTTTTTATTAACAGCGGTATTATTATTGCGATTATCCTTGCGCTGACCGAAGTAAATATCGCAGAAACAGTGAATTTCAAATACGGTTTTAAAAAAGAGAGGCATCTGAATAATATAAAAAATTTATTTTTCTGTTTCATAGGATTTTTTTAAAGTGTAAATTTAATATAATTATTGATTTTATACAAGTGATAAAATAATTAATTGGTTCTTGGTGAATAATTCAATAAATTAATTTCCCTGTCATTTCGACCGAGGGGAGAAATCTTTTAAACATTTAATAATTTAAGATTTCGAGGGCTTATAAGCCCTCGAAATGACAAAAAATTTTTTTATAATTCTTATTTAAATTCATTATTAACCATGAACCAATTAAATTTATTGAAAAAAAAAATAAAATTATGTAAAATAATTCAATAATTAATTATTAAGGTGAAATTATGATAAAAAATATTTATATTTCCTTTATAGTATTATCTGCTTTTACTTTTTCAGTTTTTTCACAGAACATATTTGATGAATATGATAAAGCGCTTAAGTTTTATGAATCAAAAGATTATAAATCAGCTCTTGATTCATTTGATAAAGTCATAAGCGATAATAAAAACCATTATTCTGCATATGTTTACAGAGCACTTTGCAATATGTATCTTTACAATTACAAAAAGGCACATGAGGATGTTAATAAAGCAATAAATAATAATCATAAGCTTTCATGGGCTTATAATATAAAAGGACTCATATATGGTTATGAGTTTGATTATGAAAATGCAATAACATGTTATGATAAATCTATTGAACTAAGCAGTAGATATACTGCACCTGTATTTAATAAAGCAAAAGCTTTATATAATATGAGAAAATATTCTGATGCAAGGACATGTTTGTATAATCTTATAGAAATGGACAGTGCCTATTATATGGCAGAAGTTTATCTTGGTTATATTGCAGAAGATTTCAGGGATTATAAAAAAGCCCTTGAAATATACAATTCCGTTCTTGAAAAGGATAAAACAAATAAAGCTGCAATGTATCATGCCGCTAAAGTCAATATTGAATTAAGGAATTTTGTTGAAGCATCAAAATTTTTAGATTTGATTTATGAATTGGACACAAAATATGAAAATTATTATAATTATAAAGCATTAATTCATATTTTCAATGACGATTTTGAAAATGCAAAAACAGAATATAAAAAAATCCTGACTTTTAACGAAAAATCATATAGTACCTATATAAAACTTGCCAACTTAAATAGAATTCAAAAAAATTATGAAATTGCAAAAGAATATTTTAAAAAAGCTTATATAATTAATGATGATAATTACTACTATTATTTAGACAAGAGTTTTTATAATTATGCAACCGGTAATCTGGAAGAAGCCGTTTCGGATGCTAAAATGATGTTAAAACTTAATAAATACAACTGTTATCTTCATTTTCTGTATATTTTTTATTCAGCTCAAATTTCTGAAACCGAATTAAAAAATGCAATATTACAATTAAGAAAAAATTATAATTTAAGCAAAGAAATACCTTTCCAAAAAAATTTAATAAATTTCTTTTTGAAGAATACAAAAGCCGAAGATATTATAAACGAAGCGAAAGATCTTGAGCAAAATTTATGCGAAGCATATTTTTACATCGGAACAAAATACCTGATGGCAAATGATAAAAACACTGCTATAGAATATTTTAAAAAATGCTTTGAAACAAAAGTAAAAAACTTCATTGAATATCAGCTTGCTGAAATTTATCTTGAAAAAAATCAATAGATTACATGCCCTTTTTTAAGGCTTCTTCAACAGCTTTTCTTACCACTTTACTGCTGCCTGTTGCACCTGATACTGCATCAACATCCAATGTTTGTCTGGATATAATACTGTCAACTATTTTTGCCGCATCATATTTTTTGGAAGGACCATGCTTGTGACTAATTACTTCTATTTTTTCAACCTTGTTCCCTGCTACTGTAACTTTAACCCTTGCAGTTACAAATTCCATATCGCATTTTCCATTATAAACACCGTCTTTGATTTTTGAAAAATCAATCTGTTCGATTTTTAACTCATTTAAATTCTTTCTGAAATCATTGAATTTGAAGATAAACCTTACAATAGTAAAAATAATTAGAACTATCAGTAATATTGTCAATATAAATGTAACATTAATCTTTCTCTGCATATTAATCTTCCTTTTTTTCTT
>JAFGQB010000017.1 GCA_016935915.1 Spirochaetota bacterium
CTTGTTGATCAATGCCATCATTTCTACAGCAGTTTTTTCAGTAAAACCCACATCTTTAGCATCTTTTGAATACATTGACTCGCCTTTACCTCTTAAAAAGAAATCAACTTCTGCATCAGAAATGTTTCCAATACCCCAAACACCTAATTTTGAAAAGAGAGCATTTGAAGCTTTTTCCAAATCATCCCAAGTCCATTTTTCATTAGGATATTCAATGCCAGCTTTATCAAATAGATCTTTGTTATATCCCAAAGCCATAGCATTTGCGCCAAGACATACACCATATAATTTGCCGTTCATTCTTCCGCTGTCCAAAGAAGCAGGATCAATAGCCTGTTTGTCTATAGTGCCGATATTGCTCATATCTGCTATTAAGTTCTTTTCCAAATACTGAGCCATATTATTGATAGTCATAGACAATACATCCGGCATTTCTCCGCCAGCCGCTAAAGTTGATAATTTTTCCCAATATCCATCCCAGCTTGTATATGTCGGCTCAATCGTTATATCTGGATTTAAAGCCTGATACATTTCAATTACCTTTAGAGTTTTCTCATGTCTAGTCTGAGAACCCCACCAGATAACTTTTAAAGTAGCTGGACCTTTTGTTCCTTTACCGCAGCCGCCTACGGTTATAACCAGCAAGCTTAAAACAATAACTGCTATGCTTACCGTTAAAATTTTTTTAATTTTTTTCATTCATAACTCCTTTTTATTTTTTATACTATCCCCTAAAATGGGAATTAATAACAAATAAAGCAAAATACAAATCATTTTATTATAATATAATTTTATTATTTGTCAATAACTATATAAATCAATTAATTAACAATTTTGCATAATACTTTAAAAAAATTAAAAAATTTTTAATTTTTTTTTTAAAAACTTTAAATTTTTACTAAATTTATTTAAAATTTTAAAAAATATTAAACAATAAATTATTTAATTTTCTTTTTTTTATTGACTTTTAATATTTTTAAAACTAAAATTTCATAAAGCAGGCATGAATTTTACACCTGTTTAAATTTTTTTTTTTAAATTTATGAACAATAAAAAATCTAAAAAAAAGACTATTTGTTACATTACATCTCAAACATTTCGCAGGCAGCTTGGCTTGCAGCTTTACTCAGGAATTAGTGATGCGGCGAGGGACTATGATGTAAATATAGTTTGTATTTCAAGTGAAAACGTAAATAATCCGGAAAAATTTAAATCTTCCGCAAATTTTATTTATAAATTAATTGATAAATCTTTTTTTGACGGAGTGATATCATGGACTTCAACTCTTGCTTCAGCTTATGTATCTAAAGAAGATATTCAAATTTTTTTTAATGAAAATTTCAAAAAAATCCCTATCATAAGCATAGGCACAAAAATCAAAAACAGTCAGTTTATGGTTATGGATGATCATCAGGCAATATACAATCTAATGAAGCATCTTGTCGAAGATCACGGATATACAAAAATAGGGTTTGTCAGAGGACCTGATAACACTCATTATTCATCATATAAAAGATTTGCAGCTTATCAGGAATTATTAAAAAAATATAAACTCCCTATTAACAAAGACCTTATAATTCCTCCTAAAAAATTTGAAAATACAACAAGTCATGAAGTTTTTGATATATATTTTAATCTTAGAAAATTAAAGCCTAAAAAAGATATTGAAGCAATAATTACATTAAGCGACCTTATCGCTGTTCCATTAATGGACGAGATGAAAAGAGCAGGCATTAAAATACCAAATGATATTGCAGTGACCGGTTTTAATAATCAAACTACCAGCAAAGCAATAATTCCGCGGTTAACAACCATTGATAATAATTATTATTTAACGGGTTATAAATCCGTGGAATTTTTATTGGACATAATAGACAATAAAACAATCCATGAAGATATTTTTATGCCTACACAATTAATTATCAGACAGTCCTGCGGCTGCACAGATCCATTATTCTCAAAAGCGGCAGAGAAAAGCACAATAAAAAACAAAATTACTAACATCCATTATATAGATAAAAAAGAAATTATTCAAAATCTAAAAAAGAAAATATATATCAGCGAACAGTATATCAAAGAAGATTGGATTAAAATTTTATTAAATTATTTAATATCAGACATCGAAAGAAGTTCAGATAAATTTTTAAATTATTTTAATAATTTACTTGAAAAACTCAATTCAAATGATTTCGAAATTATCGGCTGCCAAAATTTCATATCGGAATTCAGAGAACTTTTATTGCCTAACATTAAAAATTCAGAACAGATAAAAAAAGCAGAAAACATCTTTCATCAGGCAAGAATTTTAATAAACCGTGTTGAAAATTATTCTCTTTCAAGCAGTAAGGAAGAATTAATAAAACTGGCTGTATCATTAAATAAGATCGCAACTAATTATTCCATCACTTTTGTGTTAGGCGAAATATTAGATCTTATGGAAAATTCCCTGAATGAACTTGAAATTAAAGACTGCTATCTGGCATTATATGCAGACCCCTCAAGTTATAAAAATAAATCAAAATTAATCTTTGCATTGGAAAATAATAAAAGATTAAAAATTAACGAAAGCGGAATAATTTTTAAGTCAATTGAAATATTGCCAAAAAAATTTTTAATAAATAAAAAAAGATTAAATTTCGTAATAAAACCCATTTATTTCAGAAACAATCAAATCGGTTACATAATTTTCGATTATAATAAATTCAACATAAATGTATTTGAAGCTTTAACAACTCAGATCAGTGCTGCTATACAGGGAACAATTATTTTAAATGATAGAAAAAAATTCGAAGACAACCTGAGAAAAAGTGAAGAAAAATTCAGAAACATGGTTGAAACATCAAGCGACTGGGTTTGGCAGATTGATAATGATCTTAAATATACATATTCCAGTCTCAGAGTTTATAATATCATAGGATATCTGCCTATTGAGGTTCTTGATAAAAAAATATTCGATTTCATCGCAGTTGATGATAAAAACAATGCAATTAATTATTATACCAATATTATTAGGGATAAATCTTTATACATAGATCAGGAAAATGTTTATGTAAACAAAAAAAATGAAAAAATCATAATAAAAACAACCGGTGTTCCAGTTTTTGATTCGGAAAGAAATATCATAGGATATCAGGGCGTAAACAGCGACATAACAGAACAAAAAAAGATACAGGAAGAAAAAGAGGCTTTATTAAAAAATCTAGCAAACAAAAATTTAGAACTCGAACAAAAAGTGGAAGAAAGAACAAAAGACTTAATACAACTAAACAAACAGCTTCAAACTGCAATCGAAGAAGCAAATAAAGCAAATAATGCAAAAAGCAAATTTTTAGCAAATATGAGCCATGAAATCAGAACCCCGCTTAACTGTATAATAGGTTTTACAGAATTAATAAATTCCGCCCACTCTGACAAGCAAAAAGAACAATATATTAGATTAATACTTGACGAATCAGAAAAATTAATGCAGCTGTTAAATCAATTATTGGATATATCAAAAATAGAATCGGGAAAGATCGTTATAAACAAACTTCCTTTTAGCTTATATAAATTAATAGAATCAATTAAATCTATTTTTATGGTTGTTGCAGGCAACAAAGGGCTTTCTTTTAAATGCAGCATAGATAAAAATATCCCGGAGTCATTAATAGGGGACATATTAAGGCTTCATCAGATTCTTAACAATTTAATAAACAATGCCATAAAATTTACATCAGCAGGCAGTATAACGGTTGATGTAAATTTAATTGAAAAGATTGATGATCTGGTAAAAATAAAATTTATCATTAAAGATACAGGAATCGGAATATCTAAAAACAAAATCAGCAATATATTTGATGTTTTTTATCAAGCCACAGATAAATTTGCATTCAAATACCATGGCGCTGGATTAGGTACTGCAATAGCAAAAGAACTGGTAAATCTCATGGGCGGAGAGATCGGCGTTTCAAGCGAAGAAGGAGTTGGAAGCATCTTTTGGTTTGAAATTGCCTTTGGAATATCAAATATAAAAATAACTGATAATAAGATCGAATTAAATAAAATCGATTATGAAAAATTAGTTAATCAAATCAATAAAGATGATGCAATACTTCTTGTTGAAGATTATAAACCAAATCGTGATGTTTTAAAAATTCATCTTGAAGAGCTGGGATTTAAAATCATAGAAGCAGATAACGGTAAAATTGCTTTAGAACTATTTAATAAAAATAAATTTAAATTAATTTTAATGGATATACAAATGCCCGAGATGAATGGATATGAGGCAACAGAAAATATCAGAAAATTACCGAAAGGGACTGATGTTATAATTATTGGCACAACAGCTAACGCTTTTGAACAGGATATAAAAAAATGTCTTGATATTGGGATGAATGATGTTCTTGCTAAACCTTACAGAAAAGAACAATTGATTTCTTTACTTATAAAATGGCTTAACCTGAAAATTGAAAATATTAGTTTAAATGATCAAACAAAAAATAATGATAACATTAAAATTGACAATGAATTGATTAATTTCAATAAATTATTAAACGAATTCAGCAATAATAAAAAATTTATTTATGAATTAATAGATGATCTGATTACTAATGGAAAAAATCAGATTCAAAATATAAGTAATGCCATAGCAGAAAATAATTACGAAGTTATCTGGAGAGAAGCTCATAAAATAAAAGGTTGTGCAGCAAATCTTACAGCAAAAGAACTCTCAAATTCCGCATTTTCACTAGAACAATCCGGCAAAAACAGTGATATATATCAATGTAAAATAAATTTGGAAAACATGATAACAGAATTTAATGCATTAGAAACCTTTATCATGAACATGAAAAAAGGAGAAATTAATTAATATTAATTTTACAGTAACTGTAAAAAATTTCTGTTGCTGTTGACATTTATATATTAAAATTTATATACTTTGCAATAAAATCATAACAGGGGGACATACCCTTTTATTTAATATTTAAAAAGAAGATTATAAAATGAAAAAATTAATACTGATTTTAGTCTGCTCTTTATTAATTATAAATGAACAGATTTTTACTAAAGAAAACAATATTCCGATTAAAAAAGTTTATATCATACCAATTAAAGGTGAAATAAATAAAGCCTTGATGGTTTTTTTAAAACGAAATATTGAATCGGCTAAAATTGAAAAAGCCGATTCTATCATATTTGAAATTGACACATTCGGCGGCAGAGTTGATTCCGCACTTCAAATAACTTCTATAATCGGTTCATGTGAAAACATAAAAACCATTGCATATATTTCCCCTCAAGAAAATAATTTAGGAGTGAGCTGGTCCGCAGGAGCATTGATCTCCTTTTCCTGTTCAAGCATTTATATGGCAGAAGGAACTTCGATAGGTGCAGCTGCACCTGTTTATCAAACTCAGGAAGGTGTCGAAATGGCTCCCGAAAAAATCGTAAGCCCCTTAAGAACACAAATGGCGGCTCTGGCTGAAAAAAACGGATACCCAAAGAACATCGCATTGGCAATGGTAGATAAAGACATGGAAATTTATGAGGTTTATATTGATGATAAACTGCAGATAGTGTCAAAAGAAGAGCTGGTAAATCTGGAAAAAAAGGCAAAACAGGGATCAATAAAATTTGAACTTGGCAGAACAATAAGCCCCTCTGGAAAATTATTGACATTAACATCCAATGAAATGGAGTATTACGGTTTATCAAGCGGTACTGTTTCTTCTACTAATTTATTATTGAAACATTTGAATATTGAAGATCACAAAATAGTAAGAATAAAGGAAAATTTTATAGATAAAATAATTTTATTTCTGGCATCTATGACAGTATCCAGTATTTTAATTGCCATAGCTTTAATAAGTCTCTATCTTGAAATCAGGACTCCTGGATTCGGGATTTTTGGTGTTACAAGCATAGCTGCTTTTTTGATAATCTTTTCAATAAATGCCCTATTGGGCAATGTCGGTTCATTAGAAATAGTTTTATTTATTTTAGGAGCAATTCTTTTAATCATAGAAATATTTTTAATACCGGGTTTCGGGATCACAGGTATTTCAGGTATTGTTCTAATAAGTTTATCATTAATATTGTCTTTTCAGGATTTTATAATACCTTCATTTGACTGGCAATGGAATATAGCAAAAGAAAATTTAATAATTTTAAGTTTAGGTATTATGATTTCAATAGCGGTTATTGCAGTTTCCGCTCAAATTTTACCAAAAACTCCCATATTCAATAAATTAACTCTACATACCGAGCAAAAAGCCGAGGACGGCTTTGTAGTACAGCCTATTGGGGACAGAGCCAGATTAAAAGGTTTATTAGGCATAACTGTAACGATTTTAAGACCTACAGGTAAAGCCATGATTCAAAATGAAATCCTAGAAGTGCAATCAGATGGTGAATATATTGAAAAAAATCAAAAAATAGAAATAATAGATGTAACTGGAAATAAAATAATAGTTAAGAAGGTTTAAATGTTGATATTAATACCTGTGTTCTTAATTATAATTGGAATGATTGCCATAATTCTTGAAGCATTTATTCCCGATGCAGGAATTCTGGCAATCATTGGAGCAACTCTTATACTGGCGGCAATAATTTATGCTTTTATTAAATTTGATTTTTTAACAGGCATTTTATTTTTCTGTGCAGGATTAATAGGAGGACCACTTTCATTTATAATTGCATTTAAAGTTTTTCCAAAAAGCTTCTTCGGAAAAAGGATCATACTGAATCAGACAGAAAATCCAGAAGAAGGTTTTGTTTCTCATTCAGACAATAATTATAAAAATCTTATAAACACAACAGGAATTGCATACACTCCATGCAAGCCTGCAGGAATAGCATTATTTGATAATATAAAATATAATGTAATCACAACCGGAGAATATATAGATAAAAATGAAGAAATAAAAGTTATAAAAGTCGAAGGAAATAAAATTATAATAAGAAAAAAATAAATTTTTAACAAAAAAAATTTAAAATATTAATTAAATTAAAGGAGGATGTTTTGAATCAAATACCAACATTTGTTTATTTTTTTGTTTTTTTAGCTTTTTTATTGGTTGCTATAATTTTCATAGCAATATTAATAAAATTTTTCGGCATCTGGCTGAGAGCACTGCTGTCAGGAGCTCATGTAAGTATGTTTAAATTAATAGGGATGTCATTAAGAAGAGTAAAAGCAAATACTGTTGTTGATTCCAGGATCATATTAACAAAGGCAGGAATAACCGATGTATCAACGGATTTGCTGGAAGCTCATTACCTGGCAAGAGGCGATGTTTTTAAAGTATGTATGGCTTTGGTGGCAGCAAATAAAGCAAATATCTCTTTAAACTTTCAAAGAGCGGCAGCAATAGATCTGGCAGGAAGAGATGTACTTGATGCTGTAAGAACCAGTGTTAATCCAAAAGTAATAGACTGTCCGGATCCGAGTAAAGGGAAAATAACCATAGATGCAGTTGCAAAAGACGGTATTCAGGTTAAAGCAAAAGCAAGAGTAACAGTTAGAGCAAATCTTGAAAGACTTGTAGGAGGGGCAACAGAAGAAACAATAATTGCAAGAGTCGGAGAAGGAATTGTTACAACAATCGGTTCATCACAGAGTTATAAGGGTGTTTTAGAAAATCCTGATCAAATATCGAAAAGAGTTCTTGATAAAGGGCTGGATGCAGGCACTGCATTTGAAATATTATCTATTGATATTGCCGATGTTGATGTAGGTGATAATATTGGTGCAAAACTTCAGGCAGATCAAGCAGAGGCGGATAAGCGCAAATTTCAAGCAGAAGCTGAAAAGCGAAGAGCTGCAGCAATGGCAAAAGAACAGGAAATGGTTGCTCTGGTACAGGAAAATAGAGCAAAGGTCGTGTTGGCTGAAGCAGAAATACCTCTAGCTATAGCACAGGCATTTAAATCAGGCAATTTGGGTATTTTAGATTATTACAAATTAAAAAACATTCAGGCTGATACAAAAATGCGTGAAAGCATTGGAGATGAGGGAAAAAAGAAAAAAGAATAAAAATTAATATTATGTTATTCTGCAGTTCAATGCTGCAGAATAATATAATAAAGGATCATATAATGGAAAATTTAATATTTGCATTAATTGTTTTTGTAATAATCACATTAGTACAGTTTTTTATCAAAAGAGCTTCAAAAGCAGGGGGACAGAGCAGTAAACAAAGCTCTTTTACAAGTATATTTGAACAAATCAAAAATGAATTTAAAGAAACAATTAATGAGAACAATGATGATAAAACACCAAAGTCCTTTTATCATGAATATGAAAATACTGAAGCTGAACGACATACCAAAAAAGAAAGTGTCTATGCATCAAATATTGAAAAGCCTGAAAAAAAAGAGATAAAAAAAGAAGAACAACAAAATCCCTATATAATAGAACCTCAATTAGACATATTAGATAAAATAAATAATTTACCGCAAATACAGTCAGCAATAATATGGAAAGAAGTTTTAGATAAACCAAAATCTTATCATATTGACGATTATTTTGATGATTAATAATATTAATTGTTTTTAAATGTTTCTAAATTTAATAAATCAAAAATTAAAAATGTATTGATATAAATAAATTATTCTTTTATAATGCAGAAAATATTTTATTATTTATAATATTTAATAAATATAAAATTATATTATATAATGGGGATAATTTTGAACTTCAATTACTAGTTCTTTAATTAATAATTTTTAATATTATTGGGAGGCTTCATGTTCGATATTACCTTAATTAAGGAACTTTCCGAAATAATCGGTAAAAGTCTTAAATTCATCGATATAGAAGGAATCGGAAAATACTTTTTTAAAGATTACAGCTCACATAAAATTAATAAAACTCCAGAAACCCATACTATATCAAATCTCTTGGCAGCTAAAACAATTGTAAATTACTGCTTGGAAAAAGGTAAACTAGAAGATCTAATTAAATTTATAATAGAACTTGATGGAAACCTGTTAAATGGTAAAACAATAAATATTACTGGCTTAGAAAATTTTCTATATGCATTATCGAGAAGTGGTTATTACTATGACTTCAAAACAAGAAAATTTGTAAATATAAAAAATGATAATAAAAATATGTGCAACTGGGGTTCATTGATCAGCGGCAAAGAATACATGATGATCATCGCCTCTCTTGATATCTGCAGCAGCTCTCAACTTGTAAAAAAATATAAATCAAATATTATTGAAAAAGTATATTTTCTTTTATGGGAATATGTTAATAAAAAAATCGATAAATATGATGGAAGGATTTGGTCATGGGCTGGGGACGGAGGAATAATAGCATTCAGAACAGAATTCGGAATAAATGCTGCCGTATGCTGCCTGCTTGAAATACTTTTTTCTTTACCCGTTTTTAACGGATGGGAATCAAAACCTATTAGTGACGAAATATCCTTAAGAATAGGAGCAAATCTAGGATTTATAAAATTCCAGGAAGACACAGGAAGAATAATATCAGATGTAATTAATTTTGCATCACATTTAGAAAAAAAAGCTACTCAAGTGAACAATTTGACAATAACTGATGAAATATATAATAATATTACAACTAATTTAAAAAAAATATTTAAATTATCCAATAAATTTGAAGATAAAATAATTTATAATTTTAATTACAACTACAAAAAATTATTTTGATTACTAAAAGACATCAAAAAATCTATAAGAATAAAACTTAAAGAAAAACAAAAAGCTATGATCCTAAAATTAATATATTAGATCAAAATAACCGAATATAAAAAAAATATAAAAATTTTACAGGAATAATATATGAATACATTAAAAAATAAAAAAGCAATAGTAACTGGAGGAGCTTCAGGTATAGGTAAAGCAATATCTGAAGAATTAGCAAAACTTGGCGCAGATATAATCATCCATTATCATACCAGTAAAAAAGAAGCAGATGAATTGATAAATAAAATAAAAAATAATTATAATAAAATATATAAAATTCAAGCAGATTTAACAAAAATGGAAGAAATTAAAAAGGTAATTGATTTTACAAAAGAAAAATTTGGTCATCTTGACATATTAATCAATAATACTGGAGATATGGTAAAAAGAATTAATTTAGAAGATATGTCACCGGATTTTATCAATAAAGTATTTGAAATTAATTATAATACAATGATATTATTAACAAGAGAAGCATTGTCCCTTTTAAAATTAAATAAAGAAGGTGCAAGTATAGTTAACCTTTCTTCTCTTGCAGGAAAAAATGGAGGAGGCAAAGGTGCATTAATTTACTCATCAACAAAAGGTGCAATTTTAACTGCTACAAAAGGTTTGGCAAATGATTTGGCATGTTATGGTATAAGAGTAAACTGTGTTGCTCCAGGATTAATATTAGGTTCAAAATTTCATCAAATACATACTTCTGAGGAATCAAAGGTAAAAACGATAAAATCAATACCACTACAAAGAGCAGGGACATGTGATGATGTTGCCCGTGTTGTTGCTTTTCTTGCCAGTGAATATAATGGCTTTATAACGGGAGCCTCTATAGATATTAATGGCGGAGTTTATTCATAAAAAACAAACTCAGTGAGTGCTAAAATTGTCAATCCTTGAGTAAATGGAGTAATTTCATATGGAATTTTATTATATTCTTCAACTGATTCTTTAACAGCGGTACCAGATGATCCATACAAAACATTGCCTTCTTTATCAATATTCTTTATAATTGCTCTAATAGCTTTTATACCTGCTTCTTTTAAATTTGAATCAAATAATCCAAGTCTAATACCTTTTAATAATCCATAAGCAAAACCTGCAGAAGATGAAGTTTCCAAATAAGTATCTTTATTGTTAATGACTGTATGCCATAAACCTGACTTGTCCTGAAATTCAACTAATGATCTAATAAAATTTCTTATAATCTCTTTAATTTCTTCCTTTTCGGGAAAATCAACATTTATCAATTCCAAAATTTCAATTGTACTAATTAATATCCATGCATTACCTCTACCCCAAATAACTCCCTCGTGTACTTTTTGAAGATCATTCCAGCAATGATAAAAAAGATTGGTATCTGAATCCAATAAGCATTTCATATGATTATAAAGCTGATTAATAGATTCATTATAATAAATATGCTTGTTTTGATATCTTCCTTTTTCAGCAAGGTATATACATGCCATAAATAAAGTATCAGCCCAAACTTTCCCTAAAAAAATTTTATTTATTACTGTATGGACATAAGCTTTATTAAATACACGTGGAGCCGTTTTAAAAAGATATTCATCAAAATCAACAGATAGTTTTTCATAATTATAATCCTTATAAAGTTCATTTAATTTCAGAACAGACGTCATTAATGCACATGTATTTATGCATAAAGTCTGAATTTTATCCTTTATTCTAAAATCAATCCATTTTTTCATCAATTTAATATAGTCATTATTGTTCAAATATTTATTTGCTTTAAATATCCCATAAAAAGCTACCCCCATACACCAATCCCAATTATACCACCGGTTGATATTTTTATCATTTTTCTTATAATCATCTTCACTATATTTAAAAGCAAATTTAAAAGTTTGATCAATTATTCTATTCAAAATATCCAATAAATCCCTGTTCAAAAAAAATACTCCTAAAATAAAATATTAAAAATATAATATTTTATAAAAAAATTTTTTTCTAAATTTATCAAGAGAATTACATTTATTTACAATTAAAAATAAAATTTATTTCTGTTTGAAATTTTCATTAATTTTTATTATCATAAGAAACTGATTAAATAAATAGATTTTAATATGTCAAATATTAATAATAATATAAATAATAAAATCATAGAATTCCATTCTGCTTTAACTTATCCGTTTAATGCAAAAAATATTCTAACAATATTTACTGAAATAGCATTAGAAAATACTTTTTCTAATCTATCCTGTCTTTTTCTTGCTTCTGATCCTAATATAACTGATTTTTTTTTGTATTCTAAAAAGGGAAATTATAATATTAAAAAAAACATTTCTTCATCAAGTTCTACTATTAGTTTTATTAAAGAGTCTAAAGAAATAACACTGATTTTAAAAAAGAAAACTTCACCATTTATAGATTTATTATTATGTGACGAAATGAACAGCGGTATAGCTGCGCCTCTTGTAATCAAGGATCAAGTAAAGGGAATACTTTTTTTAAATTCAACAAAATCTAAATTTTATGACAAAAATAAATTTAATTATTTAAAAACTCTATCCGAAATAACATCTTTAATGTTTCATGATATAAAATTAAATAATGAATTAGAACTAATAATAAATAGTAAAAAATAATTTTTTATAAATTATTTAATTACTAATATATTTTTTTATAATACTTAGGAGTTTATATGTATCTTTTTTATATTTTAAAAAATAATTTATATTTATTTTTAATAATTCTATCAATGATTATTTTATTTATAATAATTTTCATTCTTTATAAACTCATTAAAAATAAAATTTTCATCAATAAATTAAAAGGTTTGATATATGATGAAGAAAATAAAAATTTTTTATTAAAATACTTTAATGAAAAATATACGGATTATAAATTATATAAAAAATCAAAAAAAATTGAAGAAATTGCAGTTAAATATGATTTAAAATTAATCAAACTTTTAAAAATGGATGATATATGGATTAACTATCTGATAAAAAAAAACAATATAACAGATTATTATAGGATTTTAAAATACAACTTTGATAAAGGCTTATTTAAATGTTTTTTAATATCATTGAATGATAAAAAATATGCTGATATACTAAAAAAATGGATGGAAAAAAAATTCGACACTTTTTTTATGAAATATATAGCATTAGCAGGCAATGGTGAAAACTTTAATGGGGACAGAGCATTTGCTATATATAATGATAAAATAGATGAAATCAGAGAAATATCCGGAGATCAGGAATGGCAGGTAAGATTTTTCTCAATAAAAATCTTACTTAATGATAAGAACACTAAATCTATCCGAGCCATCTGGGAATCAATTAATGATCCAAATCCTCAAATCAGAATTACAATCATTAATGAGTTAAATTCAGACGAACCAGAACGACTATATAATCAATTATTTAATTTGGTTTTAAATGATCCTATCTTTGATGTAAGAAATGCTGCATGGACCAGGATACATACAGAATTCAGCAATTATTATAATATAAAAAAATTAAAATTAAGTGATGAACAGACAATCCATCTTTTACAATTGCTGAGAACAAATGTCATCGATGATGAAAATTTTGCTTTTAATTATATAAATGACAGTAATTTAGAAAAAAGATTTTATGCAGCAAAATATTTAGACAAAAATAAAAGTCTTTTAAAATTATGTTTAAATGTTTCTTTAGGCGACAAGGAATCCTTAGAAAGAAATTTTAACATATTAAAGCATGCTACTGAAGTTAATGCATTATCATTCCTCTCTGTTATTAATACAACAAACAATCCAGCATCCTTATTAATATGCAGTAAAATTTTACATTCTCACGGAAATAGAATTTATATAAAAAATCTAGCAAAAAAAGTTTTTTCTATTTTTTCTGATAATATATATCTTAAAGAGTTATATGAATCTACCTTAAAATGTCTGCATTCTAGAGGTGATGATGAAGCATTAAAAATTTTAAAAGATGAATTGATAAAAAGAAAAAATAATGAAGAAATTTCTAATTTAATATTTAGATATATCCCAAGCAGAGGAGATGAAATATTCTTGGATATCCTATTTGAAATTTTTATTAATAATGATTATAAATCCCTCGATGAATTAAGAAAACTCCTTTTGAAAATGCCTGAATCCATAATACTCGAAAAAATTCTGCATATTATTCTTTCTATAGATAATAAGTGTTCAGAAAAGACAAAAATTGAATCATTAAAACTCTTAGGAGAAATGAACAAGCAATATTGTGTTCAATTAATCTTAGAAAATTTATCATCATTATCACTTGAAGATACAATAAAATATACAAAAATATTGGCAAATTATCAAAATGAAATTTTCAAAAATAAAGTTGAATGGCTTCTAAATAGTGCAGACTCTAAATTAAGAGCAAAACTAATATCATCTCTCCCTGAAACAGGAATTAAAGATTTTCTACCCATAATAAAATCAGGTATAAAAGATCCAGATCCAGATGTAAGAATTTCATGTGTCTGGTCTTTGATAGGTTATAAAGACAATAAATCATATATATCGGTAATCTCTTTATTAAGAGATCCTCTTGAAAGGGTAAGAGTTGAAGTCAGCAAAGCAATCGGAGAACACGGTACATCGGAAATTTTAGAAGAACTGAAAAAAATATTAAAAGACGAAAATGAAGTTAACTCAGTTAAAATTGCAGCAATAACCGGAATATCAAAATCTAAAAATTTAAAATCAATTGAAGTCTTAACAGATAGAATGGAAAAGGAAAATGACAATGAATTAGAAAAAGAATTAATAAAAGCCCTGTCTAATAAAAAAGATAAAAATGAAATCATTTTAATAATAAAAATATTCAAACAGGCTATACCTAAACTAAAAAAAGCAATAACCGAATCATTTAAGATTATGGGCGATATTGGAGAAGAGCTGTTAATAGATTTGTTAAAGGAAAAAAACATATCACTGCATAATTATATTGCCGAAATACTAGAACATTCCGGATTTATTGAATCAAGAATTAGAAAATTGTCATATAGAGACCCGGCAGTAAGAAGAGAAACCGCAGAAATCCTCTCATTGATTGGAACAAAAACTGCTTATAGAGGAATAGTATTAGCCGCAAGAGATCCGGATGAAGAAGTAAGAGTAAAAGTTATAAAGGCATTGGAAAAACTTGGAACAAAAGATTGTACAGATATTCTGGATTCTTTAAAACTTGATCCTGATTTAAGAGTGAGAAAATATACTTTATGGGCTTTAGAAAGATTAGAAGCTAATAATTTATAATTTTTCATCAGAAGCATGACAGTAAAGTACGATTAAAGGATCTTCCATGTCGGATATTAAATGATGATCTTCTTCAGGTTCTATTACTATTATATCACCAGTAATAATATCAATAGAATTTTTATCTAATTCAAGTTTACCCTTTCCTTGAACAACAAGAAAAAGCTCATGATCCTGATGAATGTGATAATCTTTACCATTAGGACCATCATTGCTATGACTTCTACTTCCTGGTTTGCCAAAAGACAATCCGCCCTTATAGATAAATTTCCCGGGCAATAAATCCTTAAAAATATGATTATCATTAATATCATGTAAATCTTTTAAACGTAATTTTTTCATAAAAACCTCAATAAGACTTAACCCTATTTCAAATTACCAATAAATTAATATAAAAAAAATTTAGATGAATGTCGAATGTTTTTTAATCTTAAATTCCTTCTATTAAAAAAAGTACACATATAAGGGGAAGAGTTTAAAAAAATATATTGCGCAAAAGGCACAACCGGAAAAAAACAGTTTTCATTTCGGATCAATACTAGTTTTAATTTCTTTTATTAGACGATTATTATTTATTATTCAAAATTTTTTTCTTTTTTTTCAAGAAAAACAGGAATAGTTTTTATAATTAAAAACAAAAAAACAACCATTAAAGTACAAATGATTGAGCAGACTGCAAATGTGTTCTTTAAACCTATATATGTTGACAATAGTCCTCCAAAAAAGCTACCCAGAATATAATTAATACTAGCTAAAACTAAATAATTAATGACCTGTCCCCTTGTTTTGAGTTCTTTTCTTACAGAATCATCAACATAATGTGAAAGGCAAAGATATAGCATAATAAAAGTAAATCCATGAAGTATCCAGATAATAATAAAAATAAAAGGATTATGCACATAAATATATAAAAACCATCTAATTGAGTAAACAATACCTGATATTAATAACAAATTAATAATCTTAAATTTTTTATAAAATTTATCAAAAAAAATCATAAAAGGCATTTGACTGAATGAACCTATCATTACTCCTATCCCTATAAATTTCAGGGACAGACCCGCTTCTCTACTGTAAATTGAATGAAATGACTGAAAAAATCCGGCAGTAATCGAGAGAATTAAAACATAAAAATAAAAAACAACTAATTTAAAATCTTTAAAAATAAGAAAAACATTTATTTTTTCATTTTTTTTATCATGTCCTTCCACTTTAGGTAAAAAAAATAGCGTTAGAAAAGCTCCAAATCTCAATGTACTATAAATAAAAAAAAGATATTTTATATTTACCGATAATATAATCCCTGCAAATAATGACATCAGAGCAAAACCAAAAGATCCAAAAGTTCTTATAATTGAAAATTTAAAATTTTCAATCTTGGATAATTCCAAAGCAATAGAATCCCCTATAGGACCAATAGGATAGATAAAGAAACCAAATATAATAGTTGATATTATTAAAAAAAGGTAATTATCATTAGATAATGGTATTAACCATGTAAATATAGCAGTAAATAACAGAATTATCTGTAAAATAAAATTTTTGCTGTTTGATTTATCAGTAATTGATCCCCAAAAAGGCTGTGAAAGTAACCCTATAAAAGAACTTATGCTGATTAAAATTCCTATTTTTGAATTGATAAGTTCAATGCTTGAAAAATAAATTCCAATATAGGATATATAAACGGCATTTCCCATGAAGATCAATGCATAATATATAGACAATATCAAAAAAGTTTTTGATTTTTTCATGTTATTAAATTTTAATATCTTTGGTTTATAATTTATTAAAATTTATTAGTCAATAAAAATAAAAGTATTACTCGATAACAATTTTTGAAAAAATTATTAAAATATTCAATAAAGATATTTTCAAATTAAATTTAAAATTATATAATTTGAAGAAGCAATTAATTATGAAATTAAAAATTTTGATATTGCCTTTTATAATTTTTATAAATTTAAGTAATTACTCTCTCCAAAAAATTGGAATGACAAGACTTTATTCTTTTTCTAAAAGCATTGACCCTGTATTTAATTTGAAGCTTGAAGATAAAATTCTCTCTTTATTATCAGATATACCTTCGTCCGAAATATTAATGCTCGATTTCAATGAAAATAAAGAAAAATTAAAAAATTATTTAAAAATTATAGATCAACAGCAAAATAATTCAACAGAAAACATTAAAAACTTTTATAACGAATTAAAATCTCTTGATTACTGCTTTTATTTTGAATTAAATTCATATAATTTAAGTAAAGAAGAAGACTTTTATAATCCGGATAAATTTATAAAAATTTTTACTATTAATTTAAATGTAATTTTAATAAACTGCAAGAATAAAACAATAATTGATGAAGATTTCTTTTTAGAGGAGATAAAATCATTGAATCCTGATGAAAATATAAAAATAGAAGCTATTAATAAAATTTCTCAAAAAATTAAAAATTATCTTGACGATCTTATAATATTTAAACCAAAGATTTATTCAGAAAAAATCAATTCACTATTCATCAAATTAAATAAAGGAAAAATTGATAATATTAAAACAGGAAATATTTTAATTTCTTATACTGAAGAAAATGATAATATTATTGAACATACAGCTGTAAAAGTTATAAAGGCATATGATGAATATTCTATTGCCGGAATTTTATATACAAAAGGGCAAATCAGTCCGGATCAATATTTTATAAAAAAAAATAATATCAATTTAGAACTTCAAATTTGCGGAGGATTTTCTCTTTCTAATAAAGAAAACGAAGTGTCTTCAGCAAATCAACTTTTTTCATTTATTCCTTCATTTTCTATCAGAACTTTTATACCTTTACCGATTGCTTATTTCAGACCATGCTTCAATATGGATATAAATATAATTTATACAGACAACAAAGTAATTATACCCTTTACATTTGAAGCCGGCTGTCAGGGAGAATTCAACATACATAGATTTGAAACTGATATTGGACTAATGTTTGGTGCACTTTTTTCTCCTGATAAAAACAACAACTACAAAACCGACTCTTTTATTGTACGCCCATACTTGCACTTTTCCGCATTATTAAATGTAACAACAAAGCTTTTTGCAGAAGCGGGATACAAATATTTCCTTGAAGGTGTTTTATATAAAGACTATCAAATAAATTTAAGCGGAGCTTATTTTTTATTCGGGATCAGTATTAATTTATGATATAATAATTTCTTTTATTAAGTTAAGGGACAGTTCTTATAAAAGATTGAAGAAAAAAAATATTAGATCAGATAAAATTCCTTTTGCTTTATTATATTTTTTTTATAAGGGGATTAGATGATATATGACAAATCATTAAACAAATTAAATAAAATGAATAATATTTTTTGGCAAGTCTTTATGACAATCATTTTTTTTTGGGGACAGAGCTTTTATTTGAGCAAATATATTATGAAAATTTTTATATTTTTTAAAAATAAATGAGGAGGTTGTGTGATTTACAATGAAATAATCAATTCAATTAATGAAATAAAAAACTTAGGCTATGCATTGTCATTACTCAACTGGGATCAATCGATATTTATACCAAAAAATGGTGTAATGTCACGGGCTAATGTAATTGAGACCATAACAAAAATCGCACATGATATGCTTATCTCCGATATTTTATATGAAAAAATATTATCATGTACAGAAAGTAATGATTTTAAAAATCTTGAGGAATTTAAACAAAAGGAAATACTAAAAATTAAAAAAGATGTTGAAAAAGAGAGAAAAAAGCCCACTGATTTAGTTAAGGAAATTGCAAAAACAACAAGTCTGGCAATGAATGAATGGGAACAGGCAAAAAAAACAGGTAATGATGAAAAATATCTGCCTCTGCTTAATAAAATTTTTAAATTAAAAAAAGAAATCGCAGACGCAATTGGCTTCAGCGACAATCCATACGATGTCTTGCTTGATGATTATGATGAAAATTTAAAATATAAATACATTGAACCATTATTCAATTCTTTGGAAAATCAATTGGTTGAGATCATAAATAAAATAGAAGCTTCAAAAAAACACATCAAAGATGATTTTTTATTAAGAAAATATGATAAAAACAAGCAGTGGGAGTTTGGTTTATGCATCTTAAAAAAATTTGGAATAAATTTTGACAGCTGCAGACAGGACATTTCAACTCATCCTTTTACAACAACTATTGGGGAATACGATGTTAGAATTACTACAAATATATCAGAAAATAATTTTATAAAGGGTTTTTTTTCCACACTGCATGAAGGAGGACACTGCTTATATGAATTATCAGTCAATAATCATTTAAACTCATCACCCTTTGCAACGATATCTTCATTAAGCCTTCATGAATCACAATCAAGATTTTTCGAAAATATTATTGGTAGAAGCTATGGTTTTTGGAAAAACCATTTCAATGATTTAAAAAAATTATTCATTGAAAATTTAAATAATGTAACTTTAGATGATTTTTACAAGGCAATAAATAAAGTTAAAAAAAGCCCTATAAGAACAGAATCGGATGAAGTAACATATAATCTCCATATTATACTGAGAACACAATTAGAAAATGATTTAATAAATGATAAAATAAATGTAAATTCAATAAATGATTTTTGGCATGAAAGGACAAAAAAATTATTTAATTTTTACCCCAAAACTAAATCGGAGAGTTATTTGCAGGACATACATTGGTCTGACGGTTTGATCGGGTATTTCCCTACTTATACACTTGGCAATCTTATTTCTGCACAAATATTAAATGCTATGGAGAATCAGATGGGTAAAGTTAATGATATTAATGACGAAAAGTTAATTAATATAATCAAATGGCTTGATAAAAATATTTATAAGCATGGAAGTTTTTATTCTTCAATGGAACTTGTCAAAATATCAACAAATAAAGATTTGACCCATGAATATTTTATTGATTATTTAAAAGATAAATTTTTTGAAATTTATAATTAAAAGAGGTGTTATATGAAAAAATTTTTTATATCATTCCTGACTTTATTAGCTATGATATTTTTGACTGAAAATATAGACTCACAAGAAATTACTATAAGCTGGATTAAATCTAGAAGCAATATAAGAACATACTACAAAACCAACAACAGAAAACTCATAGAATTTGATAGAATCAGTCTTAACAATCTTGAAAAAGGGAATATAAATATTGAGAATGAATCTTTGGCAGCTGATTTAATAAAAGAAATCATTGCAGACAATATGGCAATAAACAATGAAAATCCAATAACGGGGCTTGATATCTTGCAAAAAAAATTTCAAAACAAAAAATATTACTTTCAAGTTACTACAGACATATCCTTTCATTACAGCACAAAAAATCCTTTTGTTATTGCCAGAATATTCAATGGTTTAAAAGAACTACTAGAATCTACATTTGATGAAAATTTAAAAACATGCAAGGCTGTTTTTCTTTATATAAAAACTCCTTATATAATCGCCTCGCAAAATAATACTGTTAAATATGGAACAGAAATTATAACAATTGAAATAATTGCATATATAAGAGAATTCTTAAGAATAAAAAAAAATGGGAGAACAGCAATAACTCCGGAGCAAGAATTTATAATTAAAGACATTTATGAAAATCTATCTATTGAACAAGGAAATTTTTCAAAATTACCAGGAGCAAAAGAATTACTATCAGAATATTAAAAAAAATTATGCGAAAATCAGATTATTTATGATCTGTTCAAGTTTATTTAATGCAAAAATTTTAAAATCCCCATCAATAAATTTTGCTAATTTTGTTAAACTCTCACCTGGTCCTGTTTCAATAAAAACTTTATTTTTTAAAGACAACAATTTTTTAAAAGTTTTCAGCCAATTAATATTATTACCTATATTTTTTATAATTTCTTCTATTATTTCATTATTTTTTTGATAAATTTTCTGATCATATGCAGAAATTATTTTAATTTTGGAATCTTTAATATTTTTATATGAAATTTTATCCATGAAATTTATTGCCGCTTCTTTAATAATCGTTGAGTGAAAAGGAATTTTAGTCGGGATTTGTCTTACTTTTAAAGCGCCTTCATTGACCGCTTTTTCCATTAAAATATTTATATCTTTTAATGTCCCGGATAATATAATATTATATTTATTATTCTGATTTGTTATTTCAACTTCTAAATTATCATCCCTTATAAGACTCATGACATTATTATAATCAAGACCTATGATAAATGCCATAGTATAATTAGTTTTTTTTGTTTTTATAAAAGCGAGACAAGTTTCATAAACACTTTTTATTAAATAAAGACCATATTCAAAAGTAATAGAACCGGAAAAATATAAAGCCGAATAAATACCCATACTGTAATATGCCAAAAAAGAGGGACAGAGCTTCTTTTTTTTCAAAATATCTGAAATAATACAACTGTAAATATAAACATCAATTTGTGTAAAAAGTTCATTGTCATTTTTTTTTAATTCATTTAGATTAGTTTTTAAAAAAACTTCTGCTTTTTTAAAATAATTTTCAACATCAATAGAATAACTAGTTATAATCTGATCTTCATTGCCCAGGTAATCTATTCCAAAAGCAGGGAAAATCAAAGTAAATTTCTCCATAATCAAGCTAAATCATTTATATTATTTTCATGCTGAATTATTAAAATCGTCATATCAATTATATCTTTTATTGTCTGGACAGGATGTTTAACAACATATTTTCCGATAGTTTTGAGTTCAAAATCCAGTCCATATTTCTTTTTAAAAATTTCTAAAAGTTCTAAAAACATTAATGAATCCCCTTCAAGATCTTTAATAACATTTGTCTCTTCACTAATTTTAGATTCATTAACTTCGCACTCTTCTGAAAAAAAACTTATAACTGTTTTTTTTACCTCATCTCGAGTACCTGCTTTTATTATTCCCATTTAATTCTCCCTGTTTTTTAATTTTTATATTTTTTAAAAATTAATGATGCATTGTGTCCGCCGAATGCAAAAGAATTTGATATTGCAAAATTAATATTATGAGCCTTACTTTTATTAGGAACATAATCAAGATCAAGTTCAGGATCCTTATTATCATAATTTATCGTTGGTGTGATTATATCATGATATACACTTAACACAGTAACAATTGATTCAATTGCTCCAGCTGCTCCAATGGTATGACCGATCATGGATTTAGTTGAAGATACTGGAATTTTATATGCTTGGTCCCCAAAAACTTTTTTTATTGCTTGAGTTTCAAATTTATCATTCAATTCAGTTGAAGTGCCATGGGCATTTATATAATCTATGTCATTTATTGTTAAGTTTGTTTTTTTTAGTGCCATTTCCATAGTTTTTGCCATTCCCTCACCGTTTTCCATTGGAGCCATAATATTATAACATTCTGTGGTCAAAGAATAACCGCATAATTCGGCATATATATTTACATCTCTTTTTTTTGCGCTTTCTTCGGATTCCAAAATTAAAATACCTGCACCCTCTCCTATGACAAAACCATCTCTGTCTTTTGAAAAAGGACAACTTGCTTTTTGAGGGTTCTTATTATTTGTTGATAAAGCATATAACTCATTAAATCCTAAAATTTCTTCAGGATTTATAGTAGAATCAGCTCCCCCTACAATCACCAGATCAGCTAAATTATTTTTAATCAGATCATATCCTGAAGCGATAGCATAAGCTGAAGAAGAACAAGCAGTAGCAATGGTATAATTAGGACCTTCAAACTTATATTTTATAGAAAGCCATGCAGACATTGCATTATTCATACCTTTAATGATCTTATTTTTTGGATCATTATCCAGCTTTCCTGTATTAACTACACCTAAAATTACTGAACATCTGGTTTTATCATATAAATCTAAATTTATTGAGCTCATTTCAATTGCATCAGCAGCACATAGATAGCACATCTTTGTGGCTCTTGTCATCTGCGTTAAAGTTCTTTTTTTTATCTTCTCTTCTGACAAAAGTTCAAAATCTTTTGGAACCTGCGCTGCTATCTGGGTCATCAGATCTTTCGGATCAAATAAAGTGATTTTATTGACACCGCTTTTACCGTTAAGCATATTATCCCAATTGGTATTCAAGTCCAATCCCAATGCTGAAATACAACTTAGCCCTGTTATTACTATTTTTTTATCGTTCATTTTAAATTTCTTAAATTAATTATTCTATTGTAAAAAATTTTATATACATTATTAATCTTAATTATACAACATTTTTTTTATAATAATTAAAAATTATTAAAAATACAATATATTTTTATAATTCTAAAAAAACAGCTGTTTCTACATGATAAGTATGAGGGAACATATCAAAAGGCTGACAATTTATTATTTTATAGCCATTCCCTATCAACAGCATCAAATCTCTTGCTAATGTATCAGGAGCACATGAAATATAAATTATTTTTTTAATCTTATGATTTATAATTTCATGTAGAACTTCCTTATCACAACCTTTTCTGGGAGGATCTAAAATCACAATATCAATTTTTTCATTCCGAAATTTCTTAAAGGCTAAAACAGCATCAGAGCATTTAAAAAAAACATTGTCGATTTTATTTAGCAAAGCATTTTGATATGCAGAGTCAATCGCTTTTTCATTATTATCTACTGCCAGCACTTTACTACAAAATTGAGCAATAATCAAAGAAAAAAGCCCTACCCCGCAATACAGATCAAGAATTGTATTGTTTTTCTGAACAGAAACAAATTTCATTATTTCATCAATTAATTTTTCTGTTATATTATAATTAACCTGAAAAAAACCATCATGAGGAATCTTAAAAACTAAATTTTTTATCTTTTGTTCAATATAATAATTTCCAAAAATAACTTCGTTATTTATAATAAGATTATTAAAATTTATATTCTTTAAATATTTTAACGATTTTTTAATTTTATCAAATTCAGATGTATTAATTTTTAATATTGATTCACCTGTTGAAGAACTTCTGATTTGAAAATTATTTATTAATTTATAATAATTTTTATCAATTTTATCAAAAATATTCTGATTAAATTCCATCTGTTGACAGCATTTTTCAATTTCAACAACTTCATAGCTTCTTTTTTTATAAAAGCCGGCTTTTCCTTTATCACAATGAACAGTCATTTTATTCCTGTAGTAAAAAGGCTCATCCATACCTATTACTTCATGAACATACATCTCAATTTTTCCAATTTTCCTAAAAGAATCATTAATAATTTTCTTTTTCCAGGCCAACTGCATCTTATATTGAGCGCCTAGCCACTGACAGCCTCCGCATCCCTTCTCATATGAGGGACAGAGCTTTTTATTAATTCTATAAGGAGAACTTTTTATTATTTCAAAAAATTCAGAAATTGCATAATTATTTTTTATGCTGGTTATTTTTACTTTAACAATATCTTCAGGAATTGCATAATTATCAACAAATATGACAAAATTATTTAGTTTACCAATAGAGTAATCCCCATAAGCAGCATCTGTTATTTTAACCTCATAAATATCACCTATATTCATTACAAAAATCTATAATTTTTATTTAATTTTGACAATACAAATACGAATTAATAAGATATGTCCCTTAAATTTTTATTTGTTATAAATTTTTTTTATTTATCAAATCATATTAAAGACAAATTCAATAGAAAAAATTTAATAATGAACAAAAAAATATAAAGTTTTATGAAAAAAAAATTGGGAAAAAACCATTTTTAATAATTTTGTTTATAAAACAATAATTTATTTCTATTTACATATATTAAGAGTTCAAATACTAAAAATTTTTTCCCTGAAAATAAAAAAAAGAGCAGCCAAAATACATAGTGCAGCCCATAAGTAATCCAGTTTAAATCCCTGCTTCATATATAAAATAGAAAACGGCATAAAAACAATTAATGTTATTGCTTCCTGCAGTATCTTTAATTGACCTAAATTTAAAACCTGATGTCCTATCCTGTTTGCAGGCACCTGAATCAAATATTCAAATAATGCTATACCCCAGCTTACCATAGCTGCAAAAATCCACGGCTTTGATGTAAAATTCTTCAAATGTCCGTACCATGCAAATGTCATAAAAACATTGCTGCATGCAAGTAAAATTGTCGTTAACAAGACCTTATTCATAATTTGATCTTTTCCTCTTCTATCTTTTTTATAGTTTCAACATATGTCTGATGTTCAACAGTTAAAACTCTTTGAGCAAGAGTTTCTGCAGAATCATTTTCATAAACCGGAACTTCCACCTGATTTATAACAGGTCCCCTGTCATACTCAGAGTTTACAATGTGAATCGTCACTCCGCTCTTTTTTTCCTTTGCTTTTATAACTGCTTCATGAACCAATATGCCATACATCCCCTCGCCGCCGTATTTTGGCAAAAGTGCCGGATGTATATTTAAAACTCTGTTGTTAAATTCCTTTAATGTATGCGGCCCAAGTCTTTTCATATAACCTGCTAATATAACAAGATTTACATTTTGTGATTTTAATGCATCCCTTATTGCTTTATCAAGCTCCTCTTCAGAAGAATGCGTTGATGAACTTAAATGATAATAAGGAATATTTTCCTTTTTTGCCCTTTCAATTGCTCCTGATTTTGAATTGTTGCTGATGACAACGCAAGGTTTAGACTTCAATGTTTTATTTTTACATGCATCAATAATAGCCTGCATATTGGAACCGTTATGCGACGCTAAAAAACCGAGTCTTAACTCCATAATATTCTCCAAAAATCAAGGATCAATATTAATTAATTTCATTGTTTTAAAATCAATTTTTCTGTAATAGCAGTTCCTTGGTTTACCTTTTTTATTCTTGGTATGGCAGATATTGCCTTTTCTTGGTCTCACCTTAAAAACAAGCGAATTCTGTTCGCAGTTTACATAAGCCTCTATCAAATCGAACATCTCACCTGAAGTTTTGCCCTTGATCCAGAGTTCATTTCTTGATGTGCTCCAGAATGTTGCTATGCCTGTTTTAATTGATTCTTCCAAAGCCTGTTTATTAATATAAGCTATTAAAATGACCTCTTTTGTATCAATGTTCTGAACTGCAACAGGTATTACATCCTCTTTGCATTGAGAGGTTTTTTTAATTTTTTTAAAATCAAGGGACAGTTCATCTCCTTCTTCTAAAATATTTATATTTTCCATCTTATTCTAAACTCCAAAAATAAACCGATTATAAATCAGATAAATTATCATTATTATATTCTTTTGTAAATATTAATTGATTCTTTGATTTATTCTGATCCATTACATAAAATTTTTATAATTTAATATTGACAAATAATATAAATTCTTTTAAATTTATATTATAAAAAAATTAAAGCGGAATAAATGAAAAATAAAGTTTTGTTAATATTGTTATCATTTTTTATAGTTCTTTCATGCGCTCAATTAAATAATCCATTTTTGGAAACATCA
>JAFGQB010000128.1 GCA_016935915.1 Spirochaetota bacterium
ATAGAATTAAGAAGATCTTCGATGAATTTTGAATAATTCTGGATCTCCCTGATATAATTAATCGAAGAATTTATAATTGTCTTGCTGTTATTTGCATAGGTTATCAATTTCTTTGCGTTTTCATTTGTTTCCGAGGCATTTTCATTAATCATATTGATATGGGAGTTTAATTCATTTATTGAATCATTTATCTGAGCGACTTCATTGAGCTGCTCATTTATAGATTCTAAAACATTTCTACCTGATTTCTTTATATTTTCAGATATTGAGATTATTGTCTTTTCAAGCTCATCTATCTCTTTTATAATATCGCTTACAATGGTGTTATTATTGGCTTCATATCTGTTCAGAATGGCTATTGTTTCAGATATTGCGGTATTTTGTACCTTTCCACTTTCATTGATGTTTTTGGTGAGCGATGAAACACCGTCAATAATTTCACTCTGCAGGCTGTTTTTTTCAAAGATTTCGGCTGACAAAAGCTGGGCTTTTTTAAAAGTTTCTGTTTGTTCAGTTATCAAAATAAAAAGAATGGAAATACATAACAATAAAAAAGCATAAGGCACAAGCCAGCAGTAGGGTGTAATTGAATTGTTAACAAAGTAGATGTCTCTTAAACTTACCCCTACAACAATTAAAAGAGCAGTAAGTATTATAAGGGCATTTTTATTCTTATTTTTAAAAATGTTTAATGAAAGCAATATTATAGAAAGAATTAATTGAGGAGTAATTGCAAAGTTTGAAGTATGAATAAAGAACTTCTGAACATCCGATTTATGGGGCATGGTCAGGTTCCAAATGCTGAAAACAAGAGTCGGAACAAGCATTATTATGAAATATTTGTTTTTGTTTAAGGTATTTGTATACTTCATTATAAATGCAGTAAGAAAAAAGCTGGCAAAGGGAAAGGATGATCTTGTAAGTCTTTCAAGTATAAGCTCATTGTTAGCATCATGTTCATAAAATATATTCATATAGCTCAATCCAAGGCTCAGACAGAGAAATGAAAAAAACAGATACTTAGTTTCCGTTGCTGAAAAAGAAAAAAAATAAGAAATGAAAAAGAGACAGAATATAAATGACATTGTGCAAATTGCCTGAATTAAATTGACATTGAAAAGATTTCTGAAATAGATTTTTCTTTCTACTATCTTTGTCGGACCTATTGAAAATTCCAGTTCTGCTGTCTCATCATACGGGAATGCAAGAACAACAAGATGGTTATCCGCATTGTAATTTATCAAATCTTTCTGAAGATAGATATTCTTAGAAATATAGTTATAACCGTTATAATACTGCTTGTATTCGCCTATGACTGCGATTTTATGGTTATTAAAATATACATCAAATGGATATAAAGACGGACCTGAATAAAAACTTAAATCCGCTTCTTTAAACCTTTCGCTTATGTTCAAATTGGAGACAAAAATCAGTTGTCTGTTATTTTTATCAACTGTATATGGCACCAGTCCGTTTTTATATTCGCAGAAGCCGTTCAATGAAATCAAAATCTCTGCAGGTGTTATTTCACTTTTTTCGGTTTCTTTAAAGATAAAATTTATTAATGTAACGTCAGTATCATTAATAACCGATGTTTCCCCTGCAGGTATGATGTTTTCAATGCATGATAGTAAAAAAATAATATACAGAAAAAATTTCTTCATAACAGTTGATATTTTTATTATGATAATATTTTAATTAATATTCAATAAAAATGATTTTTTTTTAAAATTTTATAATTTTTTAAAGACTTATAAAGATAAATCGATTATTACGAAAAGTCTAGTTATAAAGCCAATTAACATAGAAGATGTGTAATCCAGCATATCTTGCGTATTTTTTTTTGCGCAATGTCAATCCGGAAAAAAATAATTTTCTGTTTTATTTTTTAACCTGTATTTTTGTAATTTCTACAAGCAAAGTAGAGACGCGATTGATTCCGTGCAATTATCAAAAGGAATATAAAAAAATTCTCACTTCGTTTGAAATAACAAGAAAACAGGTCGCATTGGTAAAATTTGCATCATTTTGAGTGTGATTTGTTAAAAATTATCGGAGAACTTCTGGTACATTTGCAATGAAAGTTTATCATTGAAACAAAAATTCGTAACAGTAAAGCAAATTGTCCTGTAAAAGTCCTAACATCACTATTTAAGTTGATATAAATATACAACCTTAATTATATAAGATTATATATAATTAATATTTTAATTTATTATGACAAAAAATATTTGAAAAATTTTGTTGCAAAATAAAAAAAAATATATTATAATCAACTAAACGGTTGGTTATAATAATGCCTAAAACAAACGGATACATAACAAAAGAAAATATTCTTAAAATCTCTGAAAAATTATTCAGTGAAAAAGGATATGATGGCACAAGCGTCGATGAGATAGCAAATCTTTGCAAGATAAATAAAGCAACGGTTTACTATCACTTTAAGAGTAAAGAACAAATCCTCAACTCTGTTATGCATTCTATACTGGATGAGGCTAAAAAAATAGTTAATATTTCAATAGATGAAATGCACAATAACTCAGATGTAAAATCGATACGTTCTTATATTGAAGCTCTTATTAATTTTATGACAAATAAAAAGAAACTTGTTTCTATTATTATAATGGAATCATTGAAGAGCAAAAATAAACTTGATCTTCTATTTAAATGTGCAGATTTGATAATCGATCATGAAAATGACGGGGTTTATCAGAAATTAAACAAGCATGATGAATTCCCTTTTAACAATAAGAACGAGTATCTTGTATATGAATTTTTTACGGGATTCATTCCTATTATAATGTACATTGTTTTAGAGGACAAATGGTCAGAATATTATAATTGCAAAAAAGAAAAAATGATAGAATATTTTATTGAAGCATTTGAGCGTTCTCATATGAGTGTTCATAAGGAGAAATAAATTTTTTTAAACATAAAATAAACCAACCAGTTGGTTATAAATAAAGGAGATCGTTATGACAAATGAACATGTATGCCCATTACATATGGCAGGCTTATTAGATAATTGGGTTAGAAGACTTATTCATAATCCAAAAAAAATTTTTCATGATTTGATTAAAAAAGGACAATCAGTCTTAGATTTAGGGTGCGGACCAGGAACTTTTACCATTGACCTGGCTAAAATGACTGGAGAAAAAGGTAAGGTCTTTGCCGTTGATCTTCAAAAAGGAATGTTGGATCTTGTTGAAAAAAAAGCAGACAAGTTTAAAATTAAAGATCGAATAATAGTTCATCAGTGCGGTAAGGATGAACTTGGTTTAACAGAGCCTGTTGATTTTGCTCTTGCATTTTATATGCTGCATGAATCAGGGGCACCAGAGTCTTTGCTAAAAGATATTTTTAATATATTAAAACCTGAAGGTAAATTTTTTTTAGTAGAGCCTAAAATGCATATAAAAAAAGAAGTCTATCTTGAAGCTGTGGAAAACGCTAAAAAAATTGGATTTCACGTTGAATCAAATAGAAAAATCACTGCCAGTTGGGCAGTTGTATTAAAAAAGGTAATTTAATAAAGGTTTACAAATGGAAAAAGAAATTTATTGGTCAGGATTTGCCAAAGATTTTGATGAGAAACAAAACTATGCAGCAGGAAAATATGTCAACGTCAGGGTAAAGGCAAAATTAAAATCACAAAAAAATCTAGGAAAAGTACTAGAGTTTGCATGCGGAAATGGTGCTTTTACAAAATGCATCATTGATCAAGCTACTTCTATTGTTGCAACAGATTATTCTGAAGAAATGATTGAAGTATCAAAAAAAATTTTTAAAAATAATGATAAAGTAAGAGTAGAGCAGGTAAATTGCCACAACTCTCCTTATGAAGATGAATCATTTGATACTATTTTAATGGCGAATTTGATACATATTATTGATAATCCGAAAAATGTTTTAAAGGAATGCTATAGGCTTTTAAAGCCCCATGGTCTTCTTTTAATAACATGTTTTACTACAGATGGAATGACCATTTTCAACAAATTGATTATGCTTTGTCGTTATATAAAAGTATTTAAAAGCTTTCCTAAATCGATAATTCCATTTAAATTGAAAAACTTGTCTGATTTTATTACTAATAATGATTTTAATGTTGAAGAAGCCATTTTACTTGGTAAAACAACCAAGGCTATTTTTTTAAAAGCAGTAAAGGCAAAATCTAAAAAATAAATTGAGGTTATGCCATTTCCATCGAACTGAAAGCGCTCTTAAATCTTACAAGTTATACAATATGCCTTGTTGACTTATAGGAAAAGTTTATAATCTCAGGTATAAAAAAAAATATTTCTTACTTAGCTAGAAATAACAAAAAAAGGAAAAGCTAAATGATAAAAAATAATAATGAAATAAATGTCCGTTATATTGCTGATTCACTTTTAAAAACAAACATTTTATCCAGAAAAAACTTTACAGTATAACCGATAACAAGACCTAAAAACCCGCCGATTATCTCTGAATAATAAAAATCAAATAATATCTTAAAACCGACTTCAAATACTAAAAAAATAAATGTAGTGATCAAAGCCAAAGCGCCATAAATAAAAAACTGCATAAATGTATGAATAATATTCTTATGCTTTTCCTTAAATACTATGAACTTATCAAGTATAAACTTAGTTAAAAAACCTGCTATTATCCCGTTAAACATCTGTAATAGGAAAACAATTGTGATGTCCTGTGAAAAATTTAAACTAAAGCCGAGTACAAACATTTCACCTTTATATATCAGTATTCTGTTAAAAAAAGATATATTACTGAATATGATTTTTGTCATAACCTGCGAAATAATATTGACAAAAGTGCTCACCGAAGCAAATAACATGTATAATAAGTATTGTCTTTTCAAAAAAATTATCCCTTAACTTTTAGTTACCAAGATCACGCCGATCAGTGTCAAAAAAATCCCGATCCATCTCAATAAATTTATATTTTCTCCTAAAACAAAAAATGAATACAAAATAATGACAACATATCCTATGGAAACAAAAGGACGCGCATAGCTCAATTCATATTTTGATAAAACCCACAGCCATATAATCATGCTTATCAGGTATGAAAACAAACCTGAAAAAACCAGAGGAGAAAAAATCGCTCTGATAAAATAAACAACAGCATCTAAAAATTTTGTATCTTTTGCCAGAGTGCCAATTTTACTCATGCCGGTTTTCATTAATATTTGACCGACTGCTCCAAATATAACGCTTAAAATAATAAATAAAACACCGTAAATTTTAGCCATAAACAATCTTATTTATAATTGAATTCTAATGCAAAACAAACATACTAAACAATATTGATAATATAAAGAGAATCCCGGTAACAATCATATGAAAATCAGATGTTATCACATCATCAGGGTCGCCTGCTTTTTCTTTATTTAAATAAGATACATATAGATATCTCATGATACCGTAGAGTGCAAAAGGAATAGTTATATAAAATGATTTGATTTCATATGTCAAAGCAAAGATGCAATATGTCAATAAAGCTGAAATCGAAGATAATGAAACAAAAATATCAAGTATTTCTACATTATAAAATTTCAGTACATGTCTTCTTCCATCCTCTTTTATAAAATATTCTCCCCGTCTTTTGATCGAAGCAATAGTTAAGCTTATCATGAATATTGTTATTAAAAACCACTTTGTTATATTTGCATCAATAACTACCGCTCCTGATATCGCTCTTAATAGAAAACCCATTGCAATTATAAATATGTCAAGAACTGCAATTTTTTTAAAGTAATATGAATATAGTATATTCAGGAACAGATAAATCAATAAAATTATTCTGGTATTTATATTAATAAAAAATGATAAAAAAACAACAAGTGCAAATAATATGCTGAATATTATTAATGCCTGTTTGACCGATATTTTCCCGCTTGCAATCGGACGGTTCCTTTTTTTGGGATGAAGCTTATCCTCTTTTATGTCAATGATATCATTCAATATATAAACACAACTGGAAAGTAAGGAAAAAATGACAAAAAGCAAAAAAGTCAAATATATATTTAAATAATTAAATTTTATTTTGTTTGATGCATCAGATATTAAAAATTCCTTTGAAAATAAAATTGCAGGGAAAATGAAAAAATTCTTGATCCATTGTTTTGGTCTTATTAATTTAAAAATTGATTTAATCATATTGTATATTCTGACTTATAAAAATTATTTCATTGCTGAATAAATTTCTTATCAAAATTTTAAAACAATTGCAATCACTATTTAATTCAACACATAAAACTTTTCTTGATGATATTTCAAAATATAATTATTATTAAATAATTTGAAAAATTTTTCAATTGTATTGAATTTGCCTGCTAAAAGGTGTAATATTAATTTGTATTTTTTTAAGAATAATATCTTTTATAATTTCTTTAGTTTTTATAAATCAATTAAAAGGAAGTTATTATGAGATTAAAAGTATTAATTATTTTAATTGTTTTTATAATGTCTTCATTTTTAATTTATACACAGCAAATAATCGGTACAATAAATATTGTTGACGGCAAGGTAGAAATAATCAGGGGTAATAAAAATATAAAAGCATATCCTGGTGACGATATCTTAAGTTCAGATTATATTTTAACTTATGATAAATCCTCGGCAGAAATTGCATTAATGGATAATAACGGATTTTTAAGGATCAAAGAAAATTCAAAAATTTCTGTTTCTAGTTATAAAGGAAAAAACAATTATAATTTTAATACTATATTAACAACAGGATTTTTGACTACTTCTTTCAATAAAAAAAAGGAAAACAGTCTCCATGTGACAACTTCTTCGATTGTTGCAGGGGTCAGAGGTACAGAATTCAATATTGCCGCAAGCATAACCGGAGAATCATTTATAAATGTTATGGACGGTACAGTTGCAGTTCAGGACACCGAAGTCATAAATAAAAACAAATCAGTTGAACTGAAAGAAATTGAATTTATAGAAATTGAAAAAGGTCAGGGAGCATTAAAGATCAATCAACAGGCTCTCGATGTCAAAAAAGAGATCAGGGATAATCTAGAGTCTTACAGATGGCTGATCAATCAAAAACTGGAAGCGCAAAATTTAAAAATAGCTATAAATGAAACAGACATTAAATTATCTGTTCTAAAGGAAAAAATAATACTGCTTAATAAAAGAATAAATATCTTGAATGGTATTGATAAAAAATTAAAAAATACCTATGGAAGACTACTGGATAAACTAAAGGATAAATTTAAAAGTACATCCAGTTATGACAGATACAAAAAGGAACTGATAGAATTAAATGCTAAAAGATTAAGTATGATTGATTCATCTGTGATTTTTTTAAACCAGTACAAAGTCTGCTATGATAATTATGACGCTTTAATCGAAAATTTAAAATCAAAAACAATCGTTGACAACCAGACAATGTACAGATATAACGCTAAAAAAGAGAAGCTTGCCGAAGAAAAAAATTTAATTGTTGGTCTGGAAAATAACTGGAACAATATGATCAAAGAATATAACGAATCAGAAGAATTGATAGAAAAACTTTAATAAATATTTAACAACTTTTTTAGGTTTTATATGTCATATAAAAAAATTTTTACATTATCTGTTTTTCTTATATTAAATGTTTATTTTTTCCCTGATCAGCAGGAATTTCTTAAAGCAGTTAAAAGCGGTGATGTTAAAAAAACAAAAACTTTTTTAAATCAGGATAAAAATCCTGTCAACATGAAAGATGAGCTTAAAGAGTACCCATTGTACTTTGCAGTAAAAAAAAACAATGTCACTTTTACTCTTCTTTTAACAAAATACGTAACTAAAGCAGATATAAAAGATAAAACAAATAAAATTGGTTATCTGTGCGCAAATTAAACAAAAATGAAGTTAAAAAATATTTTGAAAAATATAATAATTTTCAATTATAAATATAATTATTAAAGGAGAAATTATGAGAAAATTAATTATTATTTTATCTGTATTATCACTGCTTTTCATTTTATTTACAGGTTGTGAAACAACAGAAACTAAAGTGGGCAAAGCAGGTACATTACCAAAAAAATGGTGGACAATGGACAGAGGTTTAGTCCAAAATTATTTCAGAGGATCATCCAGCGGACAGGAACATAAAGTTGTAATTTTCATCGGTAAATCAGACAGTGCGATGAATGTTGATGAATCAACCGCAATAGAAAACGCAAGAATGGATGCCTTCCAGCTTTTGTCTCGATATCTTTCCCAGAAAGTAACAGGTATTCAGCAGTCAGGTAAACATATTCAAGCAATTCAGGAAGCTGTTCAAAAAGGAAGACTCACCAAAGAAAAGGGTGATCAATTAACCAGAAAAGTCGAAGAAAAAATGAGCACTTACAATGCAAGCATTACAAGCACTCAGTTCTCTTCGTTCAGACAGGAAGGCACCCATACTGAAAAGATGAGTAATAAATATAAAGGTTATGTTGTCTATTCGATGAGCGACCAGATATTGGAAGAAACCAAAAAACTTCAGAATGAAGCATTTAAAACACTTGTTGAAGAAACTGCAGAATATGTGGAAATCATGAAAACCATTCAGGAAGTAATAGCAAGCAAGATGCTTGAAACTATCATGGATGAAGCAGGTTTATAAAATATATTTTTAAATTGCAACGGGGTTTGTCTCATAAGTAATTTTGAAACCACTCAAGGACACTAAGAACACAAAGATTTAATAAAAAAGCGAGGTATTAAACAAATTATTATATTAATTATTGAATAATATAATTTAATAATACAATTTAACTGTTTTTTAATGATAATAGTTAAATTCTCAATTATTACTTTGTGTTCTTGAGTGTACTTAAGTGGTAAAATATTTGGTTTTCACACAGTTTGTAAACTCTGTGGTTAAATAAAATAAGCAAACTAGTTTTGCAGATTTATTACAAAATAGATAAAAATATAAAAGATTATATTTCAAATAAATAATATTTTAATTATTGAACTTTTTATTCAGGAGCATTTATGAGTTTATTAAAATCAAAAATAATACCAATATTTATAATCGTTTTAATAATACTTTTCATTAATGCTAAAAATGACAAGCCTCAATGGGTTGATGTTACCCCAAAAAGTGATGATTTAATATTCGGTATCGGCGGGCCATCAAAAGACATAAATAATTCCGTCAGTCTGGCATATCAGATGATTGCAAGATTTATAGGTGTTGAGGTTAAATCTGTTTTAACAAAAAATAAAGAAATCTCAACATCGCTAAATTACGGTAAAGCTTTTTTTAAAAAAGATATTGAAACAGATTTAACCGAAGAATTCAATCAATCAATCAGTGAAAATTCGTCAGCGAACCTTTATGGCGCCCTAATAAAGGAAAGATGGCAGAATAAAAAAACCAAAGAATGGTGGGTATTAGTTGAAATGCCAAAATCAAGCATAGAAAAAATGATCAAAGAAAAAACGATTTTTATTGATAACCTTGTAACCACTTTTAAAGGTTTTTCAGAAAAAAACAATTTCGTCAATAAGACTATAGTAATTGGCAACTTTTCTATCAAGGATAAAAACTCCTCAAGTGAGTTTTCGAATTTTTTAGAAAGCATTAGCACATCAATAATTGTAGAAAACCGCTTTTTTGCCATGTATGATAAATCAAAATTCTTAGATGAATTAAATAAAAACAAATTAAATACAAATATTGTGAGTTATAATAATACAAGAGGATTAAATGTTCTGGGAAAAAACATACTGGAAATAAAAACCAATAAAATAAATATCAACGGGATAATAAACGGTGAATACTGGGTACAGGATGAAAATACCAGCTTGATTTTTTATCTGATTGATTTCGACACATCAAAAATACTAGATTCAAAAAGGTTTGACATCCCAAATAAAAGACTTCCCCAGGGTATTAAACTGGAACCTGATAATATAAGGGATATTGAAAAAATAAACATGCAATTAAATTTAACTTCTTCGGGAAGTGAAAAACAAATATTGGAAGTTTGGACAAACAGAGGTGAAGGGGGAATATATAAAGAAAAGGAAAAAATGATCATAAATGTAAGATCAAATATTGACTGTTATATAAAAATATACCATAGAACTGCATCAGGAATAGTTACCATGGTATTCCCTAATAAATTTGATAAAAACAATTTCTTGACCAATAATAAAACCTACAGAATCGGGGATGATAAATATGCATTTGATTTTGAAATTACTCCTCCGTTTGGGACTGAAATTATCACCGTAACATCAAAAAAATCGCAGTTCTCCGATCTGCAGAACGAAATTTTTAATAATATTGTCAGACAATTTGATAAATCAAAAGATATAACAATTATTATTAAAGAAGATAATCCTGAGCAAACAGCGAACTGTAGTTATACTGTAATAAAATGATTTTCTTTACAATTAATCAGATTGTCAATTAAAGATATTTTTTAAAGTTATAAATTTAAATTCAATTGTCCTTTATTTTGAGTATTTAAATTGCTCACAGATATACCTATTAATCTTATTTTAAAAAAACTGTCTTCAGATTAAATGCTTGTTCCCTAAAT
>JAFGQB010000129.1 GCA_016935915.1 Spirochaetota bacterium
ATATACTTAAATCCAGTTAAAACATCAAAAACCTTAACATTAAAATCTTTAGCAATAATATTTTGCAGATATGAAGTTACTATAGTTTTTACTAAAGCAGCATTTGAAGGCAGAGCATTTTTTAATTTTTTTTCTTTTAATATATAATATTCCAAAACAACTCCGATTTGATTACCATTTAAAACGATATAATCATTATTGTTATCCTTTACAACAACACCCATTCTATCGGCATCTGGATCTGTTGCAATTACAATATCTGCATTTACTTTTTCAGCCTTTTTAATTGCAAGGCTCAAAGCTTCTTTTTCTTCAGGATTAGGAAATTTAACAGTTGGGAAATTGGAGTCGGGTTCCATTTGTTCTTCAACATAGATCGGTTCAGGCAGACCCAATTTTTTTATTGCTTTTGGGATAAGAGTTCCTCCTGTGCCGTGCAATGGTGTATAGACTATTTTAATATTGCTTTTATTTAAAATATCATTGTTTATTGATAATTTTAATATTTCATTGATAAATGCATCATCTAATTCTTCTCCGATCCATTCTATCATCCCATTTTTTAAAAGTTCATTAAAGTCGCCTTCTTTTACCTTATTTAAAGAAGTAATATTTCTTACCTCGTCAATAACTTTTTTATCATGTGGACTGGTTAACTGTGCGCCGTCATTCCAGTAAGCTTTATAACCGTTATATTCTTTAGGATTATGACTTGCTGTTATGACAACACCGGTTGTACATTTTAAATATCTTATTGCAAAACTTAACTCTGGTGTTGGTCTTAACTCTTTGAATATATATGTCTTGATACCGTTACAAGCAAGAACAGAGGCAGTTTTTTTTGCAAATTCAAAAGAATATAATCTTGAGTCATATGCTATAACGGCTTTAGGGTCTTTCACCTTGCTTTTTAAAACATGGTTAGCTAAACCTTGAGTACATTTTGCAATAACATAAATATTCATTCTGTTGGTACCGTAACCGATTATGCCTCTGATACCCCCTGTTCCGAAATCGAGTTCGGTGCCGAATCTTTCGATTAATTCTTTTTCATTTTTTGATTCAACAAGATTTTTTATTTCATTAATGCATTCTTCTCCATAGGGATGATTGGACCATTCTTTTATTCTGGCTTGTATTTCATTTGTTAAGTTCATTATTCTCTCCTTTTATTTAAATAAATGATTTGTTAAAACAAGTCAATAAATTATGCAAGAAATTAATATCAAGATTTTTTATTTATTTCATAAAATAATTTTTTTATTTTTTCTTTGCTTTTTTTCCCCGGATATTCTTCTACACCCGAGGAAATATCTATTAATAAAGGTTTATATTTATCTATAATTTCTCTGACGTTTTCTGGATTTATCCCGCCTGCTAAATAAATGTCAATATTGTTATTTTTAGCATAATCAAGCAGTTTTTTATTGATAACTTTGCCTGTTCCTCCGTAAGCATTTTTACTGAATGAATCAAAAAGTACAATTGGAGAATAATAATTTAATTTAAGATCATTTTCATCTTTAATGCGTAAAGCTTTATACCAGCATGTTTGAAAAGACTGGCAAAAGTCATTATCAAAATCGCCATGATATTGAATGACATCCAGCCACCCTTCTTTAACTCCAGTTTTTAATAAATTTATATCTTTATCGACAACAACTCCGACTTTTAATATTTTATCAGGGAGTTTTAAAGATATTTCTTTTGCCTTATAGAAGTCAATTTTTCTGGGACTTTCTGCAAAAATAAAACCGATGATGTCTGCACCATTTTCAACAGCAATAAGGGCATCATCAAGATTGGTGATACCGCAGATTTTAACGACTAATTTTTTTTCAATATGTATTTTATAAAAAAGTTCATTATAAAATCTATTCCTGTTTAAAATACCGCATGAAAATCCCTTTTTAATATCACTTATTTTTTCATTGATATTTGAACTTTTAATAATGCTTGAACCGATCAAGAGTCCGTTAAATCCAGAAGAACCGATAAAAAAGCTGTCAGTACAATTTCTGATCCCTGATTCATAGATTGTGTATATTGAATCATCTATGTTTTTTTTGAGGGCAAACGGATAGCCTCTTTTTATTAAAAAAGTCTTTAAATCTCTTGAGTTTATACCAATTACTTTTGGATTAATGGTTAAAACTGCATTAAGCTCTTCTAAATTATGGACCTCAATCAACGGCATCATCCCAAGCTTTTCAGCTTTTATTTTCATTTTATTAATTAGATCCGTTGATCTGTTTTTATCAATGTCAATCAATACACTGGCGATCAATAATATCATGTCAGCACCGGCAAGATATGATATTTCAACTTCTTCTTCATTTATCAGAAAATCTTTTCTTAACACCGGTACATTCGGAAATTTATTTTTTATATTGATAAGATCATCTAGAGAGCCGAAAAAATAATTTTCTTCGGTTAAGATTGAAATTGCATCAGCCCCTGATTTTATATATTTATCCGCCCATTCTACAGGATTTAATATATCGTTCATTTTGCCTTCTGAAGGCGAACCTCTTTTAATTTCGCAAACAGTTATCCCTTTTTTCATATCAGGGAGTGTGATTGGTACTTGTCGTTGAGCCGGTAGTTTATACCCAAAATTAATACCTTTATTTTTTATTGTTATGACCCTCTTATCAACAATTTCTTTTAAAATTTTGTCCATAAATATTTTTTTATACATAAAAATAAAACCTTTAATTTTTTTTTACTCTAAATCGATTGGATGCGTGTTCCAGTCTTTTTCAGGCAGATATTCATGTAAATCACCCTTTGTATCCAATAATACTACCCTTATGATATTTGCGTTGGCAATCAGAGCCTTGCATTGATTGCATACTACATTGTGCCCTACTATAAAAATTGTTGCATTATCGGTTGAATGTCCGTTTCTTGCTGCTAAACTTATTGCATTTGATTCTGCATGACTGCCTACAGCTCTGCACCTTTCCAATTGTGTTCCTGACTGGATATTGTTTTTATTTCTATAACAATAGCCAATTTCAAGACAATTTTTCTGATATTGAGGAGCGCCATTATACCCTGTGCTGATAATGTCTTTATTTCTGACAATTACTGCACCCACTTTATTTCTTAAACAGCTTGATCTTATTGAAACTGCTTTTGCGATATTTATAAAATATTCATCCCATCCAGGTCTTTTATTCATTTATAATCCCCCATTGTTATGTTTATATATTTTTATTCCAGATCAGCTATAAAAAATTCATTAAAAATTTCATTTCCTGCCTCTTCTATAAATTTATCCGATGATAAATTTACATTAAACAGAAATGAATTGATAAATTCATTTTTATTATATAGATCCATATAAAAATTATTTCCTCTTCTGCCTGCTACCAGTAATATATCTGAATCTTTTTTGATTTTAAAACCGCTTTGTTTAACAGCTTTATTAATTTTTTTTCCTGCTTCATGATAAAATTTTTTATCACTAAATGCAAGCTGAACAGGAACTTTTATGTCGTTCATTGGAAGCAGGGGTGAATGAAGAAAAAACTCTTCATTAATATAATTGTTTTTTTCTTCTGATTCGGAAATTTTTATAAGTTCAATTAATAAATTTGCTCTTATTATCCTCTCCCATTTATTATCCAATAAATTTAAATTATTTAGAAGTTGATTTTTTATTTTATTTTTTGAGAAAAATATTGACGAATGAACTTTGAGTATATTTTCATTGATTTCATATAAATGTTTTTTCTTCTTATTAACTTTTACTTCGAGACTCTTTGCGAGCTTCAATATTTTCAATGCTTTTTTTGGCCATAAATTCTCAAATGAATTTATTAATAATTCAAGGCCGTCTAATTCATTTCCACCTTTAATCATATTTTCACCGATTTTGATGGCTAAATTTGCAGCTTTTATTTCATAGTAATAAAATAAATAAAAGTAATACAGTCTGATGAAAGGTCTTTTGATTTTTGAAATCAAATCCAATTTATCTAAGTATTTTTTCTGGCTGGTTTTAAACTTATAACAAACTGCAAGAAATTTATATAATTCACAAATATATTCGTTTTTACTAATCCCGAAATAAAGCATCCACGAATAATCTTTATTGTTTAATAATTCATGGATCTGTAAAATTGCTTCATCGAGTTTTCCTGATGTTATATATATATTGATTAATGAAAGTTTAGGAAGCATTGTAACTGGCTGAAGCTGAGATGCTATAATCACTTCATTATAAGATTTTTTTAAATCAAGAGAATTATAATAAAGGTAATTCAACTGATTATGAGCTGAACTTCTGTTTTGCTGATATAAAGATTTAAATGCAAATTCCATTGATAAATCATAATTGAGAAATTTATTTTCTAAAAGAGATAGATTATAATAACAAATGGATCTAAAATTGTTGGATTCTGTATTATATGACGAGTTAATTGCATCAAGATAAGCACTCTTGGCTTTTTCATAATTATTTATATTTGAATATAGTGTTCCCAATGTCATCATCAGATCACTTGACTCAGGATATTCATTTAATCCAGTATATACAAAGTCTATGCTTTTCTCAAGTTCATGAGTCTTATAATACATCCAGCTTAATTTATCATATAACTGACTTGAATGATATAATTCATTATATGCTTCTTCATATATTTTGACGGCCTTTATATCTTCTCCGATACTTCCATAAGAATCTCCGAGATAATTATAGAGCAGTTCGGATTTTTTACCTTTCTTTTTTGATTTTAAAAATTCTATTATTGCATTTTCATATAAATTATAATCATAAAACAGTTTGCCTTTTTCATAATTGGGTTCCCATTTATCAGGGAATCCTTTTTCTGCTGAATTTAATATTTCAAGTGCCTGATCAAAATATCCCTGATCAATTGCATTTCTTGCTTCGATAATATAATTTTCAATAGTTTTTATATCCTGAGAATAAATATTAGATTGATTTAAAAATATGAAAATTAAAATAACCGGTAATATTTTTTTCCATAATCTTGAAATATTAAAAAATGATAATATTTTTTTTAAAAAACTTATTCTTTTAAAGTCATTATTGATCTTTTTAATTATGGATTTCAAATCTTTTTTTGTTATATTAAATTTTTTATTATCTCTGAATAATGATTCCTGATATATCTGTGTTAATTTGATAAGATCAATATCTGCATCATTTTTAATTCTTTTTGAATACTCTATTATTGATTCATTTCTGAATATTTGAAAATTATAATCCAAGAGTTTTCCCAGATAATGCTTGTAAATATTTTTAATTTTTTTTCTTATTTTAAATGAGATTAAATAAAGAATTTTATGGTGAATTTTAAAAATATTCACAATGATAAAAAATAATATTATGCCGATTAATATCAGAAATAAACCGAATTTTCTTATTGATTTCATGATACTGCCATAGAATTCTTCATAAACTGTGTTGTTTTTATTAATTTTATTGATTTCCTGCATTTTATCTTTGTTTTTTAAAATTTCTTCAATAAGGTTATCTCTCTCTTCTTTATTACCAAAATCAATTTTATAATTTTCACCTGGTGCAAAATTACTGGAAGTCGGATCGAAAATTATCCATCCATAATCATCAAAATAAACCTCAACCCATGCATGAGCGTCGTTTGATCGTATATCATAATAATTTAGTGTTCTGTTTTGCATGTCAGGTGAAAATCCGACAGCCACTCTGGAAACGATGCCTATTGAACGAAGCATAACAGTCATTGCAAATGCGAAATAAGAACAATAGCCTTTGCCTTTATATTCTGTATCATTATTTGTCCCGAATAAAAAATATTCGATAGGATTGCTTTTTTTGCTGACGCCTGGTATCAGTGAATAATAGTAATTGTTTTTCAGATATTCCTGTATAGCATATGCTTTTAAAAACATTGAATCATGAAAAAACGTTACATTATTTGTCAATTCTTCAACTTTCTTTTTAAAGTTGATATCGTCGCCTATATATAAAAGCCTTTTTTTTCTTTCCTGGGAAATTTCAGCCAAAAATTTTTTCTGTGATAATTCTTCCAATGAAAGTTTAAAATAGGTTTCATCAAATACACTTGAGTAAGATTTATAAATTCTTTTAAAGGGAGAACCCTGCCAGTTTGTTAAGGGTATGCATTTGAATAAAAGGTCTGAGCCAAGTAACGCTGATGGTTCTATATTAATTAAGTACAATGTCTGTATTATGTCAGATCTACCTGTTAATTTAGGCTTTTTTAAAATTTCCCAGAAATAATCATAAATATAAAGAGGAGCGAGTGTCTGATCATTGTCATCTTCAATATATTTAAATCCCCCGTTTTTTACATATTCTTCAAGTGAAAATCTTTTTAAATAAATTTGTCTGTTCCATCCTTCACTGATCCTTTTAGCAATATCATCCTTGACTCCATGAAGCTCCAATAATAGTACTCTATCGTTTGTCAATGATTTTATCTCATCCTGAAGTTCTATTAAATTATTGAAATCAAATAAAAATAGTTTGCTGCCTAATAAACCGAATGATTCTTTATCTCCTTTATCTTCGATATAACCAGGAAGCAAAAAAATAAAAAATATTAAAATTAAAATTAAAAATAGAGGAATTAGTAAATATAATTCTTTTTTTTCGATTAATTTATTAATACTGTTTAAGTGAAACATTATATGTCTAAAAATGAAAAGTAATAATATAAATATTGTAATTAAAGAAAAGGTAAAATAGTTTTTAAAAAAAGTCTTATGAATAGGAACATCTATATTGAATATTAATATAAAGGAAAATATTAAAATTAATGTTGATAAATAATATTTCCAGTTTGATATTTTGATGATTCTCAATGAATCAAATACATAATAAAATATTATTATAATGACAGCGACTAAACTGTCTCTGAAAATAATATAGGGTATTTTATCAAGAAAAAGATGATAGCCGTTGGGATCTGTTACAATTAAAATAATAAAATTTATAACTAATCTTAAAAGGATATATATTACTATAATTGATAAAAATCTGATAATTATTCTGATTTTAAATTTTGATAATATATAATCTATAATTATTGAATTTATCAGAATAACAGTGCCGATAAATGGATTAAATAAATTATCAAGTTTTTTATGCAAAAGATAGTATAAAAATGAATATAATATTAAATTGATCAAAAAATAAAAAAAATTATTTTTAAGAGTTGTTTTTAGTTTCAAAATAATTTCCTGTTTTATAAATTTCCAATTTTATTTTATTATTTTCAGATATAGTATTTATTTTTTCTAATATGTTATATCTTTTTTTTGTTTTAAAGCTTATTTTTATTTTTTCTATAAAATCTTTAATTAAACTGTCATATTTATTAATATTAAGAAATAATGCTAAATCATTGATTTTGATATTATCATCATCAAAAAAAGTAATTGCTGCAAAGCTGTTTTTTATTAAATTTGATTCTATTATTCTTGAATATTCATAAAATGAAGCAAAAAAGATTGCATTATCAATAGTTTTATTTCGTATTATATTTATTTTTTTAAATGAATAGTTTATTATATTATTGAATTCCGATTCATTAGATTTATTAATTATTATTTCATTCTCAGATATAGGAGATAATATTTTTAATTCAATACCATATTTCAACAGTAAATCAGCTGTAGTTATAAATAATGAAGTAATATATTCAAATTCTATGTCAAAATCAGAGAAAGGTGCAAATATTACATATATTTGACCTGTTTTTGGTGGAATTTTCTCTATTTCACGAACATGTAGTTCTTTAATATGTGCGAATATCTTCCAATTAATTTTTCTTGGGTCATCTCCCGGATAATATTTTCTGTTTTCAAAAAAATCTGTTGAGTTAATTCTGATAACGCTTTGAAGAATTTCAGAGCCGTCTTTATTGTTGAAAAAAGGTACATTTACATTATCATTGTAATATGGATATACTGTTATTTTAAAAGTTGATCTTATATTATAACTAAATTCTGTAAATCCGAATATATCCCTAAGAATAAATTTAATGTTTTTAATAGTAAAATCACCATGCATATTGAATTTATATTTGAATTCTAATTTTTCTTTTTCTCTTCTTACAGTAACTAAAGCTCTATCAGCCAGATTGTTTTCATTATAAATATCAAATTTGATTAAAAAATAAATTCCGGGGAAAGTAAAAGGAATGTTTTCTGCTTTGATATTCAATTCATTGTATATCTTAGGATTTAAATAATTATAATTCAATGATATAAAATTGGTTTTTTTATTTTTTATAATTAAAAATAAATAATAAAAAATAAAAATAAGGATTATAATAAAAATTGAAAATGACAGGAAATTGATAAATAGATTTTTAAAGTATAAATTTACCAGATAAAAAGCTATAAAAAAAGATAATATTATAAAACCGTTAATTTTAAAAAACCTAAATATTTTATGTAGAAGTAAAGATAAAAAATATAGTGATAAAATTATAATTATTATTATGATTGCTTGGTGATGCAAGATAAAAATCCTTTCATGATATACTAAAAAACTTAATGTAATGTGTCAATTTAAATAAACAATTATATACAAATTATTTTATACTAATTTATAATATTTTTATTGACTTTTTTTAAAAAAATTTATAAAAATTTAAATATTCAAATTATAAATTTTATAAAGTTTAGGAGGGGGTAAGTAAATAAAGTATGATTAGTATTAAAGAAAAAGTGAAAAAGAAATATAAACAAATAGATAAATATGAATATTTTAATTTTAAAATTTTTGAAGAAATAAGAGATCTGGACAGCATTGAGGTTATTAATAAATTGTTTTTAAATGAGAAAAAAAAAACTAAGGATGAAATTAGCATAATAGTTGATAAAATTATTAAACTATTGGATGAGAAAAAAGGTATTGATATTAAAGTTATAGATGTGGAAGAAATAATTGCAATAACAAGTTATATTATAATTGTAACAGCAAATTCAACAGTTCATGCAAAATCATTGGCAAATAACATTTTATCATTTTTTAAAAATTCAAAACTTAACAGTATGATTAATCACAGACCTGATTTAAATAATTCCTGGATTTTAATAGATGCAAAAGATATTTTAATTAATATTTTCTTAAAAGAAACAAGAGATTTTTATAGCCTTGATAAACTTTACTTTAAAGGAAAAGTTTACTGATTTTTCCATTCTATAAATAATATTATATTTAATTTTTTAAAATATTATCATTTATAAATTTTTTTATTTGTTTATGATCTAATAATTCAAGCTGAACTCCTGGAACGCTTACTACTCTTGATGCATAGTAACTGGCTATTTTGGCACATTTTACATAATCATAATTATTGATTAAACCATATAAAAATCCGCCTGCATAAGTATCACCGCAGCCTGTTGAATCCATGACTTTTTCAGGTTTATATATATCTATTTTTTCATGTTTGTTATTATAAAATAAATAACTTCCTTCTTTCCCGACTTTTACTATCGCAACATCAACTCCCATGTCTTTTATAATTTTGCCGGCTTCAACAGGATCATCCTTATCTGTCAATATTTTAGCTTCATCTTTATTCCCGAATAAAATATTTACATATTCTTTTATTATTCTTATAAAATCATTTTTATTTCTTTCAATACAGAATGGATCAGCAATATCAAAAGTTATTTTTAATCCCATTTCTTTAGCGCTTTTCATTACGTATTCGACAACCTCTTTCTGTTGAGGGGTATCCCATACATATCCTGCAAGATGTAAAATTTTGCATTTAGACATTAAATTAAAATCAATATCATCTTTTGAAATATCCCTGCAGACCCCCAGATGTGTATTCATTGTTCTTTCCGCATCATCTGTAGTTAAAATTATCGATGTTCCGGTCAGACCATTATTTCTAAATTTTATTAATGATTTAACACCCCTTTGAATTATTTTTGAATTATATAATCTTCCGTAAATATCATCAGAAACTATACCTGTAAATACGGGATTTCCACCTAATTTTGCAATAGTGCTTGTAGTATTTGCGCAGCTTCCCCCCGGTAATGAAATTGTTTTATATGAAGCAAGTTCTTCTAAAATTTTTCTAGATTTTTCTTCATCTATGAGGTGCATAACACCTTTAGGAATATGCAATTTTAATAAAAAATTTTCATCTATAAAAGCTTGAATATCCATTAATGCATTGCCTATTCCAAACACATGAAAATTATTCATTTTATATCTCCTGGATTATCTTGTTAAAAAATCAACTAAATTTGAAAATGGTTTTTTAAAAAATATATTTTATTCTATTTATAAGTTTTTATTTCAAGAATTTTTTTCTATATTCTTCTGCCTTATTGTGCAATTGCTCAATTTCTTCCATTATTTTATCACCTATAAATTGTTTGCTTTTTTCTGTATCTTCGGTAATTTTTTTATCAGCTGATTTTAAAATGTTATCTATATAGTCTTTTGTTTTTTTTATTTCACCATAATTAATAACCAAAACATCTTTTATAAATTGTTCTTTTGTCATATCTTCATGTTCACCGGGGAGCATGTTGTTGCCGTTTATTGATGAACAGCAGAAATAATCAAATGATTTTAAAAAGCTTGAAGTTTCTTTAATGCTTTTTTTTGTTTCAGGCAGCCATGGTCTATATCTGGTACCAGAAGGGAACAGCACAAATAAAAATCCTGCATTTCTTAATTCTTTAATTTTTCTGGTTGATTTAATGTTGATTTTTTTGGCAAGATTTATTTTTTCCTTTTGAGTTTCATCATTAGTTAATTTTTCTATTGATCTTATTGGAAAAATTACAATTCTTGAAAACATCTCAGTATACAATTTAACCAATGGATTCTCATTGAGTTTGACTCCTGCAATAAAAATAATTTTTTCAAATATTTCCTTTAACAAGTCATTTTTATGATCATAAAATCTCACAAACATACTTGGGACATCAAGATTTGAAACATGTTCGGATAATATAATACAGGAATGACCTTTTTTTGCTAATTCAAATAATTTAATTAAGTTTTCTGCACCCAGGATAGTACTGCCTTCAAGATGAGACATTTTAATGATTTCAAATAAATAGTCCCTATTGTTTTTTATCGCAGGCTGATAAATATTTTCCGGGGTAATTAATGTATCCTCATTCATTTTGGAATTTTTCATCATTTTTTTTGCATAATCAAAAAAAAGTCTTGTAAATTCATCATTAATTTCATAATGATACATTTTTATTCTCTCCGGTAAAATTTGTATTTGAAATAGCTTAAAGAGTCAAAATATTTATCTTTTTTAATATAATGTGTAAATGAACTAATTTTTTATTAATAAAATAGTTCTTCATTCTAATTTTTTAAGGTATATACAGACAATTTAAACAATTGTCTGCATAATATAAAAAATCTTAAATTATGTCAAATCAATATTTATTCAAAAAATATGTTAAGAATTATTTTTATATCAAAATTTATACTGATATATCACAGATTCGGGTACTATTTTATTTTCTTTAAGCCAATCACTTATTTTTAATGAAACTTTAAATTCTTTTTTAGGTTTAATAGCTGATAATAAATTTAATGCTTCTTCCTGTTTGCCTTCGCGGTACATTTCCAAAACAGTATATATATTGATCATTTCTTTAAAGCCTTCGGATGTGGTTTGGTCGCTTAGAAGTTTTAAAATATAGTAGTAATCTTCTCTTGGTATAGATGATCTTAAAATTTCCAGTGCCCATTCAGCGCTTGTTAAATGCCATTTTTTATCGATTATGGTTAGGATATTATAATAATAATTATTACCGATAATCAATATATTATCCACTGTTTTTTTTATGGTTTTATCATATTCAGTTGACTTTTTTTTATGCTTTTTTAAATAATCAATATAAATCATTTCTAATTTAATAATTGAATTTAAACCTCCTATCTTGCTGTTGTCATATCTTTTCCCGAAATGTTTTTTAACAAGATCAATATGAATTTGTTCTGCCTTATTTAACATTCCTAATTTATGATAGCAATCGGCAAGCAAATTATAAGCGACAACATATTCATTAACCGACCAGTCAAATAGCATTGCCGCTGAATGAAATGGTGTATTTTTTTCTTCTGCTATTTTTGTCGTTAACTCAGCGATTTGATATGCTAATTTATAATCGGATGGATAAAACCATCCGTCTGTCTGATAGTTTTTTAAGAGTAATGGAACTATATTTTTTGCCAATACTATCAAATCAGATTTTTCAATTTCACCTTTTTTTTCAATATAATTTTTTAAATAATGCTTATCATCAAAAAAATACAGTTCCTCATCTTCATTGTAATTAATAGAGATTCCAAAATCATTATGAATCCATCCGAAATTATTATTTATTGTTTTTACAAAAAAAAATTTATTGACAGGATTTATGTTTTCTATCGGAAATACAACATCCCCATATTTTAACATTATATAATTATCCGGTACATTAAGATTAAAGCCCGGTCTATATAATAAAAGGGGTGCTTGAAGTCTTATTATATAAAAGGGAAAATTGTTTTTCATATTTAACTGATTTTTTTGGTATAATTGCTCATTTTCATCAAAATTTTTACTAATATCATTATTTAACTTGTTTCTTAAGGTATTTTTTTTGTTATTCAAATTGGAACAGGAATTAATTAAGAACATGATAATAATTAAATAATTAAGAAATTTTTTCATCAATTTTTGCACCCAGTTTTTTTAATCTTCCCACAAGGTTTTCATAACCCCTTTCGATCTGAATTACATTATGAATTGTACTTTGTCCTTCTGCGCAGAGTGCTGCTATAAGCATTGCCATTCCTGCCCTTATATCAGGGCTGCTTAATTCACAGCCTTTCAATTTTGATGGGCCGGTTATAACTGCTCTATGCGGATCACATAATATTATTTTTGCTCCCATTGATACCAGTTTATCAACAAAAAAAAGCCTTGATTCAAACATTTTTTCAAATATCAATAATGTTCCATCAACCTGAGTTGCTGTAACGATTGTAATGCTTATAAGATCAGGCGGAAAACCCGGCCATGGAGAGTCATCAATTTTTGGTATTATTCCTCCGATATCAGGATAAACTTTTAATTCCTGGCGTGATGGTATAAATAAGGAATTGCCGTCTGTTTCCCATCTTATACCTAATTTTGCAAATACTATTCTTGACATTCTCATATTTTCAGGCTGAGCATCGATAATTTCAATTTCTCCGTGCGTTACAGCGGCTAATCCTATTAATGATCCGACTTCCATATAATCTGTTCCAATTGTGAAATCAGTTCCGTGAAGTTTTTTTACTCCTTTAATTATCAGAATATTGGATCCGATACCTTCAATTTTGGCTCCCATTGAGTTTAAAAATTTACATAGATCCTGTACATGCGGTTCACTTGCAACATTTGATAATATTGTATCCCCTTCTGCCATGACAGATGCCATTATGGCATTCTCAGTAGCAGTTACCGAAGCTTCATCAAGGAAAATATCTTTACCTATTAATTTATTACTTGTTAATTTATAATTATTGTCAATCTCAATTCTTGCTCCAAGCTCTGATAATGCTAAAAAATGAGTATCAAGACGTCTTCTTCCTATAATATCACCTCCTGGAGGTGGTAAAATTACTTCCTTACATTTAGCCAATAAAGGTCCTGCAAATAATATTGATGTCCTTATTTTTTTACCTAATTCCTGGCTGATTGTAGTTTTTGTTATGGAACCTTTTATTTTAATACTGTTTTTATTGATATAATGTATATTTGCACCAAGTTCTTTGGCTATTTCAAGCATTATTTTTATATCTTCAATATCTGGAATATTTCTTAAAATAACTTCTTCATCTGTTAATAAAGAAGCTGCTATTATGGGCAATGCTGCATTTTTATTTCCATTTGCTTTAATTTTACCTTTTAAAGGATAATTACCTTCAATTATATATTTTTTTTGCGACATTATTTTCCTCATAAGAATTTTTGTAAAATTTATACAATTTTTTTATTTATATCAAGTAAAAAAACATATTATTAATTTTTTTTTTAATATTTATAATTAAAAACATATTCCTCTGTACCTGTTAATATGTTATACTAATAATTAGAAATAAATATAAGATTTTTTTATAAAAATTACATTAGGAGTACTATTTTTGCAGTTAACTTTATACACAGAAGGTTATTTTAATGCAGCACATCATTTAGAAAATTATGAAGGTAAATGTTCTTGTATGCATGGTCATACTTGGAAAATATGTCTCTGGGTCAAAGGTGAAGAGGAGAAAAAGGATAAAGCAGGGATTTTATGGGATTTTAACAAGTTGAATAAAATTTTACTTGAGTTTGATCATAAATATTTAAATGATTCTATAAATATTAATCCGTCTGTTGAAAATATATCACTTTATATTTATAATTATTTAAAAAAGGATTCTCCTGATTTGTTATTTAAAGTAAGGATTTATGAAAGCATAATAAAAAAAGAATCTTTTTGTGAAGTCGGCGATTTTTAGAATGTTAAATATTGTTGAAAAATTTATAACAATAAGCGGAGAAGCGCCAATAATCGGAAGTCCAGTTTATTTGATAAGATTTTCAGGCTGTAATTTAGATTGTAAATATTGTGATACCAAATATCATGATGAAGTCAATTTCAGTCTAACTGACGATGAATTGATGGATGATATTAACAATGTTATAAAATCAAATCCTTTTTTAAAAGTTTTATTAACCGGCGGAGAACCTTTCTCCGAAGAGAGACAGGATAAAATTTTAAACATCATAAAAAAGCTTAAAAAAGTTAATTTTTATATAGAAACAAACGGTTCAATAAAAATAAAGAATTTTGAATTAAGAAACATTTTTTATATTATAGACTGGAAAGCTCCATCAAGTAATAATGAGATTTTTTTTATTGACAATTTAAAATTTATGAGAAAAACCAATGATTGTATTAAATTTGTTGTGGCAGAGGAAGATTTATGCTGGCTTTTGGAAAAGGTTAATTTTTTAACAAATAACTTTAATGAAATACCTTTATTTGTTTCAGCTCAATATGGAAAAATTAATCTTGAAAATCTTTCAAATTTTATTATTAAAAATAAATTACCCTTAAAATTAAGCATACAATTGCACAAGTTAATATGGCCGAACAGAGACAGAGGTGTATAAACAGAGAGGTTAATGTGGACAATAAATTAAAGTTTGAAAAAGCTCTTGTTTTGGTAAGCGGAGGACAGGATTCGATTACCTGTTTGTTCTGGGCTATTAAAAAATTTAATAAGGTTAATGCAATAAGTTTTGATTATGGGCAGAAACATTCCAGGGAGATATCAATAGCAGAAAAAATTTGTAAAAAACTTAATATCGAACATAAAACCGTTGACATTTCATTTTTAAAGAATTTGGTTGAGTCGAATTTATTTAAGGGTAAAGAGGATGTAAATTTAAAGCACATTTTAAATGAAAATGTTCCTTCAAGTTTTGTTCCTTACAGGAACATGATTTTTTTAACATTGGCAAGCGCATGGGCAAGTACTTTAAAAATTAAGCATATTGTAATCGGGGTTTGTGAAACTGATTATTCAGGATATGCAGACTGCAGATCAGTTTTTATTAAAGCTATTCAGAAAACATTAAATCTGGCTACTGATTTTAAGGATTTGAAAGTCAGAATTCACACACCTTTAATGAAGCTGACCAAGGCTAAAGAGTTTAAATTGGCAGAAGATTTAGGCTGTATAGATTTAATTATTAATGATACTTTAACTTGCTATAATGGCAGTGAAAAGCGTAATTATTTCGGGAAAGGATGCGGTGATTGTCCTGCATGTAAAATTAGAAAAGCAGGATATGACAGATATTTGAGAAAATATAAATGAAAGAAAATCCATTGGGGAAAAAAATAAAATATTATAACAAATATGATCCTTCTATTTTATATTTTATTTCCAGAAAAGAGCAAAGAAAAAAAAATAATATATATTTAACTATGAATGGTTATGATATATGGAATGCTTATGAGTTAAGCTGGCTTGATGAAAATGGCAAACCTGAAGTTAGGATTGCAAGAGTCATTTATTCATGTAATTCTGAATATATTGTAGAATCAAAATCATTAAAATTATATTTAAATAGTTTTTCTATGATGAGGTTTAAGAACGAACAAGAAATTATTGAAATTATTAAAAAAGATTTGAAAGATAATATAAAAACAGATTATTTTAATATTAAATTATGCAAACACAATCAATCTTATGAATATTCAAAAATCAAAAATAAACATTGTATAGATAATTTGAAAATCAATACACAAATTTATAATTATGACAGATCATTATTAAAAGTTAAGAAATCAAAGAAAAAGAATGTTATAAGAATAACGAATTTATTAAAAACAAATTGTCCAATTACTGGACAGCCCGATTGGGGAACTTTATATATAAACTATAAATCTGAAAATATAATTGATGATGAATTCTTATTAAAATATATTGTTTCTTTCAGAAATGAAAATGATTATCATGAAAATTGCTGTGAAAGGATTTACTCGGATATTTTTAATATTATTAATCCGGATTTTCTTATTATCAGATGTTTTTATACAAGAAGGGGAGGGATTGAAATTAATCCAGTAAGGTTCACTAAAAATTTTAACCATATTAGTTTTAACTATCATTTTTGGCGTCAGTAAGTAGTTTTTAAAGGATATTAATTAGATAATGTTACTATTTTTGCAGTTTTTTGTTTACTTTAATAAAAAAAAGAATTAAAGATAATTTTAATTAAAAAAATTTAGAAATAGGATCCAGCAATAATGTTTGAAGATTGGTATTTAAATGATTTGTTTTCAAGTAAAATCAGGGAAATATGGAAATTAACTGATTATTATCTTTTAAAGTGTATTTTTAATATATTGGATGAGACAAAAATTTTGAATCACTTAAATGAATTTAAATCAATTGATGAAATAATTCAGATAAATAATTATCCTAAGAAAGTTTTTTCAGCAATTAAATGGATTTTTGACAGACTTACTTTAGATGATTATTTAATAAAAGAGAGAAATTCCGATATCATAAAATATAAATTGTCAGATAAAAAAATGGTATATGATCTTGATAAATTAGAAAATCTGGCTGTTCAATCTGCACCTTCGAGTATAGCGGCATTCAATATGCTAAAACTGATTTCGGATAATTATCCAAAATATTTAAAAGGTGAAAAAAACGGTGTTGATATAATTTTTTCTCCTGATAATATTCAGATAACAAATGAATATTATAAGAACAATTTATTTTATAATGTTCATAATATTGCGGGAGCTAAAATATTAAATTGGGAGATTGATAATCATAATGATCCCTGTGTTATAGTTGAAATAGGTGGAGGGTTAGGCGGTGGAACATGTGAATTTATTAAACAGAGACAAAAATCAGCTCAGCAGTTAAAACCTTTTAAATATTATTTCACTGATATTGCTAATAAATTATTAAGATCAACAAAGAAGGATGTTGAATCTTTATCAGATGAAAGAAGCAATTTTGAATATAAAAAAATGGATTTCAATAAACCTATTATTGATCAGGGATTTGAATATAATTCTGTTGATATTATCTGGGGTGTTAATGCTGCGCATGTCGCCAATGATTTGAGATTTACATTAAATGAATTTTATAAATCATTAAAAACAGGCGGTGCAATCATATTATCAGAAACAGTCAGACCTGTGGGTAATTTAATGATACAGCAGGAACTCTTATTGAATACTTTGGATGACTACTGGAATGTTAAGTTGGATAAAGATTTAAGACCAGTGCATGGTTTTATGGAATGGGAAAATTGGATTAATGCATTAAAAGTGATCGGATTTGAGAATGTTCAAACTATTCCTGATATGAAATATTTACAATCAAAATATGATAATTGTTATGTTGCAGTCATAAGAGGGATTAAAGGTTGATAATATTATTTTTAAATATTGTTCAAAATTTCCATAAAAATATAATTTATGCATCTTTTGATTATTCTTTCACGGGTTCCGAAAAAATTTTCCTTCTTAGAATATTTCTTGTCCTTTAAAATAAATCCGAAATAAACAAGTCCTACAGGTTTTTCTTTACTGCCTCCTTTAGGTCCTGCGATTCCTGTAACAGATACACAGATATCCGCATATGTTTTTTCTTTAAGACCTGAAGCCATTTCCAAGGCAGTTTCTTTGGATACAGCACCATAATTTAATAAAGTTTCTTCAGATACATTTAATAATTTAATTTTTGATTCATTTGAGTATGCAACAATGCTTGATATAAAAACTTCGGATGCTCCGCTGTTTTTTATGAAATCACCTGTAAGATTACCTCCGGTAATGGATTCTGCAAAAGAAAGGGTTAATTTTTTTTCCTTCATTTTATTTAAGAGCAGCAAGCTTAAATCAATATTTTCGGTTAACGCTTTATTTTTTGATTTTAATTTTTTTATAATTTTACTTAAATCCTTTTCTACTGTTTCTTTGTTTTTAAATTTGTCGTTGCCTTTTTTTGTTAAATGAATTTCAATCCAGCCGTTTTGTGTAAAATAATAACCCAGTTCGCTGTTTATTTTTATTTTTGAAATAATTTCCGCAATTTCACTTTCACCGCTGTTGTAAATTCTTATTACTTCTGTATGAATATTACCCTCAAGAAATTTATTTTCTCTTAATTTTTTTTCGAGAAATTCCTTGATCATAGGCTGATTTTCCACAGGAGGACCGGGCAATAAAAAGAAAAGCTTGTTTTTATGGTTATAATAAATGCCTGGAGCAGTGCCGAATCTGTTAAAAAGAAATTCACTTCCATTTATTTTCATTGCCTGTTTTTTATTAGAAACTGGAACAGATAAATTTCTTTTAATAAATAGATTTTTGATATGTTCCCACATTTCTGGATCAAAGTTAAGCGGATTATTAAGATAGGCGCTTAAGGCTTCCCTTGTCAGATCATCATCTGTTGGACCAAGTCCGCCTGTAATTATAATGAGGTCGGACGATTTTACAAAATCAATTGCTTTTACAATGTCATCTATTATATCTTCCACGCTTATATGCCATTTTACATCAATGCTTAAGTGATTTAATGATTTAGATATGAAAGAAGAATTTGTGTCAAAAATGTTGCCTCTTATTATCTCTGTTCCGACAGAGATTATGCTAGCTGTCTTCATAATATTTATAAACCGATTTCATTTGCAATTTCTGTCATTGATTTCAAGGCTATTTCTATAAATTCTTCCAGCGGTAACCCGATTTTTTCACACAACCTTATAAAATCTCTGTTAACTTTTGCCGCAAAAGCTTTTTCCTTCATTCTTTTCGTTACTGATTTAACTGCAACTGATGCAACTTTTTTATCCGGATAAACTTTTGCGCATGCTGAAATGAGACCTGTTACACTTTCGCTGCAGCATAATGCAAAATCTGCAAATGTTTCTTTTTTAACTTTAGTGCCTTCTTCATTGTGTGCCATAACCGCATGGAGGAAATATTCATCAATACCTAAGTCTTTAAGCCATCCGGCGCCTACTTTACCATGCAATGTCATATCTTCGACAATGTCAAAATCAATGTCATGAACCAGTCCCAGATAATAATAATTTGATTCATTCAGTTTAAACCTTCTTGCAACACCTCTCAATACTGCAGCGGTTGCCAGGGAATGATGAATCAAATGATCGCTTGTTACTTTTTCCCTGAAAAGCCTTAACAGAATATCTTTATCGACTTTAATGTCCGGTATATCTTTAGGTTTTACAACACCTGTATTAACTGATTCTTGATTTTTATTTTTATTGATTTCCTTTGTTTCACCTTTTTTCTCTTTTTTTTCTGCAATTGTTTTTTCAGTGTTCACTGGTCTCATCAACGGGAACAATACCACATCCCTTAAGTTTTCCTGATTTGTTAAAAGCGCTATAAATCTGTCTATACCCATGCCCCAGCCTGAAATCGGCGGCATACCGTATTCCATACAGAGTATAAAGTCTTCCTCCATTATCATGGCTTCTTCATCGCCTTTTTTTCTTGCTTCAGCCTGCTGTAAGAGTCTTTCTCTCTGGTCCAAAGGATCGATTAGTTCCGAATAAGCATTAACAATTTCCCATGTATTGACTACCAGCTGGAACCTGTCTGTAACTTGAGGATTTTTATCGTTTTTCCTTGCAAGAGGTGACAGATCAATCGGATGATGGATTAAGAACTGGGGTTGTATCATATTTGGTCTTGCGGTCTTTTTATATAACTGATCAATTAAATTGCCTCTGCTTATTTTCTTAAAGTCGACCTCTTCCAACTCGATATTTTTCTCTTTAATTGCATTGATTAGGCTTTCTTTATCCGGATGTTTGTCTATATCAATATCCGTATATTTTATTATTAGATCCCTGAAGCTGTATTTCGGCCATTCTCCGTTGAAATTAATTTTTATTCCTTTATATTCCAGCTCAAGTGTCCCGTTTATCTCTTTTAAAATATGTTTAATGAGTTTTTCGGTAAATTTCATATTGTCTTCATAATTCCAGTAAGCGCAATAATATTCAAGCAGTGTGAATTCCTGAAGATGGCTCGGATCCATGCCTTCATTCCTGAAACATCTTGCAAACTCGAATACTTTTTCAAAACCCCCTGCAATACATCTTTTTAAATATGTTTCCGGGGCAATTCTCATAAAAAGATCAATATCAAGAGCATTGTGATGAGTTTTGAAAGGTTTTGCCATGGCTCCCGAAGGTTTTGACTGAAGAACTGGTGTTTCTACTTCATAAAAATTATTTTTTTCCAGATATGCTCTTATAACCTGAATGGTTTTAATCCTTTTTTTAAAAAGTTCAATAGTTTCATTATTCATAACCATATCTAAATATCTCTGTCTTGATCGGGCTTCCAGATCAGTTAAACCGTGAAATTTTTCAGGCAGGGGTCTAATAGCTTTTGATAATAAATTAAAATCAGAAACATTCAAAGTGATTTCACCTTTGTGGGTTTTGATTATTTCACCTTTAGCATAGACAAAATCGCCCACATCAACCATCTTTTGAAAGAATTTGAATTTTTCATCATTAAGGTCATTTACACTCAAAGCAATCTGAAGTCTTCCGCTGAAGTCTTGAAGAGTTGCAAAAATCAGTTTTCCGAATAGTCTTTTAAGCATCAATCTGCCTGCGATTTCGATATTTCTTGTGCCTATTTCAACGCTTAATGCTTCTTTGAGAGAATGAGTAATATTGCATCTGTCTGGATAAGGATTTATTTTAGAATTCAATAATGAGTTCAATTTTTCGATTCTAATATCTCTTTCATCGCTTAACTGTGCCATTTTTTTTATCCTTTAATTTTATCTTTAATAATTATGCTTAAAAGCTTTGACTTTTTTTTTTATTTTTTTTAGGATTATAAACCTGTATGTATTAAATTTAACCGCTAGTCACATAAACTTTTAAGTCAAATAATGATAATCTGAACAATTATCAATATAAAAAATTTCTAGTACTATATAAGATTAAATAGATTTCAGCAAGGTATAATTAATAGAATTTAATAATTTTTTTTTAATGTTGAAAATTTATGCATAAAAATGACTCAATTTTTTTTAAGTGTATAAAATTTATACACTTAACATTTTAATTATTAAAACAAATGTTTCAAATTTATACATTTTATTAATTTTTCCTTTTAATAAATCATGTTATGTTGTGTTTTAAGTTATTGATATATAATAATTTAAATAATAATTGAAAAAATGGCACAAATTTTGATTAATAATTAGTGTAGTTATAAAATTTAATAAAAGGAGGCAACTATGAGTAAAGATTTAAAACTTTTTACTGATTTCTGGAATGATGTTCCTTCTTTATTTGACTGGGATAAAAATAAGCTTTTCAGAGGGTTTTCCGGTGAATTTGACAAAATTTTAAATGGAAAATGCGATTTTGAAGAACTTGAAGACAAATATATAGTTGAACTTGAAGTTCCGGGAGTAAAGAAGGATGAAATTGAGATCAGTTTGAAAAATGAAAATCTAACAATTTCCTGGA
>JAFGQB010000130.1 GCA_016935915.1 Spirochaetota bacterium
AATATTCAATTTAGTAATTTTATTAAAACAACAGAATAATTCCTATCGTAGAGTACAACAAATTGCTTTTTTAACGACAATTGTCTTACCTCCACCTTTTTGAGCCATGTCTTACAATTCATTTTTTTATTTTCCCATTTTTCTTCAGCATTCTTTAATATTATTAAAAATTCTTTAAGTCCATACATTTCCACGCCTCTAATAAAAACTTTTATTATGTATCTTAATTTCGAGGCAATTGAGTAGGTATTATTATCTTTATGTACGCTTTTTAATTTATTATACAATTCTTCTTTATTTCTGTTTATATAAACATGCAAATGAGAATTCCAGTTTATTTTTTCAACAAAGTTATTTTCATCTTTATACAGCAAATACATTTTATTAAATAAAGGGGACATGTTTTCAATGATAAAAACAACAGTTTTTGATAATTTAAGTTTCAAGCTGTTACTGATGGCTAGAAGTTTATTTTTTAAAGAATCATTCAAGACAAAATGATATTCAATGGTTTTCAATCTGTTAATCATAAAATGGCTCCTTGACGCTATCCTTATTAATAACCAAAAATGAAATAATCTTTTATGGTTTTAGACAATTTTTATAAAAAGAGATAATTGGGTGTGGCAATGAGAATGCTTAATGATTTTAGTTGTGCAACAGATTCTTCGGACCTGTACCCTTGTGTCTCCCCTTGTAAAATTTTAATTTTTTTTGTATATTACAGTTATGATTTTATATGATGCAAAGAAGAATCCATCCTTTATTGATTACGGTATAGAAATACCGATAAGAGAGGACAAAGTAAAGAATATAGTTGATTTTTTAAGAACCGATCAGGATATTAAAAAAAGAGCAAAAAATATCCTGCATAAAACAAAAAATATAAAGATCACAAAAAAAGATCTTTTAAGAGTTCACTCAAAAGAATATGTTGATATATTGTTTTCCGGGGAAGTTGAAGATGTTCTTATAAAGGTATATGAGCTTATTGATGAAAACGGTAACTATTACAGATATGACCCGAAAAATGCAAAATATCCTCTTAAAAGACATTTTAAAACCATTTTAAGGATCGTTTCAGGAACCTATCAGAGTCTATATTGTGCTGCAAAAAAGGGCTTCTGCTTTTTTTTGGGCGGCGGCATGCATCACGGCAAGAGGGATTACGGAGAAGGTTTTTGTGTTGTAAATGATGTTGTCATCGGAATAAGAAAACTTCAAACTAAAAAGATCGTTAAAACCGTCTGGATAATCGACCTTGATGCTCATAAAGGCGACGGCACAGCAAGTCTTACCGAAAACAATGACTCTATAATCACTCTCAGCATACACATGGCTAAAGGCTGGCCCCTTGACAAACAGATGTATGATAAGAAAGGAAAATTCGATCCTTCTTTTACATCTTCTGATATAGATATACCAGTAGAAAGTGGCGAAGAGAATCAGTATAATGAAAAACTGTTAATGGGCTTGAACAGATTAAAAAAATATAAAAAGCCTGATCTGGCTCTTGTTCTATCCGGTGCTGATCCTTATGAGCATGATGAACTCGATTCGACAAAGCTTTTGAAATTGTCCCTTGAACAACTGTTTGAAAGAGACAAAATGGTTTTTAATTTTTTAACTGACCTAAAAATCCCGAAAGCATATATAATGTCCGGCGGCTACGGCGTCAACTCATGGAAAGTTTATACTCAGTTTTTAAAATGGATAGTTACTGAACAATTATAAAATAATGTTTTTTAAAGCTCTGTCCCCATTTTAATAAAAAACAATTGACAGTTCTATAATGAAAATTTTATATTAAAACATATCGCGAGTGTAGTTCAATGGCAGAACACAAGCTTCCCAAGCTTGACACGGGGGTTCGATTCCCCTCACTCGCTTTTTTCTATTTCACATAAAGGAACATGTCACCGTCCTTTTTCTCCAGAGTAAATTTCTTGGCTTTTTCATTGTTTGACGCACGCTCACGTATTTCATTGAAAATAATTTTTTGTGTTTCTCCGGAATTATTGCATACTGTAGTACCGTTAGAATATTCCCTTGCATAACAGTCGTTTAGTATGTAAAGACTTCCTGTAAATTTTCCGATCTTTACATCCCAGAAGTCATACCAAGGTGAAGGTCTTGTGGAACCTATATGATCGATATATCGTACAGATGCATTGCTGTTGGTCATTACAAGTGTTGTAAAATATCTCATCTTTTTTAAATCATCTTTTATCCCGTAAAACTCCCAGCAGTTGAACCTCGGCTGAGCTCTGCCGGGCTGTTCCCAGAACCTTATCACATCAACAGTATTGGGAACAGGTTCATCTTCCCCCCATGCGTCTATATATTTTGATATCTCCTTCATCATTACATAGTGTGTATTGCCTATAATGACTGCATCCGGACCCACCGCTTTTCTGATTGCTTTTAATGCAGGAAGCGGATCTCCTGCGTGAGTCTGCATATATAATATGTGATCCAAAAAAATAAAATCAACGACTCCGGTGTCAAGTATTGCCTTACATCGTTCGCCGAGCCATTTTAAATAGGCCGGATCCTTTTCATTGACTTCATATCTAGGCGGCGTGGACTGCCCGTATTTTACCCTGTTGCCTTTTTTATCCCGTTTCCACCATCTATGATTGGGAGGCAGTTCATAATCCTTTATAGCATCCCATCTCACTTCAACTCCCAGCATTATATTTGGATTTAATTGATGCATCATGTCATATATCTTTTTTGCCTCTTCTATATTGATAATATTTTTTGTCAGAGTGGGATATTCGCCTCTTGTCCTGTCCCATTCAAGCCCAAGTAATGTGCCGTCTCCTCCCCAGTTGGCGCTTTCGCCCTTTGGTTCAATTGCATCCCATGATACTGTAAACTTTGCCGTAAGCCGGTACTTGTCGAGTCCTTTTATGTCTGGATAATTTTTCCAATCCTTATAAATTGGAGGAGTCTCTCTGTTAGCTATCCTTTCCATAAGTCTGTTTTTAATTTCCTTACTCTTTTTCACATCTTCATTTGAGGTTTTGCATGTAAATAAAAAGAGTATAATAAATATTGAAAGTATTAAGTATTTTATTTTTAATTTCATAAAAAAATCTCCTGATTTTAAAGTTATAAAATTATATATTTTATGTCAAGAAAATCATGTAAGCCTCCAAATATAAAGAGGCTACCCTAAAAATTTTAAGATTACTCACAGAGATCAAAGAGAATTTAATTATTTATCTTATTATTTAATCAATTTAATTAAATAGTTATATATATATCTAAACAATTTTAATAAAAATTATTATTATAATTATTAAACTAACTTTGTGATCTCTGTAAGAGACTTTTAAGACAGCTACTAAAAAAGTAAAAATATT
>JAFGQB010000131.1 GCA_016935915.1 Spirochaetota bacterium
TGCATTTTCAATGTTTTTATAAGGATCTATGTTGCTGCCTACTCCGACATATGCTGTTATCATAGACTTCTACTTCTGAAATCTTGTTATTTTTACTGCAACAGATCTGGCAAATCTCAAAGCCTGAGGCTTATCCACTTTAATTGATACCTTTTTTACTTTTTTATCTTCAAGACAGACTTTTGATATTTCCTCAGCAAGTTTTTCTATTAAAAAGAATGATGACTTTTCCACAAATGCTATTATTTTTTTCTTAATTACCTTATAGTCAACCGCATCTTCAATGTTATCGGTTTTGAAAGCCTTACGGATATCAACAAAAAGAACAATATTTATAATAATATCCTGCTTTTCAACTCTTTCATTTTCATTGATGCCGATTATGCATCGCAAAGCAAGGTCTGTAATATAAATTTTATCCAAGTTTTTATCACTCATTTATCACCTGTTTTTTTTCGATCTTCTGCCATGTATCTTTTAATGAAACAGTCAAATTAAATATTGGTTTTTCATTTGTAGAATCATGATCAGTATAAAAATATCCCTGTCGCAGGAACTGGAACCTATCCCCCTGTTTTGCAGCAGCCAAACTCTCTTCAATCAGACAGTCTGATATGATTTCCAATGAATTTTTATTGATATTATCCAAAAAGGATTTACCATCTTCATTTGCATCGGGGTTTTCATTTAAAAAAAGTCTGTCGTAAATTCTTATTTCAGCTTTTTGGCAATGTTTTGCGCTTACCCAATGTGAAGTGCCTTTAACCTTTCTGCCGTCATTGGTCCAGCCTCCTTTTGAGTCTGGGTCATAAGTACAGTATACTTCAATTACTTCACCTGTTTTTTCATCTATTTTATAATCTGTGCATTTTATGTAATAGGCATGCTTAAGTCTTATCTCTCTGCCCGGCGATAATCTGTGATACTGTTTGGGAGGGTCAATTTTAAAGTCTTCCTTTTCGATATATAATTCTTTTGAAAAAGCAAGTTTTCTGTTTCCGGATTGCGGGTCTTCAGGGTTGTTCTCTGCATCCAAATACTCTACTTTGTTATCGGGATAATTGGTTATAATAACCTTTAGAGGTCTTAAAACCGCCATTTTTCTTAAAGCTTTTTTATTGAGATCTTCCCTTAAACAATGTTCAAGGAGAGCAATATCCACTGTACTGTTAACTTTTGCAATGCCTATTCTTTCACAGAAATCCTTTATTGATTCGGGAGTGTAGCCTCTTCTTCTTAAACCTGATAATGTCGGCATCCTGGGATCATCCCAGCCGCTGACATAACCTTCAGAAACAAGCTGTAAAAGCTTCCTTTTACTCATCACTGTATAAGAGAGGTTGAGTCTTGCAAACTCGATCTGACGGGGGTGATGAATCCCGTCGATCTGATCTAAAAACCAGTCATATAAAGGTCTGTGATCTTCATATTCCAAAGAGCATAAAGAATGAGTGATACCTTCTATTGAGTCTTCCAGACCGTGCGCCCAGTCATACATTGGGTAGATGGACCATTTATTACCAGATCTATGATGCTCTTCATGGAGGATCCTGTACATAACAGGATCTCTCATGTTCATATTTGGAGATGCCATATCTATTTTTGCTCTTAAAACGCATTCTCCGTCTTTAAAGTCACCGTTTTTCATTTTTTCAAATAACATAAGGTTTTCATCAATAGTTCTGTCTCTGTAAGGACTGTTTGCTCCGGGTTTTGTTAATGTGCCCCTATAAATCCTGATTTCATCAACAGATAAACCGTCTACATAAGCCTTTCCTTTTTTGATTAGCTCTATTGCCCAGTTATACATTTTTTCAAAGTAATCCGAGGCAAAATATAGATGCTCATTCCAGTCATAACCCAGCCATTTTATATCATTTTTAATTGATTCTACATATTCGACCTCTTCTTTGGCAGGATTTGTATCATCAAACCTTAAATGACATCTTCCTTTAAATTCTTTTGCAATATTGAAATTAATTGTCATTGCCTTTGCATGACCGATATGCAGATACCCATTCGGTTCCGGCGGAAATCTAGTAATGACCTTACCGTTGTTTTTATTGTTTTTTATATCATTTATGATTATCTCTCTTATGAAGTCAGTTCCCTTGCTATCAATTTTGTTCTCTGACATAAATATTTGTTCCCCCTAAAAACTTATAATAAAATTTTTAATATTTATCAATATTTGATTGTCAATTTTGTATATAAAATCAAAAATTTTTATATTGGTTCTAATTTTCATTTGTTTTATACAGATTAAAAAACCTTTTTATAATCCCCATGACTGCTACAAAAAATTATTAATAGAAGAAAGAACATTCCATTTAAATCCTGACTCATTGTTATAAATTAAAAAATAAGAGATTTAATTAATGAAAATAAAAATATGCTTCTATATTAAGGAAGCATATTTTTATTTTTTTTTTATAATTAAAAGGATTGTCTTATTTAGTTTTCTTTTCTTTGTAATAAATAATAGTGCCAAAAGCCTGCCATACCATTGTTTATTACAAAATAACTTCTATATTCCCAGCCGTTACCATACATCCAGTTTAAAACGTCAATCATATTATTAAATGAAAAGACTTTACCGCCTCTTTTTATTGTTTTTCGAGCTATCCACTTTTGTCCGAAATTAATTGTTATTACAGGCGGGGTGTCCAGTGCAAAGGATACTCCAATGACATGACAATATTTGATATCTTTAGGAATTTCATCAAAATCAAAATCATTAGCTGAAAATAAAAAAAATGGAATCAGTAAAATAATTGAAATTATTAATATTTTTTTCATAAATTAACTCCTTGATTTAAATTAAATAATTTTTTTAAATGATAATCAATAATTAATAAATAAAAAAAATTATTTAAAAAAATTTTAATTATTATATTTAAATATATTTTGTATAATATTTTTTTTAAAAAATGCTATATTTAAAAAGGAGTATAAAGTGCAAATAATAGAAACAGATAAAGCGCCAAAAGCAATTGGTCCTTATTCTCAGGCAATAAAACATAATGATTTTATTTTTACAGCAGGACAGCTTGGTATAGATCCTGCGACAGGAAAGCTGATTGATGATACAATAGAATCTCAGACTGAACAGACAATGAAAAATTTGAACAGTATTTTAAAAGAGGCAAAAGCGTCATTCAGCAATGTAATTGAAACAACAATTTTCTTAACGGATTTGAATAATTTTAAGATTGTCAATGAAATTTATGCCAAACATTTAAATGGACATAAACCTGCCAGGGTCACGGTTCAGGTCGCAGGGCTACCGCTTGGAGGAAAGATCGAAATAAAGATGACTGCTGTGGTATGATTTAAAGAAAAAATATTATACTATTAAATGACAATGTATTTAGTAGTTGAATAGATTTTTATTTGAAAAATTTGGATCTGTTGTAATATTGATGCCGAGTTTTCTTAATCCAGCCTCATCTCCAGGAGTTGGTATATGAGTCATATGCATTTCACAGCTTTTTAGTTCTGTGAGTTTTTCCATTGCTGCCTGAGATGTCGGATTTGTGGCAGCGCTTATGCTTAAAGCTATTAATGTTTCTTCAACGTCCAAACTTAAAATTTTAGTACCCAAAATGACTGCTTTGAGATTTTTGATTGATTCGATTATCTGAGGCGATAAAAGATGAATTTTATCTGGGATCTCTGCTAGTTTTTTTATAGAGTTCAATATCAGACTTGGCGCTGCATGGAATACTGTTGAATTTTTACCTGTTATTATTGTACCGTCCATTAACTCTATAGCAGCTCCGCAGAATATGCCTTCATTGCCCTTTCCTTTTTCCAGAGCTTCCTCTGCTGCTTTTCTTGCAGGTAAAACTGTGTTTCTGTCTTCTGGTTTTATATCAAATTCCTCCATCAATAATGCTGTTTTCTGAATAGTATCTTTGGTGACAAAACCTAAAATATGTTCGCAAGAATATCTGAAGTATCTTCTTATTATTTCCTGTTTTGCTGCATTCTGAACTGCATTATCGTCAATTATACCGAAACCTGCCCTATTTACTCCCATATCAGTCGGAGAATTATACATTGTTTCATTTCCTTTTATTTTTTTAAGAATCCTTTTTAATACTGGAAATGTTTCAACGTCACGGTTATAATTAATTGCTTTTAAATTGTATGCATCAAGATGAAATGGATCAATCATATTAAAATCTCCGATGTCCGCTGTTGCTGCTTCATAAGCTACATTTACCGGATGCTTTAACGGAAGGTTCCATATAGGAAATGTTTCAAATTTTGCATATCCGCTGTTCAATCCTCTTTTTTGATCATGATAAACCTGGGAAAGGCATGTTGCAAGCTTGCCGCTGCCGGGACCGGGACCTGTCACAATGACAAGTGGATTTTTTGTTTCGATATAAGCATTTGCCCCATAACCCTGGTCGCTTGCAACCAGATCAACATCAGTTGGATATCCTTTTGTAAAACCATGTGTATATACTTTAATATTCCTTCTTTCTAGTTTATTTTTAAATATGGTTGCGGCAGGTTGATTTTCAAATCTGGTGATCACTACAGCGACTATATCTATGCCCCATTCTTTTAGATCATCAATAAGCTTTAATGCATCGGAATCATAAGTTATCCCGAAATCGGCTCTTACCTTTCTGCGTTCAATATCACCTGCATATATGCAGAGAATTATGTCTGCTTTATTTTTTAATTTCTGTAAGAGCCTCATTTTAACATTGGGATCAAAACCGGGTAAAACCCTTGAAGCATGATAATCATAAAGGAGTTTGCCTCCGAATTCAAGATAAAGCTTATTGTTGAATTTTTTTACACGTTCTAAGATCGCTTCTGTCTGTTCCTTTAGATATTTTTCATTGTCAAATCCTATTTTGTTCATAATCACCCTGCATAAATAAAATTAATTTTATTTATCTTTTTTTCCCATAAAAAGTCAATAAAAATTATTAAAACATTTATTAATTTTTATTAATTCAAGCTCTGTCCCCAAATTTTATTATTTTAGGTAAATTATACAAATTGAAAACCGACTGCTTCCGGATAGAAAAAAGTGCCATAAAAATAGTGCGGGTTGTGTAATTTTTCTTGACATAATATATAATAAAAATTTAATGTAAAATTCTTCTTAAAAAAAGCAATATATATGGAGATATTAATGAAAAAAGCTGAAATTATACTTGAAGATAAGACCTATGAAATGCCTGTAATAGTTGGTACTATGAATGAAAAGGCGTTTGATATTTCGACATTAAGGAAAGATTCAGGATATATTACACTGGATCAGGGTTATCAGAACACAGGTTCATGCATAAGTAAAATAACCTATATTGACGGGGAAAAAGGCATTTTAAGATACAGAGGCATACCAATCGAGGAGCTGGCTATAAAGTCATCATTTTCGGAAACAGCGTATCTTTTAATTTACGGTAAGCTCCCCACAGCTGAAGAATTACATACATTTTCAGTCAAATTAACGGAAAATGCCATGCTGCATGAGGACATGTTGAATTTTTTAAGAAGCTATCCTATACATTCTCATCCAATGGCGATACTCTCATCAATGGTAAACACTTTATCGATATTTTATCCTGAAGAGTTTTCAATGGATTCTGATGAAGGATCTGTTGCTTTTGATTTGACGGCGGCAAGACTGCTGTCAAAGATCAGAACTATTGCGGCTTTTTCATATAAGAAGTCCATTGGTGAACCTTTTATTTATCCTGAGCCTGATTTGAAATATGCTGCTAATTTTTTAAACATGATGTTCAACAGTCCGACCAAAAAATATAATCTTGATCCTGATATTGTAAAGACATTAAATAAGATGCTGATCATTCATGGAGATCATGAACAAAACTGCAGTACATCAACGGTAAGACTGGTAGGAAGCAGTAAAGTAAATTTGTATTCCTCAATATGTGCAGGAATTTGTGCTTTGTGGGGGCCCCTTCATGGTGGAGCTAATCAGGGTGTAATTGAAATGCTTGAGGATATAATTAAGAATCATAAAAATATAAAAGGTTTCATTGAAAAAGTTAAAGACAAAAAAAGCCGTACTCTTTTAATGGGTTTCGGGCACAGGGTTTATAAGACTTATGATCCGAGAGCTAAGATACTCAAAGAAGACTGTATGAACATTTTAAATAAATTCCATATCAAAGATCCGCTTCTTGATCTGGCATTGGAACTTGAAGAAATTGCACTTAAGGATGATTATTTTTTATCAAGAAATCTATATCCAAATGTTGACTTTTATTCAGGAATACTTTACAGAGCTTTAGGCATACCGACTAACATGTTCACTGTAATGTTTGCGATTGGAAGACTACCCGGCTGGATAGCTCACTGGAAAGAGATGCATGATACTGTACCGTTCAGGATAGGCAGACCCAGACAGATTTACATGGGAGAACCCTTATTGCATTATACCCCGATGAATAACAGAAAATAATTTCAGCAGTATTTTTATAAAATTAACGTATATATTAAAGAATATAATTAATGAATTCAAATTATATTACAAAACTGGCAAAAGATTCTTTATATTCAAAAAAAGCTATGGAGATGCTCTTTGATAAAATTTATCCGATAATATGGCACTTTTATAAAGTCAGACTGAATAGTACTGAAGATGCAGAAGATCTGACTCAAAATGCCTGCATAAAGGTTGTAAGGAATCTCGATAAATTTGACAGCTTAAAAGGCACCTTTCTTACATGGATGTACAAGGTAATTCAAAATATGCTTTATGATTTTTTCAGGCAGAAAAAAATAGTTACCGAGGATATTGAAATAGAGATATTGGATAGTGCCGCCTCTCCGCTTGATGATGTCATATTTAATGAAAATCAAAAAATTTTAAAAGAATCAATAAAGAATCTCGGAAAAAGGCAAAAAGAGATAATTGAAATGAAATATTTCTTCAATATGAAAAACAGAGAGATAGCAGAGAGCTTAAATATTAAAGAAAAAACCGTCAGTTCATTGCTCTCAAGATCTTTGGATAAACTTGAAAAGATACTGAACAATGATCTGACTGAAAACGGAATGGTATATGAAGAAAATTGAGAAATTTTTTAAAAATATTAATATACCCATAAATGAAAAACATAAAGAAGAAACAAAAAATAGAATTTTTGAATTTTATCAGCCTGCCAAAAGAAGTTTTAATTTATTTAATACCCTTAGATTTGCCTCTTTATCTGCTGCATGTGTAATAATAGTTTCTATTACAATAATTGGATATTCGGACAAATTAGGTTTTTATAAGAAGCTTACCTCACCTTCAACAGAAGAATATGAAAAGATAAATACTGCCGATAAAGAATCTGATGATAGATCTGAAGGTATTATTGTTAGATCTTCGGAAGAAGAATCAAAAAAAGGATACTCAACAGATAAAAAAATTATTCCAGAAGACTTTGATGCTTTAAAAAGCGAAAAAAGCGTTGTTATGGCGCCAAAAAAAGTCGAAGACATGGAAGGCAAATTCGTTGAAGAAGTACATTCGGCTGACATTGAACCGTCAGCAAATATAAACTCAATCAAACTTGAAAACACTAATATAGACAGACTTGATGCAGTAAAAAGCAGTGAAATTAAAAAAGACGAGATGGCTGAAATTAGTAAAAGCAAAAGATCGTTAATCAGTGGTAAAGAGGAAGAATCCGGAAAAGAATTTTCAAAACCAACATTAAAAATGGAATCAGAAACTCAAGAAGGTTTTATTAATACTACATCCTACAATAAAATAAGTTTTAAGCCTAATAAAGCTATTAATTCATTTTACTATTTAAACAATCAGCTTTCCCAGAATCTTGCAGTTGATCATAAAATCATTAAAAATGAAGAGGTTATCAACTTTTTTACAAAAGAAGAGATTGCAAAGAGCAGGGCAGAAGTTTTTATTGAAGGAAGTTTAAAAAGCGGTAATTTTTATTATATTTTAATAAATCTGGAACCAAAGGAATATTTAATTAAAGATTTAAGCATTACATTTAATTCAAATGTTTTGAGTTATAATATCTACGGCTACAGTAACGATATTGGAAAAAATAATATAAAGTCAAATAATATAATTAAGAACAATCATGCGTCAATTTTTTTAATTTTGCAGATTGAAAATTTAAATGAAGAGATCGCCCGTCTGGATATTACAAAGAAGAAGGATGATGACAAAATTGATATTTTGCAGAAGAAAATCACTGTTGATAATATAAAAGATATTAATTCTGTCGGCATGATGCTAAAAAAAGCGATTCTGGGATATATGATCTTAAACGAATTACAATCGAAAGAGTTCACAAAAAAGGATATAATTGAATATAAGAATAAGTCAATACCGATTTTACCCGCGGATGTGGAAATCTTATATGAAAATTATATTAATTTTAAAAGAAATTAAATTTAAAATCCCGTGTACAAGAAGCACACGGGCAAAGGATAAATCCTTTTTTAGTAGAAGTCATCCCATTATACATTAAAGTATAACTGGGCGGTCCATTAATTGAATAAAAAACGAAAAAAATTTTAAATAGAAAAACTCTTTTAACTTATTGCTCTTTAATTTTACATTAAAATATAATAAATTATATTTAAAATCAATATATTTTTTAAAAAATTATCATGTTATTGGCAGATTTTTGCCTGTACATTCATTTTTTTGTTATTTCTGAATAAGTAAAGATTTTATATTAGATTTTTTAACAACCCTTTTTTTTGCGTTGCAGATGACCGGAAAAGCACATTATTTCTTTTTGAATATATACCTGTATTTTTAATTTTTTCCACTTAAAATCTCTGTGGGTTCTGTGTTCTTTAGTGATTTCATTTCATACTTTTTTATTATTCGATATTCGTTCTATATAAATAAAGTACAATCTTAAGTTTATCATTTGATAATATTCTGATTATTCCTTGTTAAAAACAGAGCTTAATTTAGAGTCTTTAAAAAAATTATAATTTAACATAAAATACAAAAAAGAATAAACATTCTTTAAATTAATAAAAATAAATGTTAAATTGAATATAAAGTGCTGTTCACTGATACTATAGATTCTGAGCCTTCGCAGGAATGACAAAATGGGAAAAACAGGAACGATAAGTAAGTATAGAAAGAATGATAAGAATAAGGGACAGGAATGATAAAAGGGAAAAGCAGAAATACCGGATGGAGAAATGACAACTATTTTAAAAACTGACACCAAGAATTTATTAAAAAAAGCATTAATTGATTCATTGGGAGATGAGAGTAAATTTGATCAAATTTGTGATTATTTCACATTTTTAATTGATAAAAACAATGAATTAAATTTAATTTCGAGAAAGTTAAGCATTAATGATGTTATAAATGGTCATATTTTTGATTGTATGGCTGGTTTTAAATATTTTAATGAATATAAAAGCATTTGTGACATAGGTTCCGGCGGAGGATTGCCCGGTCTTTTATTGGCAGTTGTTTTTAATGATAAAAAGATAAAACTCATTGAAAAAAGCAGTAAAAAAGTAAAATTTTTACAGGATGCTTCAAAGATTTTAAATTTAAAAAACACAGAAATTATTGAAGGTTTGGTTGAAAAACAAAAGATAAATGATGATATAATAACATGCAGAGCATTTAAATCAGTCAGAGAAATTTTACAAATGACAAAAAAATATTTTAATTCAAACGGGAAATATTTAATTTATAAAGCAAGGATTGATAAAATTCATGAGGAAATAAATGATGCAAAAATTGAATTTTCTTTTAATTTTGATATAATAAAATTAAAACAGATCGTTGATAAAGAACGACATTTAATATTATTTAATAAAAATTAAGTCGTCTTTAAGGAATTTTATGGAAAATATTTTTAATAAAAACGATATAATAAATATTTGTAAAAAAGCAAAAGAATCTTCAAAAGCTTTATCACAATTGTCAGGAGAAGATAAACAGAATGTTTTAAAATTGATGATTGAAAAATTACAAAAAGCAAAAAATGATATTTTTACGGTTAATAGAATTGATATTGATGAAGCAGATAAATCAGGGCTGGCGTATCCTTTTATAAAAAGGCTGACTATAACGGAGAATGTGTTCCAGAATATGATTGATCATATTAAAAAAATTATATTGTTAAATGATCCAGTTGGAAGGATACTTGAAAAATATATCAATAGCAATGGATTAAGAGTGGAAAAAGTATCTATCCCTATAGGAGTTATTGGTTTGATCTATGAATCAAGACCAAATGTCACTTCTGATTCTTCAGCAATCTGTTTAAAAAGCGGAAATGCCTTGATTTTAAGAGGCGGAAGCGAATGTATCAGAACCAATACCATAATAGCCGATGCAATAAGAGATGCTCTAAAAGAAAGCAATATCTCGATGGACACTATACAAATTATCAGAACTATTGATCATCGGGCAGTTGATCAGTTGTTGAAGATGGATAAGTATATAGATCTATTGATTCCCAGGGGAGGCAAGGATTTGATTAAGAAAATTTCTGAAGGAACAAAAATTCCAACTTTAAAACATTATGAAGGCATTTGTCATTATTATGTCAGTAAAAATGCTCCTGTTGATATGGCAGTATCTGTTGTGGTCAATTCAAAATGTCAGTCTTTTGAGGTTTGCAATGCACTGGAAAAATTATTAATCGATGAAAAATGTGCAAGTTATATGTTAAAAACATTTTATAAAGTTTTTAATGAACAAAATGTTGAACTTAGAGGCTGTGAAAAAACCAGAAAGATCATTCCTGAAATAAAGCAGGCTGCTGATGAAGACTGGTCAACTGAATATCTTGCACCGATTTTAACTGTTAAAATAGTAAAGGATATTGATGAAGCAGTAAGTCATATAAATTCTTATGGTTCTCATCATACAGACGGAATTATTTCACAGGATACTGATGAAATAAAAAAATTTACAAAAGAAGTTGATTCTGCATCAGTTATGGTAAATGCTTCTACTCGTCTTTCTGGAGGCGGTGAATATGGATTGGGTGCTGCAATAGGAATAAGCACAGACAGAATGCATGCCAGGGGACCTGTAGGCCCCAATGATCTAACTACTTATAAGTGGATTGCATACGGAAATGGTCATATAAGATAGGTTATAGAAGAAATCCTCATTTTATTCTTTTAATAAAAGCGTCTTTATTGATGTTTTTCTTTATTTCATCTATGATTTCTTTAGGATCTTTTGATGTAATAATTAATATTTTATAATATCCATCTTTATCATAAAAAACTTTTGCTTCGAAACCTGCGGTTTTTGCTTTATCTATAAGATTTTTTGCATAATAAATCACATTAAAGGCTCCGATTTGAATATAATTTTTATCTTTAGTTAATTCTTTGATTATTTCAGATTCATTTAGCTGAGATGGTATAATTTCTTCTTTGTCTGGATATGTTTTTTCATCCTTTTTAATGATTACTTCTTCCTTTTTTGTGTCGCTTTCGTCTTTGATCATTGTATTCGATTCAGGCATAGTTTCTATGTCTTTTTTAGTTTCTAAAGTTTTAATTTCTTCATCAATGAAATCTTTTTTTTCTTCCATGGCAATAGTATCTTTTGTTATCGAATCTCTGAAAGAATTATTTTCAATTACAGTCATAAAGAAATCTTTTTTTTCATCATTTCTTGATATGTTTTCAAATTTTTTAAAAGGACCGGCATTTTTTTTATAAATTTCATAACCATATCTGTTGTTTTCAGGGTCAATATATTCTATTTTAACAGTATCTTCTTTTATTTCAGCAACATTGCACTTTGTTTTATCATTGTTCCACTGATCATCGAGTTTGGGATCAAGCGGTATTTTTCTTTCGATTATTTCATTGGTAAATTCATTGAAGAAGCAGATATATCCGTCAAATTCAAATACATACCATTCATCGAAAAATTCTTTTGAAACCATTCTAAAAGCAATAATATCTTTGATATTTTTTGATGCAGACTCGATTTTATGAGATGAAACTATTTCCCAGTTAATTTCTGTCACATTGCCGAAGCCTTCTGCCTGCCATTTCCATTTTGCGCCTACAAACAGCGGGAAAAAAACAGTTCCGTATAATTTGTCTGGTTTTTCTATGTCGGTAATTTTAAGGTCTGATGAATTTAAATTTATTAAACTGATAAATATAAAGATTATTATAAATGTTTTTTTCATATGCTTCCCTTTATGAACACGTCATGTGCATCTATAAATTAATATTATAAAAGTAAACATTTTAAGTCAACTTTTAATAATATTATATTACAATCAAAAAAAATATTCTTGATGAATGTTAAATATTATGTTCTTATTAATATTATTATCGGTATTACAAAAAAAAATTTTATTAAAGAATTTTTTTAGATTGTTTGAGCAGGGTATGAAAAAATATTTTGTTAATAAAATTTCAGAAAAAGAACTTAAAAGAAGAAATATTGAAAAAAAAGTTGATGTACGAGGCGATTATTACAGGGATCAGACCGCTATAATTCATTCTTTGCCTTTTAGAAGAATGAAAAAAAAGACTCAAGTTTTTTTTGCTCCGAACAATGATCATATATGTACAAGAATAGAGCATGTATTGCATGTAACCAGTGTTGCTACAACTATTTGTAAAGGTTTAAATCTTGATATTGAGCTTGCGCAGGCAATTGCTTTGGGGCATGATCTGGGACATCCACCATTTGGGCATGTAGGTGAATATGTACTGGATGAGCTGCAAAAAAAAATCAGCGGTGTTAATTCTTACAAGCATGAGATTTTTTCTTTCAGGGTAGTTGAATATATTGCAAACAAAGGCAAAGGATTAAATCTTTGTTATGCTGTCAAAAACGGTATTATTGCTCACTGTGGAGAAAAGTTTGAACAATATATTGAGCCTGATTTTGAAATTGTTGACCTTAATAAAATAAATAATTTAGAGATTAATCCATGTACTTACGAGGGATGTGTAGTAAGAATGGCGGATAAAATTTCCTATCTTGGAAGGGATATTGAAGATGCCATGAGATTAAAAATTGTCAATTCAAAAAATATTGATAAAGAAATTCTTGATATTTTAAATGTTGATTTTAGAAATTTTAAGGATTCTGTAAATAAATTAATCATTAACAGGCTTATACTGGATATTATTGAAAATTCCATAAACAAGGGTAAAATAGGTTTTAGTGATGATGCGCATGAATTTATGAAAAAAATCAAAGAATTTAATTATAAAAACATATATCATTCAAAGATCATCGAAAATTATAATTATTTTGTTAAAAAAGTCATAAATATTATTTATCATGAGCTTTCTGAAATTTTTAATAAATATAATTTTGATTATGCTGAATATAAAAATCATTTTATAAAACCCTTCCGTGACTTCTCTAATTATATAGAAAGTTATAAAGATTTTTATCAAAAAACAAACACAACCGCACATTCGATTATTATAGATTATATTGCTGGAATGACTGATAATTATGCTTTGGATTTTTGTAAAAAAGTCATTCTGCCGAAAAGAATTTTTTAATAATAAAGAATAATATGATTAAATAAAGTATAAA
>JAFGQB010000132.1 GCA_016935915.1 Spirochaetota bacterium
AAAGGCGAGTCAATGTATTCAAAAGATGCTAAAGATGTGGGTTTTACTGAAAAAACTGCTGTAGAAATGATGGCATTGATCAACAAGCTGCATAAATCACAGGCTATGGAACCAAGAAAAGTTGCTATAGAAACAGCTTCAAACGAAGAAAATTCTTCTTTCGCAAAACAAAAATGCGCAATGAGATTTTTATGGTCCAATAAAATCGTTAGTGTTGCAAAAACATTAGGCAAAACAGTAGAAATGACAGTTTTCCCAGGACCTGGCAATGAAGAGGCAATGTACATCAGACCTTCAATGTTTTTCTGTATTTCTAAATCATCAAAAATCAAAGATAAAGCCGGAGCTTTTATAAATTATTTTGTAGCAGATATTGAAGCTAATAAAGTATTAGAAGCAGACAGAGGTGTTCCTGTTGTAGCAGCAGTAAGAGATGCTTTATCTGCAAATTTAGATGAGCAGAACAAAAAAATATATCAATATATCAATTTTGTTGGTAATTTCAGCAAGAGACCAATTGATTCTGTGTTTCCACCTACTGACAGAGAGTGCAGAAGAATCGTAAGTGATTTAATGGAACAGGTATACTATGAAAAAATGACGCCAGAACAAGCTGGCAAGAAATGGATTGAAGACTGGAAAGTAACATTATCCAGGTAAATAATTTTTTTAGAATTTTTGGCATAAGAGTTTAAAAACTCTTATGCCTTTTTAATAATAGTTATCAATAATAATTTTTAAAGGCGGCTTTTTTTATGAGTAGAAAAACTTCTCTATCTAAACTTGTTGATGAAAAACTGGCAGGTTATATCTTCATATTTCCATGGTTGATCGGGATATTCGGTCTTACTATGTTTCCTATGCTGGTTTCAATGTATATTTCATTTTGTAAATATGATTTATTGGGCTCACCAAAATGGATTGGATTAAAAAATTTTTATTTTCTGTTTGTACAGGATCAGAAATTTTTTACAAGCTTGAGAATTACTTTTTTTTATGTTTTAACAGCGGTTCCTTTAAGACTTATATTTTCATTAATTATAGCAATGATATTAAATCGTAAAGGCTTAAATACAGGGATTTATAGAACGGTTTATTATTTACCATCTATAATAGGAACCAGTGTTGCTGTTGCAATTGTTTGGCGAGAATTATTCGGCACTAACGGCCTTATTAATAAATTTACTGCATTATTTGGATATCAAACTAATATTACCCTTGCAGGTATGCCTGAGACTGCGATTTGGGTTGTAATTCTTTTATACATGTGGGAGTTCGGTTCTTCAATGTTGATATTTTTAGCGGGTTTACAAAATATTCCTGAGATGTATTATGAGGCTGCAATTGTTGAAGGAGCCGGATTTTGGAGGAAATTTTTTTATATTACAATTCCTCTTTTAAGTCCTATTTTATTGTTTAATATGATCAATCAGATGATCCATGGTTTTTTGGTTTTTACTCAGGTTTATATTATTACTCAGGGTGGACCTGTTGATGCTACTTTGGTTTATGCTCTTTATATGTTCAGAAGAGCTTTTGAATTTCAAGATATGGGCGCAGCAAGTGCTATGGCATGGATTATGTTATTAATTGTCGGATCATTATCTATTTTAGTTTTTTATACATCAAAATATTGGGTTCATTATGAATCTAAAGAGGGTAAATAAATGGATGAATTAAAATTGTATGACACCAATAAAATCAGATTCAATAAAAAGTTAGTTGTTCAGATTATATTACATACTTGTTATGTTTTAATTGGGATTACTATGTTGTATCCGCTTTTATGGCTGTTACTGGCTTCATTTAAAACACAAGCAGAAATATTTGCCACGACAAATATATTATCATTACCTAAGAAATGGTTGATTTCTAATTATATTGAAGGTTGGAAAGGATTTGGAAATGAAACGTTTGGGACATATTTTTTAAATACGATTATTGTTGCTTCTCTTTCAGCTTTAGGGTCAGTAATTAACAGTTCATTAGTCGGTTTTGGATTTGCCAGAACAAGATTTGTGGGTAAAGGTATATTGTTTTCGATGATGTTGGCGACCATGATGATTCCTTATCCTATTATTATGATACCTCAGTATCTTATTTATCAGAAATTACGACTTGTAGATACATTCGTTCCATTGATACTTCCGTCATGGTTGGGAACACCTTTCTTTATTTTTCTTGTAACACAATTTATGAGAGGTATACCAAAAGAATTGGATGAATCAGCAGTTATAGATGGCTGTTCAAAATTTGGTTTATACTTTAGAATCTTACTTCCTTTAAGCCAATCTGCATTAATGACTGTGGCGATTTTTTCTTTTTACTGGAGATGGAATGATTTTATTCAGCCTTTGATATATTTGAATAAACCAAAGTTATATACTTTATCGATTGCATTAAGGTTATTCGCCGATCCTACGTCAGTTACAAATTGGGGAGCAATGTTTGCCATGTCGGTATTATCTATAATACCTGTATTTTTTGTGTTTTTCTTTTTACAGCGGCATGTAACCCAAGGGATATCAACAACAGGATTAAAAGGTTAATAAAAATATATGATTTTTTAATTAGTGGCTGTCTTTATTAATAGGACAGCCTTTTTTTATTAATAAATATGAAATTTATAAAAAAACTATAATAATAAAATTTTTATACATTTAGAGGGGACAGAGCTTGAATTTTTTAATTAGAATTGTTTTTTTATACCTTTTTAGAAATTTCCAATATTCAATCTTTAAATAAAATTATTTAATCTATTTTTTTGTATAATTATGTGAAGTTTATTAAAGCTCTGTCCCATGATGTAAAACTTGGATATTTTTTTAAATTATAAATTTTTATTTTAAACTATAATTATAGATTAATTTCCAGTTTAATACCTTGCCTGCAGTTTGATAAATATAAATTTGATTGCATATAAAATTCTTTATTTTTAAAAAGTCATATTTAATAATAATTTCTTTTTTTAATCTTTTATTTAAATAGCCGTAGTAAAGACTCAAATGTGGATAAAAATTTGAGTCTTTATGAATAAAATATTTTTTTGCAGTTTGATATAATTGCAATAATTCATTGTTTTTTTTAATTTTCAAATATAGTGCTTTAAAATAATTATTACCAATTTCCGGTTTATCAACATTTATCCTGATTGATTGAATGTTTTCTGTAAATAAAATTGATTGTTTTTCAATTTGTTTAAAATCAGAAGGTATAATATTTCCTAAAATTGTTATATGCGGTGGAAAAACTAAAGATTTGTATTCTTTACTGATATTTTTTATTATTGTATAAAAATATTTAAAAGTTATTTTTTCCGGCATCAACCAAATTGAATATTTATTATTCATAATATAAGCCAGTTTTTTTATTTTTTTAGTTCTTGTATTTCATTATATAATCTATTGGCTTGCAGCATAAATGTTTCCAGTCTTGCTTCTAATATTTGTGAAAATGGATTTCCGTCACTTTCTATGCTTAAAAATGGAAGATTATCTATATTTTTTTTAAAATCATTTAAATTAATATTTTTATTATTTGCTGTTTTAAATGCTTTTTCTTTGCCTTCGATATTCATTTCTGGAGTTAATACAGCTTCGGTCATTCTGGAATTCATGCATCCGAATGGGCCTACATTTATGATACCACAATATTTATCAATAAGATGATATAATGAGGCTCCGCTTGAAAGTCCTGGTTCTCCGGTTAATGTCCATGGGAAAATATGCTTGGAGTGCTCTAAATATTTTTTTATATCAATTAATTCATATTCATATAAATTAGATTTGACTAAAATTTTTTTTATTTTCTTTTCATGATATTTTTGTATTATATCAGATATAAATGTTTCAACAATACCTAAAAGATTGTTTCTTGTTTCATACATTTTGACTTTTCTTAAAAAATCTGTGTATCTTATCCATTCCATAATAGGTGCATCCAGCATTACAAAACCGTTTTGAGCTAATTTTTCAGGAAGACCCATCAAACTGAAATGGTCTCTACGTACAAAAATTTCCCCGATTAATCCGATATATTTTGCTTTGTTGATTGGTTTTTCTAGTTTTATTTTTGAAAGTTCTTTTGAGCTAATTTTAAGCTGTTTATAAAAAGATAATTTGTTTGATCTGTCAATTGTTGATAATATTTTAACAACCTCTCTGTTGAAAACTTGAATTGCTTGTTCTTTATTAACTGCCATTGCTTTTATTGCACTTCGTATATCATCTAAAACATCAGTGACGTGTATTACCTTTACAGCATCCAACCTGAATTTTATACCCAAACCCGTATAGCCATTGTCATTTTCCAGAGTTATCACTGCGATATTTCTTAATTGGAGTTTTTCAATTGTTCTGTCCAATAGAATTTTATATTGACCGACCCTGCAGCAGCCTCCTGCAGCCACACAAAACAAAGCAATTCTTTCATTTTTATTATTTTGATATTTTAAATATTTTAAAAGTTCACCTATTATATTTATTATAGGCAGGCATTCCTTATTGGTTGTAATAGATTTTCCCATGTCCAGAGCTTCTCTGTCACATTGAGGCAGTGCTTGTGCATTCCATCCCAGATGCTTAAATGTATATTCTGCACCAAGTGCAAACAAATCACCCATTGAAGGCATAAGTACTTTTACATTTTTGTCTTTAAATGATAGAATATTCCCTTCAGAATCATAAAACCATGGATTACCCTTTTCATCAACTTTAATTTCTGACCTTATAAAATTAGTATTTTTAACTAAAATTTTATCTTTTATTTTTATATAATTTTTTATTATATCCATAAAAGCTTCAATTCTGGTGTTTATCCCTGCATCAGCAGTATGTTCATCAACTTCTATTGTCAAAGAAGGCTTTGTCCCCATTAAGTCCCTAAAATGTTGAAGCATTATAGAATCAAGAGCACATAGGAAATTGGTTAAATAACAACCAAAGAGCTGAGGGTGTCGTTTTACTATTCTTGCAGCTTTAATGATCCTTTGACCCATTTCCCAATAAGTATTTTTGTAATTTTCTTCAAGTTCATATTCAAGAAAATCATAAGGTATTATTTCGATGCCTCTTGAAGAAAATTTTTGAGGTACACCTTTATTTGCTTCAATTGTAAAAGCATTATATGGTCTGCCAAAAAGAACTATTCCGATTTTTTCGGGATTTTTTTCAAGTTCATTTAGGATTTTTCTGCCTTCTTCTTTCATTGCTTTGAAGAATGAGACTTGTTTTTGACAGGCAATTATATAGGCATCCTTAGCTTTTTTTTCCGAAAAACCCAAATCAATTGCAATTTTTATAAATTTTTTTTCTTCGGTATCAAATCCTCTCATGAAATTTAATGCTGGACTTATAATCTTTGGTTTTTCACTGGTTCTTAAAAAGGTTGCCTTTTGATAAAAAGCTTCTCCCTGGATAAACATACAGACAGATTGATATTCTTTTCTATATTCCTTTTGCTTACTGACATTGATTTCCATTATTTGCGGCATGAATATATAATCAGGCTGTTTTTCGAGCAAATTTTTAAACATTCCCAATGCTATTTGTCCTGACAAACAGAAACTTGTCATTCCCATGTCAGCGCCTGTTTGATCGACATAATCAGGAATAATGATCCTGCATCCTAATTCTTTAAAAAAATTAAAAAATAACGGGAAAAAAGTATGATTTTGAAATGATTTATTTAATCCTATTTTTATTGTATTGTCATGAATATTTTGCATGACTAAAGAAATATCTTTAAATAGTAATTCTTTACGCTTTTCAATATGATTCAAATTTTCCAGATCATATTTAATTTTATGGGTCATGTTATAATATTTATTGCATGCTCCTCCAAAAGGGATTTTTTTATCATTTATAATGATCATGTTTATGTTGCATTTTCTGTCGCATTTTTCAATAATCCCTTTGCAAATAAAGGATTTACCGAAATTCACATTTCTTTCTGAGAGTTCCTTTAAATCAAACCTTTGTTTTTTTAATAAGTTATTATTTATCAGATTGCTAACTTCAATTGCAACTCCGTATGCCCCCATTAATCCCGGATCAGGAGGTACTATGATTTTTTTGCCAGTTAATGCTGCCATTGCGATCGGTATTGCTCTATTGTAACATACACCGCCCTGCATAAAAATTATTTTGCCAGTCTGCCTGAATCCTTTAACCCTGTTAATATAATTTATACAGATTGAATAAACAAGCCCTGCGATAATGTTTTCTTTTGATATACCTTCCTGTATTGCTGTCTTTATATCTGAAGAGATAAATGCTGCACATTGATCACTGAAATTAGGCGGGTTTTCAGCATTTAAAGCAATATCAGCAATATCTTCCATTTTTATTCCTAATGATTCATAGGCTGATTCTTCTAAAAAACTTCCGGTACCTGCAGAGCAGGCTTCATTCATGGCATAATCGGAAGCCACTGAGTTAGTTAAAAATGTATATTTTGCATCCTGTCCGCCAATTTCAAATATTGTATCAATATCATTGCTAAAATGTGTACTTGCTCTGGCGTGTGCTATTATCTCATTGATGACTGCATCGGTTTGTGCATGAAGGGCTGCAATATTTCTCCCGCTGCCAGTTACACCCAAACCAATAATATTAATTTTTTTATCATTAATTTTTTTTAATAAATATGAATAGCATTCTCTTGATGCTTTTACCGGATTACCATTAGTTCTAAGGTATGAAGATGCTAATATTTTTTTATCTGTTGTTCTAAATATAATTGCTTTAGTTGTTGTAGAACCGACATCGAGTCCAATTATACATTCATCTGAGTCATTAGCTTTTTCATGAGGTATTTTAATAAATTCAACCATATTTCCAAAATTTTTTAGCGGTTTTAAGAAATCAAAGGAATATCTGTTTTGCTTGAAATATTGATCTTTGTCTGGTTTTTTATCCTGCTTTATTTTCATTGCCCATAAAGCTGCTCCTAATGCTTCAAAATATGGTGCTTCTTTAGGGACATCAACAAATTCTAATTTTTCTTTAACATAGTCCATTACTACTTCATTTTGTGAAGTGCCTCCAACAATTAATACTTTTTTAGAACCAATCTTTAATAATAATTCATATATTTTTTTTGCTATCATTTTTGCAAGTCCGGCTGCAATATTTGCTATGTTTTCTCCTTTATTGAGTGCATGAGTGCAGTCGGATTTGCAAAAAACACTGCATCTGCCTGATAATTCATGAGGTGATTTTGATGTTTTTGAAAGATTCACAGCTTCATTTATGTCAATATTCATTCTTTTTATCTGCTGCAAAAAGAATTCTCCAGTACCTGATGCACATTTATTTCCTGAACTTATTTTTGTTATTTTGCCTTTTTTATCTATCTGATAAACAATAAAACTTTCTCCCCCGGCGGAGACAATTGCATCATGATTTATGGTTTTATTTTTATTGACGAATTCATAAGCTATTTCTGTTGCTTCCGGTTCTGTAATAGAAGGTATATTTGTAAAAAACCTGAATTTTCTTCCTGTAACCGCAATATATTTATCTTCAATGTTAAATTTATCAAGATATTCTCTTAAATAATTTTTTGGATCGCCTTCATGTTCTTTTACAATTACATTCTTTATAGCATATTCATTGTTGATGTTTATTAATTCAACCATGGATAAAGTAGTTGCACCCAGGCAAATACCTAATGATGTGGTTCCTTCATTTGAGAATTTTTTTTCCATATACACTCAACATTTTTTATAAAAAAAATATAAAATTTTATATCATATTTAACATATAATATAAAGAATTTTCATAATAAATTAATTAAATATAATATTTACAATCTTTATTAATTTGATAATTCTTGTTAAAATTATAAAAATTTATTTTTTTTATGAATTATGTTGTTTTTTTTTTATATTGTATTAAAATTATCATGTAAATATAATTTATATTTATTGAAGTTTATTATCTAAATTGAGGTTTATTATGGCTAATATTTTAGTTGTTGATGATGTCCCGGAAGTTAGAGCACATATAAAAAAGACAGTTGAAATTCTTGGTCATAAAGTAGTAGAAGCTCAAAATGGAAATGAAGGCATAAGGCTGATAAAAGCAAACAAGTTTGATATTGTGATATTAGATTTGATAATGCCTGAAAAGGGCGGTATTGAAACCTTATTGGAAATTAAAAAGTTTGATAAAATAAAAAAAATTATAATAACCGGAATGGTTACCTCAGGATCTAGTGTATTAAATGATCTGGTAACAAGATTAGGTGCCAGCAATGTTCTGTTTAAACCTTTTAGAAAAAGTGAATTAATAAACGCTATTAATTGCCTGATGTAATTTTTAAGCAAAAAATATATTCTGGTTGTAAAAAAAGCAATTCTGTTTAATTAATTGGTGAATTTTTTTTAAAAAATCATGATATATTCTTCATATTTATAAAAAGTATTTTTTATTAATATGGAGGATAAAATGAATAAAAGTATTTATTATTATGTTCAAAAGTTTCTAAATGGTTCAATTTCAAAAAAAGAATTATTAAAGGAAATCAGCTTTTTTATATTAAAAATACCTGTGATAAAAGGTTATTATGATGATGATATAAAGTATGATTTTTATGCTTATGTTATTTCAAAAATCGAAAAAATAATATTAAACTACAAAATTAAAAAAGAGTCATCATTTGAATCATGGTTTTTCGTAGTATTATCCAGACAATTTTATAATTATTTAAATAAGAAATTAAAACCCAGCAATTATAATTTTAATATTCAAACTCTCTTTCCATCTTTAAGTGATCTTTATGAAAATTACTACAGTGAAAAAAAAATAGAGAATGATACAGATATTCACTATGATTTTTCATTCTTAACAGAAAAAGAAAGGAATATATTGGCATTTAAATATGGCATTAATGCATATAACAATGGTTATATGGAAACAGCTAAAATTATATTGGAAAAAATTGAAAAAAAGAAAAAAATTGAAGAAAAAATTTATAATAAATATTTAAAATTATTAGTTGTTCAAAAGGAAATAATTAGAACTAACAGTGAAACTGATATGATTATATTAAAGAATAAAGAAACAATGTTAAAGAAATATAAAAGAAGATTAGAAAAAATATTTAAAAGTTATAATATTTATCCTTCAAATGAATGGGTTGCTAATAAACTAGGTATATCTGAAGGTACAGTGGGTGCATATTTATTCAAAATAAAAAATAAAATAATTAAAAGATATTTTACGGAATTCAATTATTATACTATATGAATGTATTTTATTGCTTTAAAACATTATTTAAACGATTTAATAAATCCTGACTATCATATGGTTTTATTATAAAATCAAGAGCACCTTTAAACATGGCATTTTTGATAATATTTGTTTCAGTATATGCAGAAACAAATATTATCTTAATTTTATTGTTTAACTTTATTATTTCTTCAAGTAAATCTATTCCTGTATATTCTTTACCGTTTTTGAAGGATTTTAAATTATAGTCTAATATCACAAGATCAATTTTTTTTTTGTTTTTTAAAATATAATTATAAGCTTCTTCAGGATTTGAAAAATCTTTAATAACATTATGACCGCCTAATTTTATAAGTTCCTTTAAAGCGGCTCTTGATCTAACTATATCTTCAACTATTATAATATTAGCCATCTCTTGTTTTTTACCCTTTAATCATATATAATATATTTTTTTTAAAAAAAAACAATCTTTTTTTATATTTCAAATACAACTACACAGATTTTAATTATATCCCATAAAATTAAAAAATACAAAGTTTAGTATTTGTTTTGAATTAGTTAATCAAATTAAATAAGTAAAATGGATAAATTAGTGAATTTTATTTATAGTTAATTAAATAAGGTCATTTTTTTTTTATTTTTTAACAATTTTTTTTTTAAAAAAAATGATATTATCACAAAGATAATTGATAAAAAAACAATAATTATATTTGCGATGAAATTTGAAATTATTAAATTTTTGTTATTTAATATATAATCATTTATTAAAATTAATAATAATAATGAAGCAAGTAGCAATAAAGTTAATAATATTTGAGAATTTGATTTCATACATTAACTCCAAAAATTTTATTTATTAGATCTAATTATAAAGTTTTCTGAATAATGGGTCTTATGAAATAATAATGGATTTTTTTTTATATATGTTGAATATGTGTCATTTTCTGTTTTTTTATTTATTACTTGAATCTTTTTTGAAAAAGCATTTAATTTTTTTTTATTGCTTTTCATATTTATCATATACTGTACCAAATAATTAATCCCAAAGACTGTTTAAAACCTTAAAAAAGGATATATATTTTTAAGGTTTTTTTGTTTTGAGAAAAAACCTGCATTTTTTTTACTTTATAATAGTCAAATATTAGATGAATCATTAACTATTAAAATTATAATGATTATAGTAGATATAAGAAAAAATTTAAATATGACTTTTGGTATATTTTTTAAAAAAATATCTTATTATTTATTTTTAAAAAATATGAAAAAATTAAAAATTATATATTTACTAAATTAAAAAAATAGTATATAATATTAAAGAAAAAGTAGTTAGAAACTATAAAAAATTTAAATTTATTAAAAAGGTTTTAGTTTTTTATTTAAGGATCAATTTGTAATTTTTTTTATTAATATATAATTAAAAAGTTTTTAGGAGAAAATTATAATGTATCAAAATATTGCTTTTGAGTATGATAATTTTAATTATCATCTCTCGAATAAACCTTTAAAAATATCTTACAATTTTAAATTTAAAAATGATGAAAAATTAAAGTATTACAGTTATATTTATTGTATTAAAATAGAAATAAAAGATATAATTACAAAAACTTTTTATTCATATTTTATCAATGAATTTATGAGGATTATGTTATTTAAAAATAAAATTCATGAAAAGATTATAAAAAATAAAGGTTTATATTTATCACATATTATAAATAATGGAATTATAAAATTTATTTACTTGATAAATAAGAATAGTTTGAAAGAAGTAAGATTAAAAAATTATACAAGATATAATTGTTTTAAGATTGATTTTAGGTTATATAAAAATATTGATAATACACTTGAAAATTTTTTTAAAAACTTTTAAAATAAATAGATTAATAATTATTAAAAGTATTTGAAAAATGGAGATAACTTTTTATTGGATACTGATTGTTTTAAAAGCGGGTTTGTTTCTTTAATTGGAAGACCTTCCTCCGGTAAATCATCATTAATAAATTTGATCTGCGGATATAAAATTTCGATTGTTTCAGCTCATCCTCAAACAACACAATCGGTTATTAGAGCTGTTTACAGTGATAACGAGGCGCAGATAATTTTTTTGGATACTCCAGGATATCATAATTTTAATTCTATTCTTAATAAAGGTTTGTCAAATTTAGCAAAAAAAACTCTTGAAGATGGCGATATTGTACTGTATATAATCGATATAACTAGATATTTTGGAAAAGAAGAAGAGGAAATTATTGAAATATTAAAGAGAACTGATAAACCTATAATAGCGGTATTTAACAAAATCGATAAAAAAAATGAACAATCAGAAATAATAAAAAAAGAAATAAGAATTCGTTTAAATTTTATTAATGAAATTGAAATATCAGTTTTAAAAAAATCAAACATTGATTTGTTATTAGAAATTGTTAAAAATAATTTGCCGTATGGTCCAAGGTATTATGATGATGATGTTGTAACAGATCAAAGCATACCGTTCAGAATAAAAGAAATTGTAAGGGAAAAAGTAGCAAATAACACTAAAAATGAAGTACCTCATTCTGTCTATATAGACATATTTGATTTGAAAACTACTGAAGAATTAATTACTGCACATGCTACTATTTTTGTTGAGAAAAACAGCCAAAAAATTATATTGATAGGCAAAAAGGGAAATATGATTAAAAAAATTGGTGAAGATTCGAGAAAAGATTTAATGAATATTTTTGAAAGAAGAGTTAATCTTTTTTTAAATGTTAAAATACATAACAACTGGAAAAAAAACATAAAATTTTTAAAAAAAAGGTATGAAATAGATGAATTATAAAAAAAAATAATGAAAATTTTTTTTATTTTTTATAAAATAGATTTATATGAGAAATATTGTTTGTTTATTTTTATTAATATTTATTAATTTATCCTGTTCATATTTAACTGTTAAAAAAAAAATAGATAAAACATATGAAGAGAATTTTGACAATAAGGCAAACAAATATTTAAATCAAAAAAAATTTAGAGAACTGAATCAATATACTACAAATGTCCTGATATTATATCCAGATTATTATAAGGCAGCTTATTACAAGGCAATAGCATTACAACAGAGGAATAAGAATTTTGGATTAAATTATTATTTAAATTATATCAATTCATATCCTGAAATTCCTTATGATTATAAAATAAGATGGATCGATCTGGCAATGAATGTTTTTAAATCAGAAAAAAGGTTTGTTAAAAAAACAAAAGGCTTGATTAATGAGTCAATTGATTTTGATCAAAAATCTGAATCTGTATTCACAAAAGCAAAAATTTCTCAAAATAAATTTTATTATTTTTTTCTGGATTTTGACGGAAGTCTTTATATGGTTAACAAGAAAACTAAACAATTTAATAAGATTAATTATTATAAAACAAGAGATTTTATTGTCAAAAATAATTTTATTTTTTTTAATGACAGTATAAATTTATTTAAATATGATATTGATCTTAATAAATATTATTCAATTCACACATTCCAGGAAGATTATATATATTTTGAGAATTGGCATGATTCATCTGCAGAATATGTATTAATTAAGCATAAAATAGAGAAAAATTTATTGAAGAAAGTATTGAATTTAAAAAATAATGAAATAAGAAATTTGCCTGATAATTGTATCGAAATTTCTTTTGATAATAAATATTTAATTATGGAATATATTGATAAATTTGATATTTTTACAACAGATGGAGAATCATTAATTAATTTAAAAGGAAAATTTCTAGGTTTTGGACAGACTTCCGATGAGCTGTTTTTTTTCAATCAGAATTATTTATATAAATATAATATTTCAGAAAAAATTACTAACTCAATTTCTTTTATATCAAGCATAAATAATTTCAAAGAATTTCAGTTAATTAATTATAATAAAATTTTATTGTCCTTTGATTCTTATATTTTAATTATTACTTTAAGTCCAAGGAATATCATTCTGATAAATGGAGGACTATTATTTAATTTTAAAAATGGTTTTATTTTCAGAATTAATAGTGATGAGAATTTATATTATTATAACTTTTTTAATGGATCTAAAAGTATTTTAGATATTAATTATTATTTAGACAATGACGGTAAAAGTAATTTTATTTATTCTAATTTAGAATCAAACTTATTTTTATTAAAAGAAAACAATAAAATAATTATTAAAACTATTGATATTTACTTTTAATTATAATATATACATAATGATTTTTAATGATTTTATTACCATGCATTTAGATAATTATACCATAATTATTACTGGGATATAATTTACGGCAATGAATATGAAAGGATAAAGAAATATTGAGCAGCATTAATAATTCAAGAAAAGCAATACAAATTTCATTAAATATTAAAAAAGAATTCTTTAGAAAAACAATACATATGATGGCTGCTTTTGTTCCCTTTTTTTATTACTATTCTGAATCTATGATTATGATTTTATTAATATTTATTACTCTTATCTATTTTTTTTCAGAAGTATTAAGATTAAATAATATACATATACCTGTAATTTATCAAATTACAAAAATGGCTGCAAGATCTAAAGATGAAGATAATATTATGCTGGGGCCAATAACATTAGCCATGGGTATATTTTTATCTTTAATTTTTTTTGATTATAGAGTTGCTGTAATATCCATTTATGCACTGGCTTTTGGAGACGGTGTTGCAAGTTTATTCGGTAAATTGATCGGCGGCTGGAAAATCCCATTTACTTTTGGGAAAACTTTCAGCGGAACAGCGGGCTGTTTTTTTACTTTAATTATTGTTTATTTGGCATGTAATTTAAACTTAAATCAAGCTGTTATGCTTGCTGTTGTGGCAAGTGTAATTGAAGCATTTCCGACAGGTGATTATGACAATTTATTAATTACTGTTGGTACTGGATTAATTGCTACTAAATATATACTTTAAAAATTACTGTTTAAAATTTCTTCGACTTTGTGCTGTATGAATTTAATATTTGCCGGTTTTGTCATATAACTTTTAACACCATATTGTCTTGCTTTTAAAATAGATTCTTTATCTGCCAAAGCGGTTAGTACAATTACTGGAATATTATTATTATGAGTTTTTAAATAGTCAAGAACATCAAATCCGTTCATAATCGGCATTAATATATCTAAAAAAATAAGATCTGGTTTTGTTTTATTATAGTCATCAATAAATATTTTACCATTTTCATAAGTAATTATTTTCCAGTTTTTATTTGTTAAAATTTCTTCCATTAACTCTAAGATGCTTAAGTCATCATCTATTATGGCAATTGTAAATTTTTTCTCATTTGCATTATTATCATTTTCAATATCATTTAATTTTATTGTTTCATCAGAAAATTTTAGATCAAACTCTCCAATAGGTTTATTTATTTTTTTGCTGATTATATTTTTCTTAACACTTTCTATTTCTGTTTCATTTGTAAAGAAAAGATCTATTTTACCCAAGTTCTCAATTGCTTTAATAAAGTCTTCGCTGATCTTAATTTTATTGAATTTTGGATGATTGGTGAAATAGTTTTTTATGTGAGTTAGTCTTGTTAAGAGGTTTATATTATGTAATTGAGCAGAAGTGGTTGATGTAATATTCATCATTAAAAGATTTAAAAGCTCATCTAAATTTTTTTGTTCTTCAATATCAGTCATTATAATTAATACTTTTTGCAGCTCGGTTTCATAAAGTTCTTTAATTTCAAGAATTTTATATTTCATCAGTTCGATCTTATTGGTGTTTAATCCCATGCTTACTTCAATGAATAAAATATCATCATTAAGATGAACATCGATTTTACATTGGGTTTTATCGATTTCAAACTGAACATTGAATATATTGCTGATTGTTAATAATAACAAATCTATTTGAATAGGCTTTGATAATATTTTACTGATTTTATATTTGCTCAATTTTATAATAATGTCTCTGTCGATTTTTGGTGACAATAATACAACAGGAATATCTTTTGTCCCTTTTAATTCTGATTTTTCTTTTAAGAAATTTAAACCGTTTAATCTTGGTAAATATATGTCCATGATTATAAGATCAGGAAGCTGATTCCGCATTTTAATCAATCCATCCAAGCCGTCTTTTGCCAATAAAACTTCAAAATTTAAATCTGTCAATTTATCTCTTATGAAATTTCTTAATAAATTTGATTGATCGATTACAAGAATTTTATATTTCATATTTAATCCTGATAAACTAAAAAAAAATAATTAATTTTTTCCAATAATATTAAATATAATTTTTGACCAATTACATATTAAAGTCATAAATTATACTTTTAAGTTTAAAGATTCAAATTTAATATTTGTCTTTATTTTTAAATGATAATGATTAACAAGATATATGTCAAGAATTTTTTTATAAATCCATTTTCTTTTTTAAAATTCCTATTTGTTTGTTTTTATCAAAATGTATTATATCAATAGGAATATAATGATAACTTTCATTATCCTCTGAGTTTATTTTTATGATTTTTGATTGAATGTTAATTTCTGTCACAATAAACCATTTATTGTTTAATTTTATCCTTGAACCGACTTCTGGATAATTTTTCTTTTCATCTAAATAAGTATCGTATTCATAAGCAAGACAACATAACAACCTTCCGCATGCACCGCTGATTTTTAATGAGTTAAGAGTTATATTTTGTTCTTTAGCCATTTTTATTGTGATTGGCTTTAGTTCATTGCATACATCAGAACAGCAGTAGTGTTTGCCGCAGTGTCCAAATCCATGCATTATTCTACATTCGTCCCTGACGCCTATCTGTCTCAATTCAATTCGTGTTTTAAATATTGCAGCAAGATCTTTGACTAATTCCCTGAAATCTATCCTGCCGTCTGCTGTAAAATTAAAAAGTATTTTTGAATCTTCTAAGAAATAGTGGACATTTATTAATTTCATATCCAGATTGTGCTCTTTGATTTTTTTTAATGTTATATCATAAGCCTCAATACCTTTCTGCTGATTAATTTTGAATTTTTCTCTGTCATTTTTTGTTGCGATTCTTATAACTTCAAGAATTTCATCCTGTGAAAGAATATCATCCATATCGTCTGCTCTGCCTTGAACAATACCTATTTCAGGTCCGTAAATGGTTGGAACAATTACATAAAAACCTTTTTTAATGGTTTTATGTTTAGTTTTGCAGACTTTTGAATAGTTGTTATAGGTTAGTTTAATTCTATAAAAACAGTCATTTGGATCAATTTTATGATCTTTTTTAACTTTTACTTTAATTTCTATATCTTTATCTTCTAATAATTCTAACTCTTTTAAATTGTTTTCAATATCCATTATTATTCTCCACTAATAAAATATAATTTTTTTTAATTTTTTTCTACAATTTTTACTAAATTTCAAACATTTTTTTTGTGAGTAGAGAAAGAAAACCGATCTATTCCGGTCATCTTTAGAGCGCCAAAAAAATGTCGAATAATTTTATTTTATAATTTAACATAAAGCTCTGCTCCCTAAATTAAATAGTATAGGTATTTTTATTTTTTATATCAGGCTCTGTCCCCTTAATGAAAGGATTAATTTTATATTAAGCTCTCCTTTTTAATGAAAAGATCAATTTTTATTTTAATATGTTGCTTAATTTTAAATTGGATATATTTTATGATATTAAATTAATTATCAATCCTTCAATTTTATCAATTTTTGCAGCCAATTCCAGTATATTTTTCTGCTCATTAAAAAAAATTTTTGTGAGCTCCTGCAGTTCTTGATTAATAATTGTCATGTGAATTTTAGTGATTTTCTGTTTTTTTGATTTATCCCATAATGCTTTTTTTTCCTTTTTTTCAATCAGATCAATTGCAGTTAACAGGAATTTTTTTATTAAATTTTTATAAATTTCAAGGTCTTTAAGGTGCCTTGATTTTTTAAGCTTTTCACCCTGTTTTCCGATTTCTTTGAGATAATTTTCAATTAATTTGTCTTTTTCTGCAAATTGATCTTTTTCAAAATTTATTTCCTCTCCAAAAATCAAATCTTCAAATGAGAATTCATTGTTGTTTTTTAAGATTTTTCGCTTATTGATCCCTGATTTTTTTAATTTTGATTTGTTTATTTGTGGATTACCAAAGAAACTGTATTCATTGTCTATTTTTGACATTTTTTAATATTGCCTGCATATATTTTAAAATTTGTTAATTAGTTCAGAGAAATTAATGGTGAATAATTTAATAAATATATTCCCTCGTCATTTCGACCAAAGTGAGAAATCTTTTAAACTTTTAAAAATTAAGATTTCTCAGGCTTAAAAACCCTCGAAATGACAAAAAAATTATTTATAATTTTTACTCAAAGTAATTATTAACCATAAACTAATTAATATAATTTTTAACTAAATTCATAGCTTTCTTTTTTTTTAATATTAATTAACTCTTTTATTTCTTCTTTTGTATAAATCTTGCAGCTTCCGTTAAAAATCACCCCGTCATCCATGTTTACACTTGTTGAATAAATATTGCCGATTATTTCTCCTGTTTTAAGAACAATAACCTTATCCTCTGCTATAATATCGCCTTTAACAGTGCCTCCGACAACTATAACTTTTGCAATTAATATACATTCAGCTTTACCAGATTTACCTATGATTACCTTACCTGAAGAATTGATTTTTCCTTTAAAACTTCCGTCTATTCTGAATGGACCGTCAGTAGAAAAAATGCCTTTAAAATGAGCATTGTCACCTAATATTGAATTTATTGAAAAATTTGATTTTATTTTTTTCATATTAATATGCTATAACAAATTGCCATGGATCTTTAAGATTGCCGCCTAAATAGACTTCATAATGGATATGAACTCCTGTTGTGGCGCCTGTCCTGCCCATATAGCCGATTATCTGTCCTTTCTGTACTTTATCACCGGGTTTTACGATTGGCTGATACATTAAATGAGCATATAATGTAGCAAAACCTAATTTGTGTGATATTTTGCAATACCAGCCGTAGCCGTCTATATTATATTCTGCTTTTTCAACAGTACCCGGAGCTGTAGCAATTATAGGAGTACCGGGGCTCCATGCAAGGTCAATGCCATGATGCATATCAAGTACTCTATGTATAGGATGAATTCTCCAGCCAAATCCTGAAGTATAAATATATGGTCCCTGAAGAGGAGGGCCAAATGGTATATCTTTTAATAATTTATTATAATTTTTTGCCATTTTGTTCAATTCTGAAAATGCCTGTATGGAATAGCTGTAATCTTTAATGAGATTTTTAACTGCTTCTTTTTCTGGATTATAATTTTCCTGAAATTCACTGTCAGTTAATGTCAGAGGGCCTCCGCTCGGCAGGTAATTATTTCTTAATTCATTAAAGGCGCTTGAGTTTATCTGTGCTAAAAGCTTATTTAATTCTGATTTTAAATATGCATGATTATCTATTATTTCATTTATCATTTCTTCATATAATTTTGATCTTTTTTCATTTATTTCTATATTTTTTTTGGCAGAGTTATACAAATTTTTTTCAGTGTAAAATCCAAAACCGAATATTCCTGTTATAACTATAGCAATAACTGTTAGGAAAGTTACGGTAAAAAGCATGAAAATATTTATTCTTAAATTAAAGACTTTTTTTTCTGAATGAGGAATAAACATGATGGTTATGTTTTGTTTCCCTATATTGAGAACAAAATTAATAAAAGAAAGAAATGATTTTTTTATGAAAATCAATGCATTTAAACTGAATAATAGAAATTTTTTTTCTGCTTTTTTAAAGTTATTAGTCTGTTTCATATAACACCTCTAATAATTGTTACTTTTTTTAATCAGAAAAAAAAATAAATTGACTTTTATTATAAATATCATTTATAATCTAAAAAGTCAATAAACAAAAAAAATATGAAAATTTCATTATTTTTTTGAAAATAATATATATTTTATTATCGAAATTTAAAAAAAATAATTAAATAATTATCTTTTAATTGACAGTTAATCAATTTAATGATAAATTATCGTTTAAGGTATTATCCATACTACTACTTTTATAACTTAATTGTCAATCAAAAAATAATTATCAAGGATACATTATGAGAATGTTTGATACACATTGTCACTTAGCTCTTTTATATCAAGACCCGATAGAACAAATCAGAGTAATTGATGATGCTAAAAGATCAGGGGTAATTTGTCTTGCAAATATTTCAACTAATTTACTCGATTTTAACTCAAGTTATAGAAATACTAAAAATATTTTAAATATTTACCATACAGTGGGTTTGAGTCCTTCAGAAGTTAATAACCCCGGTAAAGATTGGGAATCAAAGTTAGAAGAAGCATTATCCATGCATGGAGTAGTAGGAGTAGGTGAAATCGGACTTGATTATTTTCACAAATATGGAGACAGGAATGCTCAGATCGAGTTTTTTATAAGACAATTGGAAATCGCTTCAAATATGAATCTACCTGTAACTATTCATAATAGACAGGCTGGCGAAGATATGAAAAATATTTTAAGGACTAAAATTTCTCACGGCGGTATAATGCATTGTTTCAGCGAAGATATAGAATTTGCCAAAGAAATGATAAATTTGGGATTATATATTTCATTTGCAGGTAATCTTACATATAGAAATGCGAAAAATTTACATAAAGTCGCTAAAGAAGTTCCTATTGAATATTTATTAATAGAAACCGACAGCCCATTCTTAACTCCTCATGGATTTAGGGGGAAAAGAAATCAGCCTGCTTATATGTCGGATACCTTAAATTTTTTAGCAGAATTAAGAGAAATGAAAGTTGAAGAATTGGCTGAGATTTTATTCCAGAACAGCTTAAAAGTATTCAAAATTAAAGATATAAAATAGTTTTTTAATTTAAATTTTTTTATATTTATTTATTGAAATAAAGCTTTTCTTCTAAATTTATGTTTTTAAAGCCCATAAAGATAAAGAATCTATTTTTAAAAAATAATGTTTTCATAGCTCCGTTGGCAGGTTATACAAATTTGCCGACAAGATTGATTTTTAGAGAACAGGATTGTGCAATTTGTTACAGTGAAATGGTTAGTGCTATGGGGCTTAAATTTAATTTTGAAAAATCCGCAAAACTTATTGACATCAGTAAGATTGATAAACCTATCGGTGTACAACTCTTTGGAAGCAGTTCTGAAATAATATTCAAGGCTTTTTTGTCAATATCAAATTTCAATTATGATCTTATAGATATAAATTGCGGCTGTTCCGTAAAAAAAGTGCTTAAAGCAAAGTCAGGTGCATATTTATTAAAAGATCCCAAAGAAATATATAGAATCATTAAAATTTTAAAAGAAAATACTGATAAACCTGTTACATTGAAAATAAGGAGCGGTTGGGATAATGATCACATTAATTTTCTTGAAGTTCTGGACTCAAGCATTAAAGCAAAAGCAGATTTAATAACTTTTCATCCGCGGACAAGGTCAATGCTTTTTAAGGGAAAAGCCGATTGGTCGCAGATTAAAATATTGAAAAAAGCAAGTTCCATTCCAGTTATAGGCAACGGGGATATTTTTTCGGGGACAGACGCTGTCCAAATGATGAAAGAAACCGGATGTGACGGTGTTATGCTTGCCAGAGGATTAATTGAAAATCCTTTTTTAATCGAAGAAGTCATTTGCACATTTAAAAATGAGAAATATAATAAACCCGATATTGATAAAAGAATGAATACCATGTTGAAACATTGTTCACTTATAGTAAATTATTCAGGTGAAAGAAACGGACTTGCAAATTTTAGAAAGTTTGCATCAGGATATGTCAAGGGGTTGCCTGGAGCATCAAAATTCAGACAAAAAATTAATCATCTGGTGAAACATAAAGACTTTATTAAAACCATTGAAGAATATTGTAATTATATAAAAAAAGTAGTTGTAAAAAATGATAAATTATAATAAAATATTGATAGAGGGATTTATATATACTTCCGTTGAGAAACTTAAATAGCCTTTTTTCTTGATGTAAAAAAAATATATTATTTTAAAACCCGGGTAATCCCTCTCCGGGTTTTTATTTAAGCATATAAGACTATTGGACATTTATATAAATCATATAATAAGGTTTTAAGATTGAGTTATAAGCATTGAATATTTAAATTTCTTAAAAAAATCGTTGCAGAATTTATAAATTGTATTAAAATTAATTTAAATAAATTAAAGCACAATATTGCCTTGAAAATGTTTTTCATTATCCTTAAATTAAAAAAATATATTAAAAAACCCGGGTTATATCTTCCCGGGTTTTTTATCCTTTTAAAACTCCCAATGGTTTTAATTTTACTTTTGGCATAATAAGGTCAAGTTCTGCTTCAATTACTTTATCAATATCTTTATAAGCGGAAGGCGCTTCGCTTAAATCATAATAACTCTCTTTTTTATGTTTAATTTTTTTAAAATTATCAAAAACAATATCCTTCATTTGTTTGTTGCATTCATCAATACTGAGTCTCCTGCAGGCGTCCATTCTACCCATTTTACGACCGGCACCATGAGAACAGGAGTTAAATGATTCTGGATTGCCTAAACCTTCGACAATATAGGAGAATGATCCCATACTGCCGGGTATGATACCTTTTTCTCCTTTTTTTGCACTTGTTGCCCCTTTTCTGTGAACCCAGACATCCTTATTAAAATGTTTTTCCAGATTTGCATAATTATGGTGGATATTAATTTCATCATAAAAATTAATATTATTTAAAACATCACTGGCTGCATTTTTAAATGCCGCCATTATTCTTTTTCTGTTTTCATTTGCATATGATAATGCAAAACTCATGTCTCTTATATATAATTTTCCTAAATTCGTTTTTAATGATAAATAGGATAAGCTTTTATCAGGAAGTTCTATTTTATTTTTATTGCTTAATTCTAATGCCTGTTTATGATAGAAACTTGCAATCCTGTAACCCATATTCCTAGATCCGGAATGTATCATCAACCATATAAATCCGTCATCACCTTCCTGCAGTTCAATAAAGTGATTACCGCCGCCAAGTGTCCCGAGATTTTTTTTATCAAGTTCCCATCCGCTGTCAGTGAGCCATACAGGGACATCTTTTTGATTGAAAGTATTACAGTTTTCATTTAAGCCTATATTTTTCAAATAATTATTAAATCCCTCCCATTCCTGACATATTTTATATGAATGTCCTTCTCCAAGGGGGACAATGCTTTTTACATAATCAAGGATTTTAACAATTTTTTCCTTTTTTTTAATTTTTTTTACTTCATAATCAGTTTTTACTGCAACCATACCGCAGCCGATGTCAACGCCTACTGCGTTAGGTATAACGGTATCAATACATGCAATAACGCCGCCGATCGGCATACCGTATCCAACATGACAGTCAGGCATAATTGCTATATGTTTATAAACAGCAGGGTGATTTGCAAGGTTAATAGCTTGTACCATTGCCTGATCTTCAATATTTTCACACCATGATTTAATGGGAATTTTTAAATTGTTTTCTTTAATCCAATTCATAAATTTATTATTACATATCAAAAGATGAAAGTAAATATTGTTAAAGATGTTTTTACATATATAAAATTGGTGAGGAGAGCTTGATTTTTTAAAGAATATTTTAATATATAGGGACAGAGCTTAAAATATTAAAAATAATTTTATAAAAAGATTATTTTTTTTGAAAAAATTAATCTATAATAAATTAATTATCATCAAATGGAGGTTCATATGTTAATAAAGCACAAGGATATGATAAAAGAGATAAAAAAAGAGATGAGGGGAGGACAGGGTGAGATTACAATCACTCATATAGCGATGAAGGATACTCTTGTGCATGCCAGACTTATGGCTTATATTAATATTCCGGTCGGGGCAAGCATTGGAAACCATCAGCATGTAAAAGAAATTGAATATTATGTGATTATAAAAGGTACAGGCATTGTTACAGAGGATGGTGTTGAAATGACCGTGAAGGAAAAGGATGTTGTACTGACTGGCGGTGGAAGTACTCATAGTATAAGAAATGAAGGAAAGGAAGAACTTGAGATGATTGCTGTTATTATTTTGGAATAAATTAAAGGAGAATTATAAAATGAGCTTTCAATGTATATTGCCCGGAAAAATTTTATTTGAGATAGGATCAAGTAAAAATTTGGGAAAGATTATAAAAAATAACTATTTTAAACCATTAATTCTCACGGGAGGAGGTTCAATTAATAAAAGCGGAAACTATAATGATATAACTGATTCTTTGAAAATCAATGATATAGAATTCTTTGAGTTTTCCGGTGTAAACAAAGAACCGACTCCTGAAATAATAGATGAGATTGTAGATTTTGCAGAAACCAAAAATGTTAAAAGTATTATATCGATAGGCGGAGGCAGTGTAATAGATACAGGTAAAGCCGCAGCTGTACTTATTAATAATAAAAAAGGTGTTGAAAATTATCTTGAAGGGGTTGGAAAAGGATTTAAACTTGAAAAAACCGGTGTTCCGTTTATTGCTCTTCCAACAACAGCAGGTTCGGGTGCAGAGGCGACTTATAATTCTGTGGTTTCTTCCTTTAAAAAAAAGTATAAAAAATCTTTTCGAGATGAAAGACTTCTTGCGGAAATAATTATCATAGACCCTCTTTTAACCATGACGCTTCCTTTACAGCAGACGATGTTCAGCGGTATGGATGCAATATGTCAGTTGATTGAATCTTTTGTTTCAAGAAAAAGGAAACCTTATCCTTGTGCATTAGCCAGTTATTATATACCTAAAGCGGTAAAAGCTTTATTTGCATTGAACACTCAGATTGATAATATGGATGCTAGATCAATAATGTGTGAAGCGAGTCTTGCTTCAGGTATAGCTTTAGCAAATTCTGGTCTTGGAGCTGTTCATGGTTTTGCTTCAGGTATCGGTGGAGCTTATAATATACCTCATGGATTAATTTGTGCTGTTTTATTGCCTGCTGTTTGTGAAAAAAATGCAGAAAAAAACCCTGAGCTGTATAATGAGCTTTCCAGGTTGATTTCAAATAATAATGAGTCAGATTATTTTGAATTTATTGATTTCTTATATAATTTTAATAAAAAACTTGGTATTCCTGATGATTTTAAAGAATTTGATATTGGTAAAGATAAAGCTTTGGATATAGTTAAACTCTCTATGGGAGGAAGCATGAGCGGAAATCCTGTGGAGTTTAATCCTGAAGAATGGGCTGAATTCATTGAAAAGTTTTTATAAAATTAAAGTCAATTATTAATTTTTTTTACAATAATTGTTTTTTCTACATCTGCTAAAGTAACTTTTGAATTCGCAGGTATTGAATTTGTAATCCAAACATTACCGCCGATAATTGAATTTTTACCGATTACTGTTTGGCCGCCTAAAATTGTAGCTCCTGAATATATTGTGACATTGTCTTCAATTGTTGGATGTCTTTTACCTCCTTTTAACAAAGCTCCTTTTTTGTCTTTTGGAAAACTTAAAGCGCCAAGTGTTACACCTTGATATATTTTTACATTATTGCCGATTTCGCAGGTTTCACCGATAACAACACCAGTTCCGTGATCAATGAAAAAATTTTCACATATTTTTGCACCTGGATGTATATCAATGCCTGTTATGCTGTGGGAATATTCAGACATAATTCTAGGCAGCAGAGGTATTTTTTTCACAAAAAGATTGTGAGCTATCCTGTGAACGGTAATGGCATGTAATCCAGGATAACTGAAAACTATTTCATTGAAACTTTTAGCAGCAGGGTCGCCGTTATAACCTGCTTTTATATCGAGTATAAGCATGCGTCTAATGTCGGGTATGCAATTAAGTAAATCCAATGTGCTTTCTATACCTTTTTCTAATGATTCATCACATAATTCGCATTGATTTGTATCAATTTTATGTTCATGCCTGAAACTGGCTGCGATTTCGCGTGAAAGATTTTCTAAAATATTAGAAAGTTTATGCCCTAAAAAATATCCGACATTTGATAAATTTAGTTCTTCATCAATAAAATATCCAGGGTAAATTATATCAAATAGATCTTTTAAAATTTTTATTATAGATTCTTTTGAAGGCAGTGGATATTTTTGAATATGAGCAGCTGTTTCATCATGTTCGTAACTTTTTTTTATTTTGGATATGATATTATCTATTTTTTTTTCAATAAATACTGTCCAGACTTTTTGGAGATTTATTCTGTTTTTCATTATAAAAATATAATTGTTTTTTTATTTTTTGTAAACAACAAATTTCTTGTTTTTTTTTGTATTATTTTATTAAATATATATTATGCACAGTAATATAAAAGTTGGCAGGATATTAATTTTGTTGTATCTTATTTTTTCAATTATTGCAATAATGCCATTGTTTTTTTTCGATAAGACAGCATTTATATCCAGTATTTTAAATTTATTAATATTTAAAATTAATTTTTATTCAATTATAATTGTAACTATAGCTGTTTGCTTAATTCTAATTTATGATTTTTTTGAAAAATATAGTTTGTTTTTAAAAGAAAAATTATTATTGTTTGAAAATATTTTTGGACCAAATCCATTGGTCATTGAAACATTGATAATATCATTGCTGTCAGGATTTTTTGAAGAACTTTTATTCAGAGGATATTTATATTTTTTTTCATTATTTATATTTAAGTTTTTTATTTCAGATACTTTATTAATTGAATTTTTTTCGATATTGATCATTTCAATTATATTTGGATTATTTCATGTTGTACAGGGAGTAAAGGCATTTTTATTCAGCATATTGATATCAATTGTTTTCTTTATCAGTATAAATTTGTCAAATACATTATATTACGCGATATTCTCGCATGCGTTTTTTAATTTTATTGAGATAAAGTTCATTTATACTTATAAAATAGAAAAATTCATAAAAAAAAGTTCTAACTTTACTTAACTAAATAAGGTTAGAACTTTAAAATTTATTTAAAATATTAAAATTTATTCTGTTTTTTGTTCTTTTTCAGATGCAACAGCAGTTCCTGGGGCAGCTTCGCCTTCAACACCTTCAACAACCTCTTCAGCAGCAGCCTCAACATGAATTTCTTCTTCTTTTTCTTTACCTGCAACAAATGCAATTACTTCGTCAGGATTTGTTAAGATTTTAAATTTAGAGTCAAATTGTATATCACCTATATGCAGTGAATCCCCTATATTTAATTCTGTTACATTAAAATCAAACTGAGGAACTACATCTTTTGGAAGGCATTCAACTTTTATTTCAGCTAAATGTTTTACCAAAGTACCGCCTTCTTTTACTCCGATGGAATTACCTGTACAATTAACCGGTATAAAAAATACTGCGGCTTTATCTTTCTGCAATTCAAAAAAGTCGATATGTATAAATTTATCTTTTATATAATCCTTTTCATAATCCTTAATTAATACATCATATACTTTTCCTTCAATATTTAAATTAATAATAGTAGATTTTGTAATATGATGTGTTAATTTACTGAAATCATGCTGATTAAGGGTTAAATTAATAATGTCTTTATGTCCGTACATTATTGATGGTATTAAACCTTTTCTCCTTAATTTTTTACATGGACCTTTGCCGGTTTCTGTTCTTTTTTTAGCTTCTAATTGTACACCTTCCATATATTGTATCCTTTATTATAAAAATAATTTTATTTAAATGTCACTAATTAACTCTGGGTCGGCTGGATTCGAACCAACGTATGCCTGGACCAAAACCAGGTGGCTTACCGCTTGCCGACGACCCAAATTTTAAACAATATATATATGGTATTTTTAAAATTATGTCAAGTGTTTTTTAGATATTTTGCATTTAATTAGCTATATTTAATAAAATTTAAATTATTGCACCGATATATAACAAATTTTCCATTAATTATACAAATATAATGTTAAATTTCTACAAATAATGCCATTTTTTATAATAAATCTTTTATTATTATTTTAAAAACCGATAATTATATATAAGCTTTATTAAATAATAATTGATTTTAAACATTTTATGAAAAAATTTTTAATATTATTTTTAATTATTTTTTTTAATGCTGATTTTTATTCTGAAATACCAAGTGTACCGGATGATTATATAATACTTGAAATGGCGAATTCCGGATATGATTTATATATTAAGAAGATGGAGGGTATTGAATCAATTTTATTGACTGAATCAGAAAAAGATCCGTCATTAAAAAAAACAAATTACGGATTAAGAACTCCAAAATTTTATCCGTGCAACGGCAATGAAATCAGAATCTTAAACGGTAAAATTCTGCATACAAAATATGATCTTTATTCTTTGATTGATTCAACAATAGAACCTCATCCCATATTAAAGGAAGCATTTCACTTTTTTTTAACGGATACACTTTTATATGGATATAAATGGACAAGACAGGGAGAAATAGAAGTTAAACCCGGCACAAGAATTAATTTGAGGCTTTTTGAAAAAAAATACGGAGATTATTCAGGAAACTTTAAAGATCAATGGATTATTTTAAAATTGTTTTATAACAAAACTGATTATAACAGGGGAGTAATTGAGGAGTTTAAGGATATTTCAAATGCAAAAGCAATGGTTATAACAAAGTCGGAAGATTTTAAAAAACAGATACATGATTTGATAGTCAACACTCTTCCTATAGAATATGATCTTGATTTGATATTTATAATCGATTGTACTTTATCAATGAAAGAGGAGATGCCTGTTTTCAAAAATATATTTCCCGAGCTAAAAAATGATATATTAAAAAAGATAAAAAAAGCCAGGATTGCTTTTATATTTTACAGGGATTATGGCGATATGTTTTTAAATAAAATTTATGATTTTACAGATGATTTGACTTATGTTGACTATTTAGTGAAAAATATTCAAATTGACGGAGGTGCCGATATACCTGAGGCTATTTATGAAGCAATTTATGAAATAAAAAAATTGAATTTTAAATCCGATAACAGGGCTGCTTTTTTAATAGGAGATGCGCCGGCTCATCCTGTTCCCAGGGGAAAGGTAAGCAAAGATGATGCAAAGAAAATTTTGGAGGAATTTAATGTAAAATTTAATACAATCTGCATCCCAGTTAAATAAATTTAATTTTATATTTACTTAATCATCAAATATTATTATAATAAAAAAAAATAAAAAAAATCGAGAGACTTATGATTTATAAAAACAATAAACCTGAGGAAATTTTCGGCAAAGCAATAGGACAATTGATACATGATTTGAGAAATTCTCTTAATACGGTTATTGGATTTTCATCAATATTACGTATTGATGAAAATATAAATAAAGAGAACAGAACATTATTAAATAAAATTTATCTTTCAGGACTGGATATTGAAGATCATTTAATGAATATTGATCATTATATGATCGAAAGCAATGAATTAATGACAAAAAAAGAAAATTTTGAAGTATACGGATTTTTAAAGGAATATTTTGATACTAAAAAGGAAATACTGGATGAAAAGCAGATAAATTTAAATTTACTTAATGAATCAAAGATTGAGATTAATTTTTCAAAAGAGGTATTTTCAAGGATCATTGATAATCTTTTAAGAATTTCATATAAAGGATTGCAGAGTTCAAAAGTAAAGGAAATAGAACTGTGCATAAAGGACAATAACGGTAATTTATTAATTATATATACAGATTCTTCTTCTCCTGTATTTATAGAAACAAACTATTTTTCATTTGAGGAAGTAATGAAGTCCGGAAGAGGTCTTGGTTTATTATTTGTAGAAAAATATATAATCATGAATAACGGCGAGATTAGTTATCTGTACGGTAATAAGTGGACAAATTTTATAACAAATGTTTCAACTAAAATTAGAAATACACACGGTTTTAAGATTCTTCTGCCTCTTTGATTTTTTTTATTTGCTTATAAATGCATAATTATTGACATCTTCCGATATTTTAAGAGGCAATATAATAACAAAAATTGCACCTTTTGGCTGGTTGTTTTCCGCCCAGATATATCCGTTGTGTCTTTCTACGATTCCTTTGGATATCGATAAACCCAAACCCATACCGCCGCCCATAAATTCAAAATCCGATGTATGATGATTTTCTATGTTTTGAATTTCCGTAAATTTATCAAATATTTTTGATAATTTATTTTCAGGAATTCCAATACCTGTATCTTCAACAAGTATTTCAATATAGTTGTTTCTGTCATGACCGAATTTTTCTTTTATCCTGTCGGACGGGTAGTTTATTTTAACCAATATTTTTCCATTGTCTTCAGTATATTTTATTGCATTTCTAATCACATTGCTCAAGACCTGGGTTATTTTTTCTTCGTCACATTCAATGTAGGGTATATCTCCGTATATATCAAGTTTATATTCTATTGATCTTTCCATAAAAATCAATTTTAAATCTTCAATTACTGTTTCGATAATCAGTACTGGATTAATATTTCTTATTTCCATAAAAGGTATTTTGTTTTCCAATAAAGAAATTGTAAATAGGTCTTTTACTATTTTTTCGAGTCTTTTTGCATTTCTTTCAACGATCTGAAGAAGTTTATTGTTCTGCTTTAAAGTTTCATCATTTTTTTTATTTAATAATAGACCTATATAACCTATAATGGTCATTAAAGGGGTTCTTAGTTCATGGGAAGCCAGTGAAATAAAATTTGACTTAAGCTTATCGATTTCCTTTAATTCTTCATTGGCTCTTTTTAATTCTTTAATTTCATTTTCCAGATGAGATACTAGTTGAATATTATATTCACGCATTAACTCGGTAATTTTATCCGGTGGTATGAATTCTTTTTTTCCGTGTATATATTCTTCCAAAAGATTTATGATCTTATCAGGAACTATAGGCTTAGTTAAATATCCGTCGCATCCTGAAATCAATGCAATATCTTTAGTGTTTTTTATCAAGTTTGCTGTTATTGCAACAAGGGGGGTATTCCTGCATTTTTCAATTGATTTTATCCTTGTGGCGATTTCATAACCGTTCATTCCGATAATATTAATGTCCAGCAAAATTAAATCAAAATTTTGCCTTTCTACCAGCTCCAGTCCTGAAAATCCGTCCGTAGCTTCAACCAGTTTATAGCCGTGATTTTCTACGATCTTTTTCAGCAGTAATCTGCTGTTATAATCATCTTCTATATATAGGATTGTTTTTTTTGTGTTCATTGTTATTCTTAACCCTTTTTAATATTATATCGTAAATATTCATTTTATAATTTATAATAATATAAAATTAAATAAAAATAAAGAGATAATCTTTTTTTTTAAATTTTAAATTTATATTTGATAATTAAATAATATTATAGTATATGTTATTGAACTTTTAGTTATATTATTCAACAAAAGAGGGCATCATGAAAAAGATATTTATTTTTATATTCCTTTTTATTGCAATAACTTCAGTTTTCTGTGTTTCCATGAGCAGTGAAAGAGCTGTTAAATTCGCCGAATGGCTTGAAAGCAAGGGGATCAATCCGTACATAATAGTCCTACTGGTGGCTATGCTGCCTATATTTGAATTAAGAGGATCTATACCGGTCGGCATTTTGGTAATGAAGCTGGATGTTATTCAGGTAATCATCTGGTCT
>JAFGQB010000133.1 GCA_016935915.1 Spirochaetota bacterium
TACAAGTCATTGCTTCAGGCTTTCAGCCTTCGCAATGACAGAAAAACTGAATGTCTAAAAGACTATCTGTTTATTATATTTTTATTCAACATTCATCCTAATAATCAATAAATACAGGTTTTAATCAAAATTGAAAACCGTGCTTTTCCGGTCTGCCTGAAGCGACAAAAAAACGCAAAAAATTAATTATTTTTCCTTTAACTTATTAAAATAGTTTTTTCTTATATCCAAAAGGATTTTTTTTATCTTTTCATTTTTATAATTAAGATAAGTCCATGGCAGTTCATTATATGATTTTCCTTTATATATCAATGTCAAATCAGCATAAATGCCTTTATTTAAATAAATCCTGTGAGAATAACCTTTTCCTGTTGCAAGAACAAAGTTTTCAAGTGTAACTATCCCTGGGTCAATATTAACTTTTCTTTTTAAAATTCCTTTGTCCTTAATTGAAAATTTTTTCTCGATTTTAAAGCATTTATGCTTTATCACCGGCAGAGCTGACCTTGAGATTAATTTCTTGAAAGATATGATTTTGAAAATTAAATTTTTACCCATTTCGTTTTCATAGTAATCAGTTTCCTTGAACAATAAATCGCTTGATTGATAATCTATTTTACCGAAACTTTTTTCAAGTTTTTTTTTAGCTGTATCCAGGGTTTCCAGACTGCCTGAAAAGAATGATATTACGAGTTTTACTTTTTTGGGAGTTTTAACTGTGCTCATATTGTTTTTTTTTAAAGTAAATGCCCTGCTTTGACCCCCTTTTTATAAATTCTGTTTTTATTTCTTCCACAAGCTGTTCTTTTGTATAATGTTTGCTGTCGGTTCTTTCAAATTTTTTAAGTGATTTGAAATTTGAAAGACGCATGATCACGACATTTTCAGGGATGATTTCCAAAAGATCACATAGCAGATTAGAGTAAGACTTATGATCAAAATTATAAAAATCATTAAGATTTTTTTGGTAATCCTGATGCATGGCAGTACCTGGCAGGATTTCAAGAAGCCTGAACTTGATGCCGTCAATCCTGCAATCATTAAAAAGGATTTTTATACCCGACCTGATCTTTTCGGGATCTTCACCCGGAAGTCCTAAAATCATATGAACTGTTATTTTAAAATCAGTGAGTTTTTTTATCATCTCCACGCTGTTTATAAAATCCTGATATGAGTGATTCCTGTTTATTCTTTTTAATGTTTCATCAAAAACAGACTGCAAACCCATTTCAAGCCAGATATCTTTCTTGATTTTTTCATTCAGCTTACAAATACCGTTTAAGATTTCGGGATATACAAAATCCGGTCTGGTTGATATTATCAAGCCTTTGATCTTATCATGTTCAAGAACTGTATCATATTTTTTTAATAATTCAAGTGTATTACCGTAAGTGCTTGTATTGTACTGAAAATAGCCATAAAAGTATTCGACCTTATAACGCTTTCCGAAAAATTTCATCCCTCTTTCCATCTGATTTTGAAGATTATCATTATCCTTCAAATAATGAGGAAGAAAGGAAACGCCGTCGCAGTATGTACAGCCTGTTTTACCTTCTATCCTGTTGGGGCACGGGTAATTTGTCGATAAAGGCAGACGCCATAGTCTTTGATGATGCAGATTTTGAAGATATTTGTTAAAGGTATAATAAAAATCCATATTTATCAGATATATATTAACATTTTTATTGATAATTACAAATATTTATATATTTTTAGTTGATGAGTTTTATAAAATAATTTATTATGTACAGGTTTTTAAATTGGTAATCTAATATTTAAAAGGTTTAAGGAAAACAAAATGAAAAAGTTCTTTTTAATGTCCATGTTCCTCTCTTATAGCATATTAATTATAACTTCAAAACCAAAGATCAAAGTGGAACCTCTGGAATTCAATTACGGGGTGATTCAGGCAGGACAAGTCATTCATAATAATTTTATTATTAGAAATATCGGCAGCAGCAAATTGGAGGTGAAGATCAGGGCAACCTGCGGCTGTTCGGTTTTGAGCGAAAAGGAAATAGTTTTGAACAAAGGGGAATTCAGGCAGATATTTTATGAAGTTAAAACAATACAGCAGTATAACGGCAGTTATAATAAAAATTTTGTAATAGAGTCAAATGACGAAGAAAATCCGACTTTAGTTTTTTATGTAAAGGGTAATTTGACGAGTTTTGATCTTGAAGAACATAACAAGATCAGGGATGCGATCAATTATACTACTTTGCTGGAGATGAAAACTTTCAATGATGAAAATGTTTTATCCATATTCAGCTATAAAAACTGTTCAAGCTGTATTCCTTTAATAAATGCAGTCATTTCATGGATTACGGGGAAAAAAAATGATATTCAAATTAATTATTTTAACCTTGATGATGATGAAAACAAAAAGAACATAGCCGCAATTCAGAAGAAACTGGGCTATTTCCCGGAGCTTCCGATTGTTGTTTACAGGAATAAATTTTACTGTGGTAAAAAAGAGATTACATCATTGATTACTAATACCGAGGTAAAAAAAAAGAGATCATTATTGATTAATAATACAAAGGTAACAACATTGGCGGTTTTCCTTGCCGGTTTGTTGGACGGTATCAATCCTTGCGCTTTTACTGTGATCATTCTTCTTGTCTCATATCTTACGCTTCAAATGAGATCTTTAAACAGCATATTTTTATCCGGTATTTTTTTTATCCTATCAGTTTTTATCACTTATTTTTTAATAGGCATTGGATTTTTTAAGTTCATTAAGACATTGACTGTTTTCCCATTAATATCAATGATCATAAATTATGTTTTAGCCGGAGCATTGATAATATTGTTTTTTTTAAGCATATTTGATTTTATAAAAGCTCTTAAAGGCAAAACAGATGAAATGATTCTGAAGCTTCCGCTTTTTTTACAAAGATCAATTAGAAAGAATATCAGGCAAAGCATGAAAAATTATACGATAGTTATAAGTTCGTTAATACTGGGCGCAATAGTATCTGTAACAGAATTGGTCTGCACAGGTCAGGTCTATTTCCCCATAATAGGCTTTATGGTGCAGAATAAAGATACCAGAATATCGGGTTTGTTTTATTTATTATTATATAATCTGTCCTTTATCCTGCCGTTATTTATTGTTTTTATACTTGTCTATTTCGGAATATCAAGTAAAAAGATAGGCGGTTTTTTTGCTGAACATGTTCCTCTGGTTAAACTGATGTTTTCATTTTTATTTCTTGTTTTTGCAGTGATTACCATTGCGGCGATCTATATTTAAGGCGGTGTTTTTTTTGGCGATAATGCTTCGCTTCTTATATAAAGCTTATCAATGATCAGACTAATAATCCAATGAGGATATATCTTCATAATTTTTTGTAAGGTTACACTCACTTTTTTGCAACACTGCAAAGAATTATTTCAGCTTATCGTTTTATTACTTATTTTAATATGTAGCATATCCAATTGAGATTTTGCTTATCAGTTTAAATAAAATACCCGCAGAAAGATATAAGACAACTGCAATCAACAGAACAAGATTGAAGCCTGTTAATATATTCATTAAAGATGCAAGCAATGAACTTATTACTGATGCAAAGCCGTTTACTGCCCAGACCCAGCCTGTCATGTTTTCATCCTTTGATTTGATATAATTCAAAAGAGTAGGAAACGGCATGCCCATAAAGAAAGCAGGAAGACTAATCAATATTATTGAAAAAAGCATTCTAATAATGAAATTTTGGGAAAGGAAAAAATAAAACATTTTGTTTAAAAATATAAGAAAAACCGAAAGTATTGCCGCTATCATCAAAAAGACAAATATCATTTTTTCATTTTTGATTTTATTGCTTGTGATACTACCCAATCCCGAAAAAAAGAGCATTGATATTATTACAATGCTTACTGAATAAACAGGATGAAGAAGGAATAGAACAAATTTCTGTATCAGGACAATTTCTACGAACATATATGATATGCCTATAATAAAGAAATAAGACAGCGAAGAGAACTTAAAAATGAGGGATGAACTTTTCAATTTAAGTTTATTTAAGAAAAATAGGGGAAAAATTATCAAAATAAAACTTATAAATACAACAGGCAAAAGTATAACCAGCAGAAGAAAGAATCCCCATTCATTAAAGCTTAAGTATCTTGCTCCTCTTTTAAAGATAAGGCAGAGAGTTTTTATCTTAATAAAATTATAGAAATAAGGCTTGTTGTCTGAAGGAGCATTTATATTGAATATATAATTTTTAATGTATGAGCTGCTGCCGTTAATTATGTTTCTGCATGTTTCGAACAAGTCGGAATCTTTTATTTTGAAATATTTGTTTGAATCAGATTTTTTTATACCATTGAAATATATAAGATCAAATGACATTTTGTCGGAAAACCGCTTTAATGCATCAATATCGATATTGTTTTTTGATATGCATATGGTTGCCGTATTAGAAGATCTTATGAAAACCATCTTATTTCCATAATCTTTAATCCTGTACTTTATTGCGGTTTCAACCATTGTATTGAATAATTTGACAGGATCATATGCAGGTTCTTTTATCCATCTTGTAACCGCAAGCACGCCACTATCCGAGAGTCTTTTGTATAATTCATAAAAGCTTTCAGTAGTAAACAGATAGTTTTCATTGATCGAACTGAAGCTTGTGCTTATCACTGAATCAATCAATGATATTTCGATTATGTCGAAAAATGTGTCTGTCTTCCTTATGAAGTCCCTGGTGTCAAGATTATGAATTTCAACATTTTTCAGATTATAGATGTTTCCGGAATAGACGGAAAGTTCATTTTTCATTAAATCTATTACATCCTTATTTATTTCAAGACCTGTTATTTTTTCTGCATTGAAATATAAGGCTCTCAATATTCCTTCGCCTCCTTGTGTTCCTATTATGAGAACATTGTTTTTTTTGTTTTGCCCTATATGATATGCAAGGGCTTGAGTAGTTGAAGCTGTAAAATCTATTTTATTAATATCATTATCAAAGGGTGTGACCGCACTCGGAGAATCAGCGTCAAAATAAATGCACTTCTGGAGAGGCAGGTTTCCCTGATAATTAAAAGAGAGTCCCTTTATCTCTCTTAAACCCTGGGCCTGGACAACTTCAACAGTGCTTATGGGACTGTTTTTTTCATATAAAATTTTTGAATCAGGCATTTTTAATGCATACTGTATCGATTTATATTCAGATATTTTTAAAAGGTCAAACTGCGATATCAGACAGTTTAATATCAATGGAATAAATATCAGTATTATGACCACGATTTTTTTATAAACGATAAAATTTAATACGGCTATTATAAATGCGTAAAAAGTGAGCATAACTAACAGGACATTATAAGGTTTGATATGATTTAAAAGGATCAGGGTTATAATAACGCCGAAGCTTGAACCGATAAGGTTATAAAAATAAATTGTTTTGGCGTTTTGAGGGCTTACAAACTGTATCCCTATAATGATCGATCCGGTGATAAACGGCAGTAAAACTATTAAAAATTGCAGTATGAAATACAATATCTGAATGTTGTTCCAGCCAATTTCAAAAGGATTAAAAGGTATCATGCAATATATTAGAAAAGACATAGCGGAAAAAATAAGATGGCATATTAAAAAGAACATGGAATAACAGGTAATATTTTTTTTAAGAATCGCCTTTAAAAAAGTTATTATTGTACCTGAAATGCCAAAGCCTAAAAGCGCCAAACTTATTATCAATGATGTGTAGCTCTGCCATTGGGTAATACTGAATATCCTGATGAAGACAAGTTCATAGGACAAAATCATTGCAGAGGAAATGAATACGATTAAATAATTAATTCTTTTCATTATTATTTGCTTTCGTTTCTTACAAGCGGCACAAAAATGACTTCTGTCACAACTTCAGTTTCAATTTTTTCTTCCGATATTTTTTTTATCAAAAAAAGATTTTGAACCCTGAACGGCTGACCAACGGGAATTGCCATAACTCCGCCGATCTTCAACTGCTTTATTAATGGCGGGGGTACAAAACCCGCAGCACATGTTACTATGACCGCATCAAACGGGGATTTCTCTTCCCAGCCGTAATAACCGTCCGCATGAAGAGAGTGGATATTATTAAGTTTAAGAGTTTTGAATTTTTCTTCGGCTTTTATTGAAAGTTCTTTTATGATCTCTACGGTATAAACTTCTTTTACTATTTCAGAGAGTATTGCCGCCTGATACCCTGAACCGGTTCCGATCTCAAGGACACTGCTTTCTTTATTGACATTTAAAAGCTCGGTCATAAGAGCAACAATATAAGGCTGGGATATAGTCTGTCCGTAACCTATGGGAAGCGGTCTGTCATCATAAGCATAATATTTCAATTCATCGGGAACAAAAAGATGCCGCTTGATCGTTTTCATTGCATCGAGCACTTTTTTGTCTCTTATACCTCTGTTTTCAATTTGATATTTCACCATGCTGTGTCTTTCTTTTTGAAATTGATCCGTTGAATTTATTGAAAGAAATAAAAAGGCAAATAATAAGAAAGTCAAAACTATTCTTTTCATAGCTTATACACTTTTAATTTTATTGATATATATTAATAGTATAATAAATTATAAACTTATTATCAAATATTTAATAATTTTTTTATAAATTTGGGGACAGAGCTGTGTAAAAAATAAGATTTTAGCTATTTTTTGTATTCCTTTTTTAATAATCTTGACTTTGAAAAATCTAAATGTTAACTTTTTTTGGGGACACAGCTATAAAACATGAATGATAAATATTTAAAACTTTTCGGACTTAATAATGATTCAACTCTTAATGATGTGAAAAAAGCATACAGAAAATTAGCAAAACTACATCACCCTGACCATTTTAACAGTGAAGAGGATAAAAAGAAACAGGAAAAAATAATGGCAGGTATAACCGATGCTTATAATAAAATACTTTCCGGTTTAATCAATTCGGATAGTACTGAAAGTGTTTTAAAATCAAATATCGATAAGGGATCAGTTAAGGAAAGTGATTATATGCTTTATAAAAAAGGTTTGGGATTTTATAAGATATATTTTGACAGCTTTTTTAAGATCTTTCATCAAAGAGAGGTTGTTACGGTAAAGGATAAAATTGATTGTCTTAATAAGGCAAAATTTTATTTTGACAGATTGAAAATAGAATATCCTGCCAGTCAATGGTCCTTTGATGCAGAGGAAAAATTAAAAAAAATTGATAAAGCAATTGAGTATTTAGGTTAATAAGGTACAGAGCTTATAATTACTAATAGCCTAAGCTGTTTGTATATTTACATAATGGACTCTGCTTTAATATTATCAAAATCCAGAAGACTTTTTAAAAAATCAAAGCATATTCTGTGGATGAAAACGGTGATAAAGATAAAGATTTAAAATTTACTGTAAATGGGGATAAAATATTATTTTATCTGGACAAAAAAACCGTTATGTACTGTATTGAGATTTATTGAGAAAGATCAGGTTTTAAAGTCAAGTTTTATGTTTACTACTAAGCTTATGGATTTATCTATTTTTAAATATACAGCTGTTTTTTTATCTTTTGTTTTGTAAAGTATCATGGGAATGGCAGCAAATACTAATGCCGCGCCGATAGCGATAGCGCTGATTCCAGTGACCATTAAAGCAATATCTGCGGTATAGAGGGTTTGATATTCACTGTAAGTTTTTGCACTATATAAAATATTTTTAAATCCGAAATAGTCATATATCAACAGAAGCCCTCCTCCAATGGCAAATATTGTACCTCCTATAGAAAACCCGATTCCTATTTTATTTATAGTGTTCAGGTTAAGAACTAAAATTGTTTTGCCGTAAATTATATATTCTTTCTTTTTTTCTTTTTTTTCCGATGGTTCTGATTTTTTATTTTTGCTGTCTTTGTCTGTATTTATATCTTTTTTTATTTCTTTCCTATTGGCACTGTTTTTATTGTCAGAGGTATTATCCTGTGTATATATGTTATTTATTAAAAATAAAAGTATAATCAATATAAAGAATTTTTTCATATTATTTCTTTTATTCCTTGAATAAAATTATAATGCATATTGTTTGCTATTTCAATTAATTTATAAAATTTGCCCTTTTATTTGAAAAATATATGCTTAAAAGTATTGATTTTGTCCTTAATTTATATAACAGAGAAGAACTAATTCATTTTAAATCAAAGAGTTAGTCATCTTAACCTTTAAGGCATATACTTGCAATTTGAACAATTGTAAGTATAACATAAATTTACAATTTTATATATAATAATTTTAAATTATATAAATAATATTAATTTCAAAATCATTTTTTATTATATATTTATGAATTTAATAAATATTATTAAAATATTATCTGTTTTTAAAGTTTTTTAAATATTAATATTGAAAATTTGTATCATATTGTGTTATTATATAAATAAGTCTAATTTATCTTAAATTGAGGCTCTCATAATTAAATTATTTAAGGAGTAATCATGTTCATAATGTTGTTAAATTATCCCCCATAGTTTTTTTCTTTGTTGAATTGTTTTTTTTATTATGGGAGTCGAAAAAAGTAAATAGATATATTATTTTAAAAGGAGATATTTAATGAAAAAAAATGTTTTGATCATAGTATTGATAATAAGTTTGTTATCATTTTTAATATGGTTTGGCTGTAATCCGCTGGATAAAATCGAAAAAGGTTCAAACAGTTTAAACGTTTTGGAAGAAACTGATTTTGTAAAAGCAACAGGAGTAGGAGCAGTTGGCTGGGGTGAAGCGACAACAGGCGGTACGGGCGGACCAACTATATATGTTACAACTCAATCAGAATTGTCTTCAGCCGCAAATCAGAGCGGTCCTGTGATCATAGTAATCCAGAATGATATACTTCCCGGCTCAGGTCAGATAAATATAAACGGTGATAAAACAATCATGGGTGCAGGAAGCGGTGTGAAATTAAATTTCGGTTTTACATTAAGGGGTGATAACGTTATAATTCAAAACCTTGATATGATGAACGGCGGGTTCAATGAAAGTGATTCCGAAGGTCTTGACTGCATCACAATGAACGGCAGATCATATTTATGGGTTGACCATTGTACAATGCATGAAGCAATGGACGGTTTGATAGATCCGTGCAAGGATTCAAGATATGTAACAATTTCTTACTGTTATTTCTATCATCAAAGAACAGCTATCCTGATCGGTGACAGTGACAGTGATTCAACTGCACAGAGTGCACAGTCTAATCCAGATAAGGACAAGTGGTATTATACAGTAACATTCCACCATAACTGGTGCAATGATGTGTATGAAAGAAGTCCGAGAGTGAGATTTGGACCTGTACACATGTTCAATAACTATATCGAAAATTGTCCTACTTATGCTGTAGGAAGAGGCGTCGGAGCAAATATTTACTCTGAAAACAACTATTTCTATAACACGACCGAAGTTTGGCATGCATGGGATTCATCTTCAAAACCTGGTTATGTGGATGATGTTGGAAGTATATTTGAAGGCAATAACGGTGATATTACTGATAAACCGCCGACAGGCGACTGGGTATGGACTCCGTCACAGTATTATGTTTATACAGCCCACAGTGCAGAATGGGTTAAAGCAAATTTAAAAAATTATGCAGGATGCGGAAAACCAAATCCTTGATTTTAAGAATTTGACTTTATAAAAAACATATCCCTGCTTTAATCAGGTATAGGTTGGTAAAATAATTAAATCGATTATTTTAATAAATAGGGTGCCTAAATCAAAGGCACCCTTTTTTGATGTGTTTTTAAAAAATATATTTAAATGCCAAATCATATTCTTTTTTTTCAGCATTAAAATTGAGATTTAAAGACAGTCTGGATGATTCTTTTTCATCATTATATCCCATAGCTCTCTTTTTTATACCCAGATATAAATTAATAGCTCCGACTATTATAAGAGGAATGCTTGCAAGGAAAAATAAACCTCCGAAAGCTGCCAAAACAATTCCTTCTGTTTCATACGGATGATATGTCTGTGTAGCGTAAACTTCTGACCCATAAGACCAGTAATGAACATTCATTGTGTCTGTAAAAAGTATCAGATATACACCAACCCCGATAAATATTGGTGCAAAAACTATCAGTAATCCTCCTCCAATAGACAGACAAACAATGCCTGCAATAAGATTTTTATTGAGCTTTTTTTTGGTTTGAGTATCAGATGCATAATTAATGATATCATAAAAACTGCTTTCATTTATATTTTGATTGTTTTGTTTTAAAGGTGATTTATCTGAATCAGATATTTGATTGAATGTGAATAAAGGGTAAGTGCCCCTGGAGTTTGGATCAACAACCTGTTTTTCATTTCCGAAAAATAACATGGTATTAAAGACTAAAAAAAATAATAGAAATATTCTTTTCATGCATAGCTCCTTAATTTTTTATTTAATAATTTAATAATATAAAAAAAATTATAAAATTAACAGAAAAAAGTTCTATATTAAAAAAAAAGTAGAATATTTATTGATTTTTTTTAATTATATTATAAACTTTCTTTATTAAATCTATTTTTTTATATTTTTATCAATCAGTTTAAATTTTATTGAAATTTATTAATGTGAGGAAGTTTATTATGAAGAGATTAATTGTATGCTGTGACGGGACATGGCAGAGCTTAAAATCAAATCATCCGACAAATGTGGTGAAAATTGCTCAGGCGGTTAAATCATCTGATAAAAAGGGTATTAAACAAATTGTTTATTATGATGAAGGTGTTGGTACAGAATCAAGAAATAAATTCCTTGGCGGTGCTTTCGGCAAGGGTTTAAGTAAAAATATCATTGATGCCTATCTTTTTTTATGTCTTAATTATGAAAAAAATGATGAGGTTTATCTATTCGGTTTCAGCAGAGGTGCATATACAGTAAGAAGTCTGGCTGGATTTATCTATTGTTCCGGACTTCTTACCAGGGATAAAATACGTGATATACCAAGAGCATATAAGTTCTATAGAAAGGATTATAATGAAGCAGATGTTGCAGATGCGGATATCGTAAAGTTCAGAGAAGAACATGGCTTGCATATTCCGATTCATGTGCTTGGATGCTGGGACACAGTAGGTTCGCTGGGTATTCCAAATTTTTTACCCTGGCTGCCTAAAATAATCAATAGAAAGTTAAAATTTCAATTTCATGATCACAATTTAAATAAAAAGATCAAATATGCATTTCATGCTGTTGCTATTGATGA
>JAFGQB010000134.1 GCA_016935915.1 Spirochaetota bacterium
GCATACCAGTTATAAAGTCTTCCGTATGTCTTAACAAATTTTTCATCATTTTTATAATTGCAGTATGCAGGTGTATAATTCAGCATTACCGCTCTCCACTCTTCATCCTCTTTTAAATATGTAACAGGATCACCGTTTCTGTAATGGGTAACTTTTAGGTTTTCAGCCATCCAGACTTGCGAACCGATCTTTACAGTTCTGTAAACATTTCCGTCGATGTCGGTTAAAGTTCCGCTCTTATCAGCGCAGGAAATAAGCGCAAAAATAAAAAACGCAGAAGCGTAAATTATAAAGTATATAGTTGTTGTTAATTTTTTCATATTTACCCCGTTAAAAAAATATTTTTATATGATTAGTTTAATTACATATAATATTTATCATAAAAAATGAAAAAATCAACAGGAAATAAAAATATGGCTTCAAACATCTTAACAATGTATTTTCATTTTTTTTGTTTCATTATTTCAGATAATTTTATTTCCGGATGATGATATCTTTTCATTCCTGTTGTTATGTTTCCTATTTGAACAGCTTTTTCTGGGCACCAGTGAAGGCATGCAAAACAGCCCTCACATTTATCTGACCAAACTGGTCTGCTGTTGACCATTTCAATGTTATAAACAGGACATAATTTTTGACAAATACCGCAGCCTGTACATTTTTCATCTGCATAGAAAGCCAATGATCCCCAGCCCCCGCTTTTAATGACTTTTCTGAAAATCGAGATAATTGCAGGGATAAGTTTCAGCAGTAAAATTACATTTAAGACTACCGTAAAAATATTATTTTTCTCGAGTTTTCCGTTTTTTCCTGCTTTTAAGTACCGGCAAATCTTATCAATTTTTAATTTAGATTTTTTGAAAACTTTTTCATTGCCTTTAAATGACATATTGTCTGATCCCAGACCATTATGCGGCATCTTTACTGCAAATCCTCCTGATAGAGTACCGCCGGATGATGTTATGATTTTACTGAAATTTTTCATAGCATTTAAAGGCATGATCCCATAAGTACATACGGCAAATATGTATTTTGAACCTATGTTTCCCATTTTTTCTACAAATTTATTGATTATTTTCGGCGGCTTAAAATCATAGATCGGAAAAACAAATCCGATTACATCCGCTTTGGTATTAATCTTGTCCTGATCCAAAAGAGATATCGCAGGTATGAGTCTGGCGTTGATTTTTGCGCCAATATCCATCGCTACTGCCAGAGAGTTGCCTGTTCCGGTAAAGTAGTAAATTTCTGTTTTGTTCATAAGATATATTTAAGAAATATTTTATTTCCTTCCGGCGATTACACCGAAATTATAATATTTATAGAAAATATCAACATCTTTAAAACCTGCTTTAACAAGCCATTTTATATTATCATTAATTGATGCGGGTTTGTCAAGTTTCATCCTGTTATATGCACCTTTTTTTTGTTCATCAGCCAATCCGGATGAGTCGATTTTTTTAAGCCAGTTTTTTTGATATAACTTTTCAGTTTCATTATTGGGACTTAAAAATTGATCTCCGTTTATAAAAATACCGTTATTATTAAGCAAAGTATAAATTTTTTTATAAAGCCCTGCCTTTCCTTCATCTGAAAGATGATGTATTGATAAGGCTGAAACAATGATGTCAAATTTTGAAGTGAATTGATATTTTTCATAATCACCGTTTATATATTTAATATTTTTACAGCCCGCAAACCTTTTTTTTGCGATCAAGAGCATTTCATCCGAGATATCTATAAGTGAACAGTCCGCTTTTGGATATTTAGCAAGCATAAGGTGAGTCAACAAACCTGTCCCGGCACCGATATCGAGAATATTAGGTTTAATATTTTCGGTTTCGGCAAGTTCTACAATAACAGTGTAAAAGTCATCAAAACATGGGATTAATGCCTTTCTTTCAGAGTCATAGGTTCCGGAGATTTGTCCGAAGAGATATATTATTTTTTCTTTCATAATTAACTTATTGTTTATCCTGCTTTAATTATTTACAATTAACTTGATATTATATCTTTATATACAGAAAAATCAATTATTTTTATTATTATATTGTTTAGAGTTTATTACAATTCATCACTATTTAAATAAATCCGATGAATAAGTGCAGTATATTAATTTAAAAAAAGATACGAAATAATAAGAAATCATTAAATATTCAGTTTCATAATTAAAATTCTAATATAATTTAAAAATAGCTTATATGAATTTTTAAGAAATTTATACTAATAAAAAAGTAAATGCTTTTTTTTGGTTTTTAATTGACAGCATCAGTAATATATACTGGAGGTCAATTGGATACTGGTTCTGATTATACTTTTTCCATTTCGGTTGCTGAAACCGATAATCCTTTGTTGAGGCACATATTACCGACTGTATAAATAATCAATCACTTTTTTGGATTGATGACGGAAGTGAATATGGAGCCAAAAATACCGGTAGAGGCAATACCTGTTTATATTCTGCGGGAGCAGCATTAATCATTTTAATATATAACATATAATTTATATCCTTGCATTAAAAGTCAGTTGGGAAATGAATTGCATTTCATGTCAATTTTAAAAATTAATTATTTATGTCAAATAATGATTATTTATGATTATTATTATTAGATTTTGATAACTTTTAAATAAAGTATCAATTATTAAAGAATAATTAAATAATGTTTATTTAATTTACTATAACAAATATAATATGTATAATTAAAAAAAGGGCTTATGAAAAGAAAATTATTATTAATTCTCATCATATTTGTTTTATTTTCATGCAAATCAGCGGACTTTTTTATTTTAGAGAATTTTAATAAAATTGAGAAATCAAAAATTTTAACAGATAAAGGAATTGCAAGATATGAAAACGATATTTTAAATAAGCCTGAATATATTGATGATTCCATAAATACCGTTAAAAAATATTTCATACATGCATTATCACTTGATAAAGACAATGAAAGGGCTAAAGAATATATTAAAAAAATCGATTCGGTTAAAGATTATTTTTTCAATAAAATGATGAGGAGCGTTCTTATATATAAGAATAAAAGAAGGAAAACAGAAAGAGATGAATATTACCTTTGTTATTTTCTTGAAAAAGCGCTTGACATAGATCCAAAAAACAGTGAAGCTGTAAAATTAAAAAGAGAATTAAAACCTGTATATTTAAAACTGATAGAAAATTATTCTACGGATGCAGATAATATTAAAAAGAGAATCAAAACTACAAATTCGGAAAATGCAAAAATAAATTTTTATGTAAGCATATATGATTTTTATAACAGAATAAAGAACTTAGATAATACAAATAAAAAAGTTTTAAAGGAACTTAATTTTTATTCAAAAGAGTTTGCAAAAATAACGAATAAAAAATTAAAGGAAAATGATGCTAAAATAAAAGCTGGTAAATATGATGAAGTTTTTTCTGCATTAAGGCAGATAATAATTTATAACGACAGATCCTATGTCAGGCATAACAGGGAAATCATAGAACTGAAATACAAATTATTTTATTTCTGGGGAATGGATTTGTACAATAAAGGAAAATTCCGGTCATCCTTATATAAGATTAATGAAGCGCTTGCAATAAAACATGATAGAAATTTGATCAAGGTAAAAAGTATCATATTGAAAAAACTGGAAACGGAAAATTTAAAAAGCATTTATGAAAATAATTCTGCGCAGATTGACGAAATGATAGACAGAGGCGGATTTGATCAGGCAAAAGAAAAAATCGATTCATTGCTGAAAATCGTTAAAAATAATAATGACAGGAATGATCTTATTGAAAAAAATAAAATGATAATTGATAAATGTGAATCTCTCTATAATTCTGCTGTCGATGATTATAACAATGAGGATTTTACTGAAGCAATCAGAAAATTTCAGATAGTTATAAAAGTGATTCCCAATTATAAGGAAGTAAAAAATTATCTAGCAAAATCCATTGAAAAACAGATAGTCATAGAAATGCACTGAACGATTGCTGAACGTTAATTGAGGTGTTTATTGATATGAATAGGGGAAAAATTGATGACAGTTTTTTAGGTAAAAAAGCATCTATTGTAATTTTAACCATTTTAGAACTTATTTTTTCCACATTAGCGATAGCCTGGTTTTTTTATTCGGAATTTTATATAGATAAAACTCTCTATAATCCATTTGACATAATCAACAATGAATTAATACCGTTGGATGTAAATTTTTATGTTGATATTAATTTGTTATATATTTTTTATTTAATACCATTTATCAGTGTTTTAAAAGTATTATCTGTTTTTTTTAAGAAAAAAATTCCTTTTTTGTGTTCTCCGAACAGATTGTTTCCAATTATTCTTAATATAATTTCTTCAGCACTTATTATTTCATTATATATTCATTTTCTGACTTATTATGTGTCAAGCATGAATTTTTTCTTTGAACAGCATCTGAATATTTATATAACTTTCGGGACTGCAGTATTATTCAATTTTATTTTTGTTTTTATATTATTGAAGTCATTGATATTGCTTGATAAGACTCATACCGAATTCATGTCTTTTAAAAAAGTCGATAAACTTGACAGGAAGCAGATAAAATTTTTTTTGAGTATACAGAAAAAACTTATAATTTCTATTATGATTATAATCCTGATCATAATCGGTATTTTAAGTTACTTTATTTTGAATGATTATAAAAAGACAATTATAAAGACCGTTGAATATATCGGGAAAACCATAGCTGAACAAAGTGCTTCATATTTTAAGGAAAATTTCAATGATATAGTTAATATCAATAAATATTTGATAACCGAAAAGGATAGGAATATTAAGTATGATCTTAAGTTTGAAACACTTTCATTATATAAAAAGCAGGGAAAACAAGACTTGTTTATTGTTGAGTACAGTACTGATGAAAAAAGTATCGGCAATAGCTTGATTCCGGAAGAGATTGAAATATACGGCAGAATAGATGTTTCCGATAAATTTTTCAATAATGATACCGGAATACATAGATTTGTGGCACCGATCAAAATTCAGGATATACTTCTGGGATTTTCCGTTGTACGATATCGTGACAGTATAATATATGAAACATTTTTCAGAGCTCAGATAAGAGTTATACTTCTTACTGTTTTATTCATATATATTTCTTATATATTGATCTATATAATCGGCAATAAAATTGTTTTTCCTCTTCTATATCTCAGGATGAATGTAAAAAAAATCAGCATCAATCTCTCAAAAATGATAAACGGCGAAGAAAAAATATCCCCGTCGCTTCTTGCATATGACGATGAAATCAGGACAAATGATGAAATTAAGGTTTTATCATTTGAAATAAAAAAGATGACAACTGTCATCAAAGGTATAATACCTTATGTTTCATTTTCAACTTTAAAACATACAGGCAGGGATACCGATGATTATAAAATTGTTAATAAAAATTTGACATTTCTTTTTACGGATATCAGGGGATTTACATCGCTTTGCGAAGGACTGCCTCCGAAAAAGATTATTGAAATGATAAATCATTATCTTGAAGTTCAGACCGAGATTATCATAAAACATAAAGGTGACATAGATAAATTCATTGGTGATGAAATAATGGCGGTTTTTGAAGGTCAGGAAAAAGAGCTTAATGCATGCAAGGCAAGTCTTGAACTCAGGAATGTACTGGATAAGGATAAAATATTCAGGGAAAAAAGAAAGCTTACAACAGTTAATATAGGCATCGGGATCAATACCGGGCCGGTTATTTACGGTAATGTAGGAGCAAAGGACAGAAAGGACCTGACATCCATAGGCGACACCGTCAATCTTGCATCAAGGCTCGAAGGTGCAAATAAAGAATATTATACAAAAACTCTGATAACCGAACAGGTTTATCAAAAAGTTAAACAAAATTTTATTTGCCGTGAAATAGACCTGTTAACAGTTAAGGGAAGGTTAGAACCGGTGAGAATATTTGAAGTGCTGGAATTGGCAGAAAATGCAACAAAGGATACCCGTAAACTGAAACTGAATTTTGAAAAAGCTTTATCTTTCTACAGGAAGAAGCAATGGGATGATGCCTATGATTATTTTAAAAGAGTTTATGGAATATTTAAGGATGAGACCAGTAAAATATTCATTGATAGAATTAAAATTTTTAAACATAGTCCTCCGCCGGATAATTGGGATGGAGTTTTTGTGTTGAATTTCAAATAATTTTAATTGATGTTAATTTTTTTAAATCAGAAAATATATTTAATAAATAATTAAAAATTAATAATTAACTGACAAACTTAAAGGAGTTCAATATAATATTAATGATTTTAAAACGAAATAGATCAAATCATCAGTATAAAACTTCATCAATTTTCTAAAAACAACAAAAATATTCATAAAATAATTTTGGCTTTTATAAAATTATGATGATTTAATTTTTAAAATAAGTTATAAAAAAAAGATATTTATGTCAAACCGTATTTATAAAATAATAATAGTTATTCTATTGATAAATATTTTATTTCTTATTTCATTGCTCTTTATAAGTGATTCTGTATTTAATCGAAAAACAGATGATAAAAACAGCAGCAGCTTAACAGCAAATTCAGAAAGTTATCGCAGTATTGAACTTAATTTTGTCGGGGACATTTTTTTAGACCGCTCTATAGAAACTTTTACAAAAAAATTCGGTTTTGATTTTATGCTGGGCAGGATAAAGAATCAGTTGTCGGATGCGGATATTACATTTGCCAATCTGGAGGGTCCTGCTTCATTTCTCGGTACTCCTTATCACAATAAACCCCCTATCGTTACATTCAGGGCTGATCCGTCAATGTTGCTAATGTTGAAATATGCTGGAGTTGATATAGTTTCATTGGCAAATAATCATGCGAATGATCATTATGCGGATGCCCTTATTGAAACAATGAGAATGCTTGATGTTCTGGAAATTAAATCTTTTGGTGCTGGACGTTATCTTTATCAGGCAAGAAAGCCTGCAATCATAAAAGAAAAGGGATATACACTGGCATTTTTGGGATATGCTGAACCTATCTGGAGCGTTGTTCAGGCCTCAGATACTGAAGCAGGAGTCGTTCATTTGGATAAAGCTGTGATCCTTGAAGATATTGAATATACTAAAAAATTTCATCAGCCGGATTTTTTATTTATCTCGGTTCACTGGGGGGAAGAATATATTCATTATCCGAGGAAAAAAGATATAAAACTTGCACATGATTTGATTGATGCCGGAGCTGATTTTATAATCGGTCATCATCCTCATGTGCTTCAGGGGGTCGAGCTGTATAAAAAAGGAGTGATACTTTATAGTCTGGGGAATTTTTTATTTGACATGCATGAGGTGCCAAAAAGGGAGTCTATGATATTTAAAGTTAAAATTATTGGTAATAATGTAGAAACTTTAAAGGTATTGCCTGTTATGATTGATGCAGATCGTTTTTTTGCTTATCCGGCGGATAAAGAGGGATCAAAAAAAATTATTGACAATCTAAGTGAATATTCGATGCAGTTTAAAACCGAGATATTTAATTTAAATAATGTCGGCTTCATAAAAGTTAATAATATTAAATAGGGAGCTTTATTATGAACAATATAGAGATTTATTATTTTTCCGGTACAGGTAATTCATTACATGTTGCAAAAGAACTGCAAAAGCGAATTCCGGGGACTGTTCTTAAACCTATAGTTAGTCTTTTAAAAAATGACGTAATTAAAACTCAGGGTAAAACAGTCGGTTTTGTTTTTCCGATTTATCTTACTTTGGTACCTTATCCTGTGAGATGTTTATTAAAAAAGATTGATCTTACATCAGCTGATTATATTTTTACTGCTGCCACAAGAATAGGAACATTTACTTTTGCTGATATTTATTTTAGAAGGATGCTTAAGAAAAAGGGGAAGAAATTAAATTCATTTTTTCTATTGAATATGGCGTCAAACTCACCTACAGGTTTAAGACCTACGCCGGGTGATAAAAACTGGGTTAATGATATATCAAAGGAAAAAATCGATGAACTTGAACAGGTTGTCCAGAAGGAACTTGATCTGATTAAGAAAGCTGTTTTAAACAGGGACAATAACCCAGTAAAAATCCCGTTTACTCCCTTTAAGAATATGTTTGAAAAAATAATGTCTTCTTTGATTGAAGTGATAAAGACTGAAATTAAATATCATGCAGATTCAACCTGCACATCTTGCGGAATTTGCGAAAGGATCTGTCCCTCAGGCAAAATAAAGATCGTTGACAAAAAACCTGTGTGGCAGAAAAATGTACGCTGTTTTTACTGCTTTGCATGTTTCAATTTTTGCCCTGAGCAGTCGATTCTTGTCGGTAATATTTATACTGAAAAGAAAGGCAGATATCATCATCCCGATGTTGTATTAAAGGAAATTGAAGGGCAGAAGTGATTTAAATTTATGTCAAACATCTAATCAGTAAATATTGACATTTGTTAATTAATCTTTTATAACTCATATAATTTAATAAAAAATTTAAAATTTTATAGATATTTAATTGAATTTTTTTTGGAATTTTCATGAGCCGTTGGCTTGAATAAAATAGATCAATATGAATCTTTTTTGGCACACAAAAAAGAGTTTTAATTATATTAAAGTATTTTTTACTCTGTGTGCTTTGAACTATGTGATAAATGATTAGAGGAGTTAAAATGAATAATAATATTACTGACAGAGCCGCAGACAATATAAGAGTATTAACTGCAGCAATGGTGGAAAAAGCTCAGTCCGGACATCCCGGGGGGGCAATGGGAGGAGCGTGTTTCATAAATATTCTATATTCTGAATTTTTAAATTATGATCCTTCAGATATGAAATGGGTTAACAGGGACAGGTTTTTCCTTGATCCGGGGCATATGTCTCCAATGCTTTATTCAGTACTCTCATTAATGGGGCATTATACACTGGATGAAATAAAGCTTTTCAGACAATGGGGCAGTCCGACTCCCGGGCATCCTGAACTTGAAGTTGAAAGAGGGATCGAAAATACATCGGGACCGCTTGGACAAGGACATGCAATGGCTATCGGCGCTGCAATTGCGGAAAAATTTCTAACAGCAAGATTCGGAGATTGGATGAGCCATAAGATTTATACTTTTATTTCAGACGGGGGAGTGCAGGAAGAGATCTCTCAGGGTGCAGGCAGATTGGCGGGATTTTTAGGCTTAAATAATCTTATTATGTTTTATGATTCCAACGATATACAGCTTTCACATGAAACAAAAGTCGTTACCAATGAAGATACCGGCAAAAAATATGAAGCTTGGGGCTGGAATGTCATAAAGATAAACGGTGACAATGCAGATGATGTTAGAGATGCCTTAAAAAAGGCAAATCAGGAAAAGGATAGACCTACTATAATCATCGGTAAAACAACAATGGGTAAAGGTGCGGTTACCGAAACGGGTGAACCATATGAAAAGAAATGCAAGACTCATGGAATGCCTTTAAGCAAGGCGGGTGCTTCATTTGAAAAAACAGTGACAAACTTGGGCGGTGATCCGGCTGATCCGTTTAAGATATTTGATGATGTAGAAGAGTATTATAAAAAGGTAAGAGAGGACAAGATTAAAAATGCAAAGATCAAAAAGGAAATTCAGGTAAAATGGGAAAAGGAAAATCCCGAACTTGCAAATAAGTTTCATAAGTTTTTTTCAAAAAAAGCTCCTGATTTTGATTTTAGTTCAATTGTGCAGAAAGAAAATGATGCTACGAGAAATGCTTCGGGAAAGGTGTTGGAGCATTTTGCCCTGAATATTGAAAATATGATAGTCATTTCTGCAGATCTTTCAGACAGCGATAAAACCAATGCATTCCTTGAAAAATCAAAAGCATTTGTAAAGGGGGATTTTTCAGGAGCATTTTTACAGGCGGGTGTTACTGAGCTTACAATGGGCGCTGTAGCCAATGGTATGGCACTGCACGGTGGAGTGATACCTGTTTGCGGAACATTTTTTGTTTTTTCGGATTATATGAAACCTGCTGTAAGACTTGCGGCATTGATGGAACTGCCTGTAAAATATGTATGGACCCATGATGCATTCAGAGTCGGCGAAGACGGTCCAACTCATCAGCCTGTTGAGCAGGAAGCACAGATTAGATTAATGGAAAATTTAAAAACACATTCCCATAAAAGAAGCTTTCTGGTATTAAGACCTGCTGACTCGGTTGAAACAACTGTTGCATGGAAAATGGCTCTTGAAAACATGCATACTCCGACCGCTTTGATCCTGTCAAGGCAAAATGTAAAAGATCTTCCTGCAAAAGCAAATTCAACCAGATATAAGGATTCACTGGAAGCATCAAAAGGAGCATATATAGTTAATGAAATAAGTGGAAAACCTGATATTGTACTGGTTGCAAACGGGTCCGAAGTATCAACACTTTTTGATGGAATGACAAAACTTATTGCTGAAAAAAAGCTAAAGGTTCAGCTTGTATCCGCTATTTCGGAAGCTCTTTTCAGGGAGCAGGATAAAACTTATCAGGAAAAAGTAATTCCATCGGATGTACCTGTTTTTGGTTTGACTGCAGGTCTGCCTATAACATTAAGAGGCTTGGCAGGTCCTTTCGGCAAGGTATTCGGACTGGATCATTTCGGATATTCTGCACCTTATAAAGTTCTTGATGAAAAATTGGGATTTACAGAGGATAATGTTTTTAATCAGGTCATTGTGTATCTTGATGAATATAAGAAAATGAAGAAATAAGGCTCAAAAACTTTAAAAAATATAAACAGTAAGGAACAGGTATGCCTGTTCCTTACATTAATCACTGAGAATACGGTAAACAAGGGACTTAAGCCTTTTGTTATAACTGTTTCCCTTATTATGAAAACCGGTCGATTCCGGATAGACTTTGCGCCCAAAAAACGCAGTCTACCCGAAAAAAACAACTTTGTATCCTCTGTGGTTATATAATTTTTCTTTATTTCTTTTATTTGTTAAATAATTTTTTGACAAAATTTTTTAACTTTAGTATAATTATTTTTACAAATTATTTAAACTTATATATTTAGGCAAAAAATTTGTTTTTATTTAAAAAGAAGAAGCAAAATCAGGAAACTGATAATAATACAAATGTAGATGATCCTCTAGAACCCATTTGGCAGAAGATAAGGAAAGATTTTCCGATTAAAAATTATATTTTAAAAGAAGATCTGCCGGAACAGCTGGTGCCGCAGGTTGAATTGATAAAAGCTGCAATTAAATCGGAAATTGATTTTTCCAAAGCCTTTTATTCTTATATAACTTTTCAGCAGATATATTTTCACTTGAAAAATTATATGTTATTTTTAAAAAAAAGAAATTACGGCTACGGACCTGAGTTTTTTGATATTTTTCAGGATATTTTTCTTGATAATTTTTTGATATTCAAAGAATTGACTACAAATTATTTAAGCAGGGAGCACAGTTATTATTTAAACATCTGGCTTGACGGGTTTTTTTTATCATTGTTCAGAAAAGTTCTGGATGCTGATAAGAATTCAAAATACAACAGGATTCAGCCTCAGCTTTTTTTTGTAGTAATACTTTTTCTGGCGCTTCCTGAAATTTCTGACAGTTTTAATGATGTTCCTTTTACATCCTTGATTAAATTTCAGGACTTGACCCAAAAAAATTGGGGTGCGGCTGTTGAGCTTTTAAAGAACCTGGAGTATAAAAAGATCAACTCTCCCGAATCCTATGAAAATATTAGAAATTTTATTTTTAAGTTTTTTATGCTGAATGTCTTTGTTGATCAGAACAATAAATATTTTTTTGATGAAATCAGCAATATGAAATGTGCTGAAATGATAGAATTCCTGATTGAGGAAACACCTGAACTTATCAAAAATATTAAAAAGATCAGATCTAACCTTTTAAATGATAAACTCACCGAGCAAGAAAGTTTTTGATTTTCTCGGCAAGATACCTGTTTAGCCCCGGTACATTTACTATTTCCTCTATTGGTACATTTTTTAAAGCATTTATTGATCCAAATTTTTTTATTAATGTATTTAGCCTTTTGGTTCCTATACCGTTTATTTCTAATAATTTTGATTTTATGTCACCTTTTCTATGTCGCTTGGACAGCCTTGTGTTACTGAATCTATGTGCTTCATCCCTGATTTTTTGAAGAAGTTTTAAGCTAAGACTGCTTTTAGGCAAAATTATGGGATTTTTTTTATTGAGTAAATATATTTGTTCCTCTTTTTTTGCAAGACCGATCAAAGGAATGTTGAGATTTAATATTTTTAAAATATTGTATGCAGAATGCAGTTGACCCTTTCCTCCGTCAATCAGGATTAGATCAGGAAGAGACTTTTTTTCATTTTTTTGTCTTTGATATCTTCTTGCCACGACTTCTTCAATCATTGCATAGTCATCCGGATGTCCTTTGCTTTCAATGTTGTATTGTCTGTAATTTGATTTTATCGGTTTGCCGTCAGCAAAATAAACCAATGCTCCGACATTATACTTGCCGTCCAATGTCGCAATATCTATTCCTTCGATGATCCTTGGCAATTTAGGGAGATTTAAAGATTTTTTCAATTCTCTTAAAGAATTTAATTTTTCGAGTTTATACTGCTTTTCTTCAAAATAAATTTCTGCGTTCTGCTTTGCTAAAATTATTAATTTTTTATCCTTCAAGTTTTCTGCTTTTTTAAACTTTACGCTTAAATTGAGTTTTTCCATAATAGCTGATTCTAATACACAACCGTTCTCTATTTCTTCCTGCAGGAAAACTTCAGGGGGAATGCTGGTTATGTTCAAATAGTAAAAATTCAAAAAATCAATTAGAAAATCCTGATAATTAAATGCATTGTCAATAATAAAGCTTTCTTTACCGATAACTTTACCGTTTCTCTGCTGTATGATAGAAACACAATAGCTTTTAAAATCGGAATATATTCCAATATAATCTGAATTGTCTTTAGAGCTTGTATCCATATATTGTAAAAGATTATAATCTGCCAGAATTTTTATTTGATCCCTTATTTTTGCCGCCTGTTCGTAATTTAGTTTTTCCGAATAACCGATCATTTTCCTGTTTAAAATTTCAATAATATGTTTTGTGTTTCCTTTCAGTATTTCTCTTGCAGTATTAATTGCTTTTAAATATTCTTTTTCTGTTATATAAGAAGCACAAGGTGCATTGCATTTTCCAATATGATAATTCAAGCAAGGATTATATTTGTAAGGCGGCTTAAATTTTTTATTGCAGGGTCTCAATTTTAAAACTTTTGAAAATATTTTTAAAAGTGATTTTATGATTTGTATGCTTATAAAAGGGCCATAATATTCTTCGTAGTCATTGATTTTTTCTCTGCATTTTATGATTCTAGGGAGAAATTCATCAGTGATTTTAAGCATTGGATAACTTTTTGAATCCTTTAAATTTATATTATATCTTGGCTGGTGCTTTTTAATTAAGTTGTTTTCAAGCAATAATGCTTCAACTTCATTGTTTGTTACAAAACATTCGATATCATTAATTTTTTTTCCTAAAGTTTTAAGTCTTATATCTTCTGTTTTGGTAAAATATGATTTGACCCTGTTATTTAAGTTAAATGCCTTTCCTATATATAATATATCAGAGTTTTTATCTTTGAATATATAAACTCCAGGTGCATTGGGTATATTATTTATTTTTTCCTGTTGGATCATATTTATACCTTGATTCTTAATAATTATATTATTATAATAGTTAATAAAAAATATTTTTTACTTTTTTTTTTAAAAAAATATTTTTATTAATAAAAGTAACAATTACTTGACATTAATTTAAATATTTGATAATCTTAAGTTAATATTAAAGTATTTTTATATATTTTACTTATAAAAAATATAAAAATTATTAATCTATATATTACTTATAATGATTATTTATATTAATTTTGATTGTTTATTAATTAAATGATATATATCAAGGGAGATTTTGATAAAAATGCCAAACAATAAGTCAGTTTTAAAAAGAGAAAGACAGAATTTAGAAGCAAGAAAAAGAAATAGAATTGTTAAATCAAAAGTTCATACAGCTTTATTAAAACTTCTTGAATCTATTAATGCAAAAAACAGAGATGAGACTGAATCAAGATTAAGATTATATATGAGTGAAGTTCATAAAGCTGTTAAAAATAATATTTTCCATAAAAATAAAGGTGCAAGAAGAATAGCTAGAATAGTTAAAAAAATTAAAAATACTTTTAATGAACATAAAGCTGCTTAAGTTTTATGTTTTATTAAAAATTATAATTAGATATGACAAAAGCTGATATAGTAGCTATAATTAGGGATAAAATCATTTCCAACAAAAAATTTTCAAAAAGTGAAGTTCCTTTAAAATTAATATCAACAGTAATTGATGAATTTTTTGAGGTTTTAAAAATAAATATTGCAAAGGGCAAGCATGTGGAACTGCGTGGCTTTGGAACATTTAAGACAAAGGTGAGGGAGCCTAAAAAAGCATTAAATCCAAGAACTAAGGAAACTGTAGATGTTAAAAGACATGCTGTGCCAATTTTTAAATCAGGTAAAGAGCTAAAACAGGTAGTAAGAGAATATTTTGAAAAGACTAATAATTGAAAATTTATTGGTATTAATTCATCTTTAAATCATAATCATATAAGGAAAATTTAAAATGGAGTTAATAGGTAAAATTTTAATCGTTGATGATGAAAAAATGACTCTTGATTTTTTTGATATAACTTTATCTAAATTGGGTTTTGAGGTGATAAAAGCTGTCAGCGGAGAAGAAGCTCTTGATAAGATTAAACTTTATTCTCCTGATTTGATACTATTGGATAATATTCTTCCGAGTATTTCAGGAATTGAAGTAACACAAAAGATTAGAAACGATAAAAAGTATAAAAATATTAAGGATATTCCGATCATAATGTTTTCAGCAATCGGAGAACCCAATGAAAAAGTTTTAAGTTTTGAAGTAGGAGTTGATGATTATATAACCAAGCCTTTTAATTTCAGTGAAGTTTTAGCAAGAATCAGATCGGTTTTCAGACATAAAAAACTTGCAGAACAAATTTTATTAAGAGAAAAAAAACTTGCAGTTTTGGAATCTTTGAATAATAATTTAATAGCATTTACAAAACATATTAAAAAGCCGTTAACAGAGCTTAATGATGTTGCAAATGGAATAGATATTAATGATAAATATCAGATTCAAAAATTCATGAAGAAATTTGAAATTGATTACAATGAGATGCTTGCTTTGCTAAATAGTCTTGAAGATGAGATAATGGAATTGCAGAAAAATGGCGATAAATGTAAAGAGGAAGATTTGTTTTTATATAACCTGGAGGATAGGATAAGTAAGTATATAAAGGCAGAAAATAAATTATAATATTTTATGGTTTTAATAAATAAAGAAAAACTGGATTGTATTAAATTATATGAAGAAGGTCTTAAACTATATAGAAATAAGCAGTTTAATGAAGCTTTAGATAAATTTAAAAAAGCTTTACGTATTTATCCGAGTGATGGCCCGTCAAAAGTTTTTATTGAGAGGTGCAATCATTTTTTAAAATATTCTGTTCCGGAAGATTGGGATGGTGTATTTGAAATGAAAACCAAATAATTTAATTATATAATGAACTGAGTGGAGAATGAAACAATTATTGGATAATTATTATAACAATAAAAAAATAAAGACCGTACTGGGGAAAGGCACTTGGTTTAACGGATCACTTAATTTTAAGGATTCTTTAAAGATCAATGGCAGTTTCAGCGGTAAAATTAATTCAACAGGTTTTTTAATTGTCGGCGAGGGGGCAATTGTAAAGGCTAATATAAAAGCCGACTCGGTAATTGTGCATGGTACAATCGATGGCGATGTTTTTGCTTCTGATAAAGTAGAAATGCTTCCCACAGGCAGGGTTTATGGTGATGTGAAAGCCAAAAAGATTAAAATTTCTGATGGGGTGATATTCAGCGGAAGCTGTGAAATGTTGAAATAATATATATCAATATAATAATTTTTAAATTATAAATTTATGGTAAGTAAATTTAAAAAAATAGAAATTTGAGTTATAATTATATATATATAATTTTAATTTTCTTTTTTTATTTCTTTAAATTGATTTTTTGAACATATCTAATAGCTGTTTTTTAACAGTTAGCATTTATAAAAACAATGTTTTTTGAAAGATAATTTATAAATTTTATTATATGACGCTTCTAATAATTCAATTTTTAAAGTGCCATATAAGTATAGAAATTGATTTTATTGTTTCTAAAAATCTGATTGATAAGGTTTTTAGAAGTACCTTATAAACAATCAATATATTTAATAAGAGGGTAACATATGAAAACAGAAAAAAAAGTGAAGAAGGTGGTAGTTGTAGAATCAAAAAATAATAATAAGGAAAATAATATGTCAAATAATTTATCAAACAACAATTACAATAGTAAAAATGATAGGAATGATAAATCTGATTTGATAATAGACAATCCTAATGCTTTAAGATTGAATATTAATGAATATACCAACATGGGAGTAACAAGATTACAGGAAGAGGTTAAAAATATGGGCATTAATATTGAAAATATTAATGCAATGAAAAAACAGGATCTGATTTTTGCAATATTAAAGGATCATACAGATAAAAAAGGCATTATTTATGCATCGGGAGTCTTGGAAATCCTATCAGATGGGTATGGATTTTTAAGGTCATCCAATTATAATTATCTTTCAGGACCTGATGATATTTATATATCGCCAAGTCAGATCAGGCTGTTCGGTTTAAAGACCGGAGATACAGTAAGCGGACAGATAAGACCGCCGAAAGAAGGGGAGAAGTATTTTGCATTATTAAAGGTGGAAAGTGTCAATGGAGAACCTCCTGAAACAGCCACTACAAGAATATTATTTGATAATTTAACTCCATTACATCCTAACGAGAAATTCTGTCTTTCAGGAGGGAACAGCTGTAATTTAACAACAAGAATAATTGATTTGTTTACTCCTATCGGGAAAGGTCAGAGGACATTGATAGTATCACCTCCAAGAGCAGGAAAAACAACGATATTGCAGACTATAGCAAATGCAATATCTACAAACCATCCTGAAGTTTATTTAATTATTTTATTGATAGATGAGAGACCTGAAGAGGTCACCGAAATGCAGAGAAGCGTAAAAGGTGAGGTTATAAGTTCGACTTTTGATGAACCTTATACAAGGCATGTTCAGGTGGCTGAAATTGTACTGGAAAAAGCAAAAAGATTAATTGAACATAAAAAGGATGTTGTTATTTTATTGGACTCTATTACGCGTCTTGCAAGAGCCTACAACCAGGTGTTGCCGACCTCAGGCAAGATTTTATCTGGAGGTGTGGATTCAAATGCACTTCATAAACCGAAAAGATTTTTCGGAGCTGCAAGAAATATTGAAGAGGGAGGCAGTCTTACAATAATCTCGACAGGTTTGATTGAAACCGGATCAAAAATGGATGAAGTAATTTTTGAAGAATTCAAAGGTACCGGCAACTGTGAAATCCATCTTGACAGGAGGCTTGCGGAAAAAAGAATATTCCCTGCTATTAATATAAAGAAATCAGGAACCAGAAAAGAAGAATTATTATTATCCGAAAATGAATTAAAGAAATTATGGGTATTAAGAAGAGTTCTTTATAATATGGAAGACATTGAGTTGTTGGAATTCTTGATAGATAAAATGAATAAAACCAAGACTAATGATGAATTCTTAAACTCTATGAATCAATAAATCAATAAATTTATGGTAATTTTAAAAAAAATATGATAATATAACGCGTTGTATTTTATACTTTTAAGCTTTATTTGATAATAACAGATTAAAATATAAGGAGATGTAATTAAAATGAAAAAGGGTATTCATCCAAAATATGAAGAAACAACAATAACCTGCGTATGCGGAAATTCTTATAAAATTAAATCTACGGCAAGCAATCTACATGTTGATATCTGCTCAAAATGCCATCCTTTTTTTACCGGCAAACAGGTTTTTGTTGATACAGCTGGAAGGATAGAAAGATTCAATAAAAAATATAAAGTCACTGATAAAGCCAAAAAAAGTTAATATTAACTTTTATGAGCTATGATTTCTTTAAGCAAGAAATTTATTTAAAGAAAATTGATTCGACAAATAATTATTTAAAATCAACTCATTTTGATGAAAATATCATTATTTATACTTTTAATCAGACAAAAGGCAGAGGCAGAAGAAACAAAGAATGGCTGGATTTTAAAAATAAAAATCTTGCTGTTTCTTTTTTAATCAAATCACCTTTAGATCCTTTTTGGTTTATTTGTGCAGCATCTTTATCTCTTATAGATCTATTAAAATCCTTAAATATTAAAAAATCCTGGATAAAATGGCCCAATGATATATATATTGACGATAAAAAGCTGTCAGGCATTCTTGCGGAAACAATATGGTATCAGGGAAATATTCAAAGAATTATAATAGGCATAGGAATTAATATAAATAATAATATTGATGATTTTGTTGATCTTAAAAGTGCAACTTCCCTTTATTTAGCAACAGGCAAAAAACAAAAATTAAAAATGATTTATCAAAATTACAAAAGAGAGCTTTCAAGATGGCTTTTAGAATTGACAGAAAATAAAAATTTGGATTTGATATCTGAAAAGTGGAAAGAGGCAAGTTATATTTCTGATAAGAAGATCAAATGGATTATTAACAATGAGATAATTAGTGGAAATATTCATGATATCAAAGAAGATGGGACTCTGATCATTAAATCAATTAATAATATTTTATATGAAGTTAAAACCGGAGAAGTTATACTTGAATAAGTTAATTAAACAAATTCAAAAAATCATAAACATATTTCGGGTTCAGCCAGTAATAGTAACCCCATTGATCAAGGAATAATAGTTCATTTTTCAGATTAAGTTTTTCCTTAATATACTCCAGTAATTTCTTGTTTTTTAATTCCGTCATGAAGGATAAATGCAGATGGACGCCCTCGTTGAAATTTTCATTATTTTGCTGTTTTTCTGTAACAGGTACATAAATTCCCGTATTGGGATCTTTTGTATAACAATTGCCACTGTTGCCCATTAAACCTAATAAGCTGCCGGCTTCGATAAATTTCCCTAATTTTACTTTTGTGTCATATTTAAACAGATGACCGTATAATTGGTATAAAATACAGCCTTCTAGCTCCTTTGTTAAATAACCCAGATTGGTTTTAATTAATAATTTTTTACCATAGCTGTTTTTTTGATCATATCGCTCTTTTATTACGCCATTAATTTCGCAGAACACTTGAGTTTTTTTATTTCCTCTCATATCAATACCTTCATGCTTTTTGCCGTAATAAGGCCAAAAACTTCTTTCTTCTCCGAAATCGCTTGTTGTAGGATAATTATTCTGTTGTCCTTTAAAGATTAAATTTGACATAAATTAACTTTTTCTCCTTTTAAAGAAACTTAATTA
>JAFGQB010000135.1 GCA_016935915.1 Spirochaetota bacterium
CCAAATGGGACGTAATGAACAAGGAATAAGCTTATTTATAACTTTTTAGTATGCTTTATAAAGTTTTTATAAGTTTTACTCAACGGAATAATTACTAAGCAAGATATTTATGATTCATTGAAAAAGAAAGGAAATTAAAATGAAATTTATTGAAAAAATATTAAAAAAGTTTCTTGAAAAAGATATTTATTACAAAGAATATACTTCTAATACTCATTTTAATGTTAATGCTCAATCATATGTTAAAATACAAAGAAGATTTTCTTTTAAATCTGGAATATGTTATGTAATAGACATTCCAAACATAGCATATGTAGGGAAAAATAAATCTAAGACTCTTTTAAGAGCCTTAGAACACGAAAGCATTGGAATGGCAAAATATAATATTTGTAAAGAATTACTAGTAAAAAAAGAAATTAAAAATTTTCATTATTAAAAGGAGTGTAAATTTATGGGTTTTTTCTATTACGGGAGTTATAATTCTCCATATATTGCTGTTTGTTCTTCAGGACATGGAATTAATACATCAGGTAAAAGAACACCAGAAATTGAAGGTAAAAGTATTAAAGAATTTCAATTTAATCAACCGACAAAATTAAAATTATTGTCCGCATTAAAAAGATGTGGTATCGCTTGTTGCGATGCAAATTATGAATCAACAACAAAGGCAATTGATGTTTCAAGAAATGAACGCATAAAACGTGCAAATTCACTTATTAAAAACGATAATGATAAAAAACGTATAATTTACATTGAAATTCATTATAATGCTTATAATGGTAAATTTGATGATAAAAAAGGCGGTCTTGAAATATTCTGTTATAAAGGAAGTGATAAAGGCAAAAAACTTGCGAACTGTATTATTCATTATTTAAAAAATGGTACAAAACAAGTCAACAGGGGAGTAAAAGAGTGGGATTATGATGTTATTAAATATACATTAATGCCAGCTGCATTGAGCGAAAATGGTTTTATGGATCAGCTTTTCGAAGCGAAATTAATGCTTAATGAAGATTTTCAAACAGAAGTAGCCGAAGAACATTGTAAAGGAGTTTGTGACTATTTTGGATTGGTATACATTCCACCAAAAAAAGAAACAAATAAACTATATAAAGTGCAGGTTGGAGCTTTTTCAAAACGTGAAAATGCAAAAAATTTAAGGGATCTATTAAAAAAGGATGGTTATCCTGTTTATATTGTTGAAGATTAATTTTTTTGATATAATTAATTAACCAGTATATCATAAAAACTTTATTGACTTGTTTTGGGGAAGTTCAAGTCAATAAAGTTTTTTAATTATAAAATATTTTCAAAATAGCAGTAATGGCAGTCGCTGAGGCTGTTATTGTGCCAGTAATAATCGCACCAATCGCAATTACTTTCTTGTAAGACCATTCGCTCTTTACTGCTTCAAGCTCTGCTGGCTTATTACAATTATTTCTTAGTTCACTACATTCATTTTTCTTGATCATTTCTTCCTGGATTTTGGCAATTTTTTTTTCAATGTCTGTAAATTTTACCGACATATCAACTTTTATACTATTAAAATTGTCCCTTACTTCTGATCTCAGGTCTTTTATATTTTCAAGAATAATATCTAGTATTTTTTCTTCTCCCATAAAATACTCTCCCTTCTATTTAAAAACTTCTGTTACTATTATAAAGCTTGATGTTCCTAAACTCAAGGCATTTGCTGCGTCTGTATTATATTGGGCTGCCCTAGCTTGAATATAACCACCATCTAAACCAGTCAAAACAACAAATGTTTCTTTTACTGCCGAATAAGTTGTAGCATCGTTAGGCACTGCATATCTTACATCAGTTGATAAAAGATGAGATGAACTTCTTGTATTATTTGACGATGAAGGTTCAGATGATGCTGCTATTGCAGTTCCTCCCATACAATACCTATTAGTTATTTGACTAACTCCAGAACTATCCCAATCTATTCTAGCATCCGGAGTGGCACTTCCTGAATTTCTTAAATTAAAAAATGCTTCAATTTTAAACATTCTATTTGCTGGCAATCTAATTAAAAAATCCGCTATAGCTGTAATTGTATTATTTACATATGATTGTGCAGTAAATAATTGATACATTCTAGGTCCCTTACTCCATTCATTATGCAAGTGTAAATCCCCATAATTTGAAGACACCGCAAAATCAGTAATAAGAGAATATCCATTAGCAGAATGGCACGATATATATAGACAACCTTCGTCATCGGTATCTATACTTGTTTCATATTCTAGTATATGAATTTGTTCACCATTTTTATATAAAATTGCTCGACATGTATCATTATCTTTTTCAAGTTTTATTATTATTCTTTCATTTTTCAGCAATGTATTTGTTAATGCAATACTAACATCACTACTTACTCCACCTTCGACAGCTTCAAGATAAAAAGTTCCATTATCACAATAAGCACAAATATAATTATTTGCATCTACATACCAACATAAACCCATTGTATAGCCTTCGTATTTGCTATATTGTTCTATATAAGCTATAAATGATTGAATTGTACAATAAATATGTATAATACTTGGATAACTCTGAGCAGGCATAAATAATAATCCCAACCTATTTATCCTGTCATCCCACACAACACTAACAAGATCCATGATAACTTCAAACTTATTTTCCCATCCTGTAGTAAGTCCTTTATATTCCTGCAAAGCATTTAAATATCCAGAATAAACAGGATCTTCTCTAACCATTTGCCAGTAAATACATGTTATATATGCATTTTGTGAGTTTATTAATGTTGTTGCTTCAATTCTTAAGTGAGTTATATTGTTCCATCCTGGAGGTACTCCAACTGGTGTAAAATCTGATTTTGCAACCGCTAAATAATTAAATCCATTACTAAAACCACCAGCAGCGACAGCATATGTATAATTATTTGCATTATCTTGTCCAAGTTTAAATTGAAAAGTATTAAATTTTGTTATATCAGTAATATAGAAAAATAGATATATTAAATCCGAAGTAGTTGATGACGATCCATCATTAAAAATACTCAGATCTAAAGCAGCAATATCTTTATATATTCCTATCCATCCAGCTGTATTGTCATTTTCTAAAAATTTTACTGAACTTTTATTAATAATATTATTTGTTGTGTCATCGGATGCAGTTGTTGATGCACTGCTCAAACTCCATTCTGTATAATCTTCGAAATCTTCTATTTCTTTAGTATTTCTTTCCCAGAAATATTCTTTCAATTTAGACTTTTCAAGATTAGTACATTGACTCCTTCTTAATTCTTCATCGGTTAACGAAAGTACTCCTTCATGTGTCAATAAATTATCTGCATCTATTGGAGGAGATCCACCATTTACCCAAGCTATGGGAACGTAACTTCCAAATGCCATTATTTTACACCTTCTTTTTTATCAGTATTAAAAGGCTCAACTTTTGCATGTTTTATTGATATTCTCTTGAATTCTTTTTCTTTTTTCTTTTTTCTTCTTGGCATATCTATTGAAAATTTTAATAAAACTTCATTATCTTTGTCCTCAGCTTTTACATCAATTTCAATAAGTTCAATTTTAAAATTATAATCTTCTCTTAATTGATCAACAAAAGCTTTACAAAAATTATTATATAAATTTTCTAACAATACGCTGTTTAAATCTTTTACATTTTTTATTTCTTTTGAATTTTGAACATAATTTTTTAAATTTATTCTTTGCTCAAATACCATGAATAATCAGCCCCTTTCTATTTGATATTCCCATGTTACTTGTATTTCTTCACTTGCTATCTTATCTTCAACTGGATTTAATACTACCCTAGACAAAAGTAATCCAAAATCTTTTCCCGATCCTTCTAACCAATCAAATGATCCAGTTCCAGCATATAAACCAATTTCTCGTATTGTAGCAATACCAGCGGTATCCTCTGGTTGAGTATCTTTTAATATAGCTCTACAAATTATCGCACCTGTACCGGATCTAGCTTTATATATTATCGGTACTCGATAAATTTCATTGACTAACTTTGTCATTGTGTTAGTATTTGCTGTATTATCATCACCAAAAGCTATATGTCTTAATAACATGTTAGTGTTCCATACAGAATAAAAGCCTTTTATCATTTCATCTAAAGCATTATCCATTATTCTATTTTTTATTATTTTAATTTCAGTTTCTCTGTTTTTAAACTTTTTTACAATTGTTACTATTCCACAAATTGCAATTTTATTTTCCATTAATCACTTCCTCCCTCATTATAAGTTTCAGTATTGTTTATAGTACCAGGAAATAAATTTATAGCAAGGTACAACCCTCCCGGATCTGTTTCTGGATATAAACAATCTATACTATCAATTGTTACATCACCATCCCAGTCAATTGGTTCACTCTCACCTATAGGAATATTAACTATTGCATCTTCTCTTATCTGGAAGAAATTTTGATCAGTTAACCACTTTTTGAAAAATTTTACCCAGCCACCAACAGGCTGTCCATCAGTAAACTCCACAACTCTTTTTAATTTATTTCCTACATCAGTGATTTTTAAACTTGTTACTAAATAACCATTAGCTCCTGTTGCATTTATATTAAAAGTTGGCAATACTAGATCACAAATCTGCCCAACTTTCCATCTATGGTTATATGATTCAACTTGAAATTTTTTCGCTATCCTACAATACTTATTTAACATTGCTTGGGCTTTTTCATTTCCTACAACTAATCCAACTACATCAGATCCAGAGGTAATATTATAATATAATCCGCTTCCATTTTCGATTGTCGCTCTTTCATTTATCGCAGTAGTATTACTTTTAACAACATCTATTTCAAATGTTCCTCGGTATTTTAATACTATATAATAACCAGCTGCTATCGCTGGTTCTTCTGAATTTTGATATATTTGATTGTACCCATCAGTATAAAACCATTGCGGCGTAGTTTCCAATCCACTTAATCCCATTGTTTGTCTTGTTGATTCAGGGGGATTAAATCTTTGCATCCATGTACATACATAGATTGCAGGCTCACCTAAATCATCAGTTATAGGGAAATTGACAAAAAAGTTTTTATTCATTCCATCAGGAAAAGGTGAACACGTTTCAATTATCTCATCAGTAACATCTTTTACGCCCCTTAATACCTGAGTATTATAATATTCAGATCTATCATTTAAACTTTCTAATCCTTCTTTTAATACATTAATATATTCATGAGTATATGATCCATTTTCAAAATTAATTTCGTGAAAATTAAATTTTTTATTTGGTTCAATATACCATTGCCATCCTAATAAATCTGCCAATTCTGTAAATACTTGAGTAGAATACACCCAAGGACAATTAATTGATATTTGTTTTGTAGTTACTTGAATAGAATTCGAATTATACCAAATTCCATCAGAATTTAGATATTTATCAATAATTTCTTTTACTAAAGTATGTATATACATTCTAGGATAGCCTTGATTAATTGCTATCCTATCACAAATTTGATGATGGTCAATCCCTTCAATTTGCAAGTACATAGTTCTTGCTTCGTTTATTTTTCTTGTTTTAGGTTCATCAAGTTGTCCTCCCCAGATTAATTCCCAAGAAGTTCCAACGTATTCCCATACTTGAATTAACCTTCCTATCAAATCATCTATATAAAATGAATTACTTTCATCCCTAATTGAAAATGATAAAACAGCCCTTGTCCCAGGTTCACCCTGTGAAATATTCATAGTTTTACTCAATACATAAACATTTTTAGGCCATCCGTAAAGTGATTCTTTTGTTATATCTTCTGGATGCTTACCATCCAAAGTTATTCTAAATGCTGGCATTATTCAAATATCCTCCCTCCATACCTTCTAACTGTTGTATTCATCTCCTTCATGAAGTCGGTAACATTTTGAACACCATAAAAATTAAATGTTCCATTAACTGTTGTTCCTGCTTGTGCTGGAACACTTACTAAATTATCATTAATTTTTGACTGGTCTCCTAATAGTAAATCTCCTAACCAATCACTTAAAATTAAACTTTTTGCCTTATCAAGACTTTTTAAAATAGGTCCACCAAAATTTAATTTATCTAAATCTTTTAATGGTCCTTCTTTTGCAGGTGAAAACGGCAAGAAAACTCTTACGGCATCACTCATTTTACTTGCCATAGCTTTTAATTCCTTTATGTAACTTTTTATGCCGCTAATAACTGACTTTACAATATTTTGTCCAGCTTTATAAAAGTTGGTTTCTTTTAATCCCTCAACTATAGCGTTGGCAAGTTGTTTTCCTGCACTTAAATAATTTTTTACAAATTTAACCGCACCGCTTGGAATACTTTTTAAATGAGCCAAAACTTTTGAAGCCATTCCTTTTATAATAGAAACACCAACAAATGACAGCTCGTTAAATACACTTCCAGTCAATTCAGCTAATTTTTTTACACTTAATACTCCATCAATAAACTTTGAAAATTCTTTTTTTACTTTTTTTACAAATGATGGACAAATTTCATCTCCTACAGTTTTTTTCATATTATCAAAATACTTAATTATAAATTTATAAACATTTTCAACATATTTATATAAAGCTCTTGCAAGGTTTAAAAATAGATCTTCTATACTCTTACAAAGCAATGAAAACCCTTCATTCACTCTTTTACTATCACCAGTTACAAAACCTAACAACATATCAAAAAATGAAGTAAAAATAGTAATAATATTTAGAATAGCTGCGATTAACTCAGGTATTATATTTATAAATGCAACAATATTTCCAATTAAAGATCCTCCTATTAAAAGTGCAAGACCTGTCGCAATTTTTAATAGATCTTTCCACATTGGAATGGAAGGTTCTAATGACTGATACAAGTCATTAAATGCGGTAATAATTGGCTCAACATCAAAATCTTTAAAAACATCTTTTACTTGTTTAAAAATAGGAATAATAAATTTTATAATTTTTTCTCCAAATTCTATTAAGTTATCACGAACTTCAATAACCTTATCCCTAAACGCAACAAAATCAATAACCATTTGATGGAAATCATCTTTTAAATTCTGAGGGATTAATTTACTCATTGTTACTGTAAAATCTCCAAATTCACCTGTATTTAATGCATCAACGAATTCCCAAAATGCTTTTTTTATTTCATCAAAATGATTAATTATAAAACTTGCCGAGTCTTTTATCTTGTCTACTATATTCCCAAAATTATCCCTAATTGCTTTTCTTACTTTTTCAGATGATAAAATCAAAGCTCCAAAGCCAAGAACTAAACTTCCCAGAACTCCTATAACAATTAAAGCAGGAGCACCAATTGATGCTATTGTTCCAGCAATTAAAGATAATAATTCTATACTTCCACCAATAAAAGTCATTAGCTTTCCAAATCCTAATATTACTAATGGCAATACGGCTGTTATTCCTAGTAATCCAACTATTATTTCCTGTTGGGGAAGTGATAGTTGATTCATTTTATTAGTTAAAAGCCCTAAAATGTTCGAAAATTTATCAATTATTGGAACTAAGCTTTTTTTAAGTACATCATAAAATGATAATGCAGTTGATTTCAATTGACTTAAAGCTTTATTAAATTCAAACTCTAACGTTTCTTGAGTCCCCTTAAATGCTTCGTCCAACATTCCTGTAGAATTTTTCAAACTATCAAATATTTTTACATTTGATTCAACATTACCTCCCATCAGATCAAGAAATCCAGATAATGCCCTAATATTAGGGAAAACTTTTGCGACTGTATCTTCACCATATTTTTTAGTTAACTTATCAAGTTCCATTAATGTTGATAATAATCCATCATCTCTTAATTTCTTTCTCAGTTTTTCTGCCGAAGTTCCCATCATTAATAATGTGTCACTTGCTTCTTTACTAGGTTTTAATAAACTTGCCAATATTGCTTTTAACTGCACCGAAGCGGTATTTGCATCTGTTCCAGTTCTTGTCATTGCCGCAATTGCGGCTGACACTTCATCAAATTCAACACCCATAGCGGATGCAATTGGCAATACTCCACCCATTGCCGAAGCCAATGCACTTGCTTCGGCTTTTCCTTCTCGAACTGCTGCTACTAATATATCTGTTGCTTTTGAAGCTGATAAGTTTTCCTTTCCATATGCGTTCATTGCACTAGTTACCAGATCCGCAACAACCTTTGTCTCCCCTAGACCAACCGATGATGCTTTTGCTGACATAGTCAAAATATCTAAAGCCTCAGCACCTTTTAAACCTGCCGAAGTTATAAAAAATAATGCATCTGCTAGTTCATTAGGAGATTTTCCAAGTTCTGGTCCTAATTTTATCAAATCTTTTTTCCATAGATTAACTTGCTCTCTACTCACTCCTACAAGACCAATAATACTCTCCATTGATGTTTCGAAATCAGTACCCAATTTTAAAACAGCAGCACCAGCCGCTGCCAATGGCAAGGTTACAAATTTAGATAATGAACTTCCAATACTTGTAAATTTATTTCCCAATGAACTTAATGAGCTTCCAAAATTTGAAATAAAAGTATTTCCTGTTCCTCTAACTTGATTCAATCTTTGATTAAATGGATTTGTATTCGCATCTACTCTTGCAGTTAATTCTCCAATAACAAATGACATCATTTCACCTCATTTTATCTATACCAGTATTTATTGATTCGTCATCATACTCAACAAAATTTCTATTTTCTTTATTTTGTAACCATCTTGCATACGCTGAATCGCTTGGCAATTCTTTTACTAATACAATAAATCTTCGCCATGTTATTTCATTATTGAAACAACATCTATTTAAATCTATTTGATAATAGCGTAAAAAATCAGCTTCTAAAGCAGACCATGCCCATATTACAATTCTTGGCTCGAAATTTTTTTTTGTAAGTCTTTAACATTCTCGTTATCTATATCATATCCCCATTGTTTCATTACAAAGGGAACAATGGTTTCATTTACAAATTCAATACTCACATTTACATTGTTACTTGTTTCTAAAGCTATCAAAAATTTTTGACCAAACATCAGCTTTATAAATTGCAAAATCTTATCATCTGGTATCGAAACAACTTGTTGTCCACCAACTTTTTTTATGCAATATCTAAGAAAAAAAGTTGAGAAATTAAAAGGCACTGATTGTGGTAACTCATATATCTTGCCTAAAAATCTAACTGTAAAACGTTCTTTCTTTTTTACATATTCTTCTAAGGCTTTGTCAAAGTCGCAAGTTAATTCACTTTCTTGCCTTTCTTTTATCTCTTCAAATTTATTTTCTAACAATTCAAGTCTTTTTTCATTTTCAATTTTTATTTGTTCTTCTGTCATATTTATTATTCCTTTCTTATTTTCATTTCATATAATTAACTACCTGGCACTACCTCAGTTACTGAATTAACTCTAAATGTTGATTTAAACTTATATACACCACTTACATCCCCAGTTTCATTAAATGCGGTAAAAAAGCCATTCAGAATATCGCCATAACCTGTATTTCTTATTCTTCTTATTGTAACTATTTTACCTTTTTGTGCTGCATCTTTTAATTCACTTTGACCAACATCTCTTCCAGAAGTAGTTCTTTCTATAGTTATTCCTTCAATTGCTGCTGTTTCGTTTACTGCAATCGGGGTGAATTCCCCATGTAAAACATCAGTTCCAGGAATAACATTTTCAGCTGCGGTAACGTCTTCCTCTGAAATACTAGTATCATTGTTAAAAGCTGTTACTTTTGCAACAACTAATCCATCTATAAGAACGGCAGTTCCTGCGAATTTAACTTCATACCCTGTATTTACTGTTGACATACAATCACTTCCTTTCGTTATAATCTATATGCATTTTCAATTGTTGTTATTCTCAATCTATAACTTACAGTATATTCATGCCTATTATTATCATCCTTACCTATTCCATAAGGTACAATATCAACAAAACTAGCAGTTACAATATTATCACTTCCAGCAATTAATGGAGATCCACCAAAACCAATAAAACTTTTATGAATTTCCATTAAAATTCTTTTTGCTTCTTGTTTTTGATTGTTTCTTGCAACAATTCTGATCCCTATCTGGTCAACACTTAAAGAACTCGATTCAGGAATTGATGGCGCTTGATAGTCATATACAGCTATTTGATTATCTGGATCATTAGGTTGAAAATTATCAAATATATTCCCATTATCTGAAAAACTTCCAAATCCATTATTTTCTAACCATTTACAAAATTCATCAGCTATCATAGTATCTTTTCCACCTCTTCTTTTATAAAGTCTTTTAATTTATTAGCTGCCAACCTATTAAAAGGATCTCTTAAATAAAAAGCTTTTCTTCCATGTTGGAAATTTGCTGTTGTCTCATGCCATCTTATTGCATAGGGTACTATAGGAAAACCTGTTCCTTGACCACCACCAAACGTTATACAACACGCTGGCTCGTTACCTGCTGCCATGATAACTATTCCAGAATCTCTCAGAGTACCTTCGTCCAAAGGAACTTCATTTTTTGCAGCTGCTAAAACAATTTCCCCAGTTTTACGAACTGCTTCTACACATGCAATATTCGTCAATTGTATTACTTTATCTCCATACCAAACTTTCCAACCATCCATATAATTACCTCACTATACATTCATAATGATGGGTATTACCTGCGTTAGTTGGATCATCTACTGGATCTATCTGCAATACTTCCATAGACGGTCTACTCTGTGAAGCATGATTTATTTTCCAGTATTCATGGTTTACATCAATAGAACTATCATTTTTCAAAAAGATAATAGCCGTTGACATTATTTCCTCACCTGTTTTTAGTTTTATCATTTTATTTCCGTACTGACAAAACCCTTTTTCAGAATAAGTAATAATATCTTTAAAATTTCCTTCTTTTGTTCTCGCTCTTTTTATTAGCTCTATTTGATGTGTCATCAAATTATTAAAAATAGATATGCTCATTTAATCATCAACTCTCTTTTAATAATTCCAGAACTAATTAAAATACTATCAATATATCCCATTGATGAAGGCAAAATTTGATTACTTGAAGAACTTCCCTTTTGAACTGAAAACCTTCCAAGTGATACACCTTTTATATTATTTACTGTTGTCCCATTAATAACCATTTCTTGAATCATTGAAGCTACCCACATTTTTACAGCTTCTTTTTGGTCTGTTGTCACTATATAATAATTATCAACATACCATGTTGAATTAGTTGTATCTATTTTATATCCATTTGAATAAATACCATGATTACCTATTCGTGAATCGAGTAATTTACAAGCCTGTCTAATTAATAAAGTTGTAGCTTCGGAAGATGGTCTTCCTGTATATGTATTGTATTCTGTTGCAGTTAGATACATTTTATTCCCACCTTCCTTTCACCCCATTTAAAGCTAAAATCATCGACTCCCTTGTTCCAACCGCTGGTAATTTATTTATTTTACATAATTTTCTAAGCTCTTTATATGGAAGATCTTCTATATTATTTTTTGGTGTTTCACCTTTGTATAATACCGCTTTTTTACATTCCATATATGCTTTTGCTTGAAGTAATTCCAAATCAACAACATTACCAGCTTGATAGTTCCCTATATCCTTTATAAACTTAACTTTCATTACTTTTAAGATCCTTGTTTATGATATACAGCAAATGGATATCTTGTTGTTTCATTAGTGTTTAGCCTGTTTATAGGATTAGGAACTTGCCAAGCCAACCTCATTGTTGCTCTAAGTGCTATTGCATTTTGTTGTGGTAAATTAATCAAAATTTCTTTTGTAACTGGATCCTGTAAAACCGCTTGGTCTAATAGTTTCCAACTTACATCTTCTCTAATTGCATACATCAATTGACGCCAATCTCCCGAAATCTGCATACTTAAGTCAGGAATAATACTTCCATTACGTGGGAATATGCAATCATCTCCATCAAGTTTATAAACTGTTTGACCCTGAACACCTTCTTTGACTAGAGCTTTAAAAATAGGTTCCCCTGTTGAAGCTCTTAACCCTCTAAAATACGAACGCATCTTCATAGCACATACATGGCCATCACAGAAATATCCATCTTCCTCAACCTTAGATATTAATCCATCTACTCCTAAAATATCAGCGTAAATATCGCCTAAAGATCCCATTACAACACTATTTCCAGCAGCTATCGCAGATTGGACAATTGGTGTTGGCCATATTGCTGGAGCATCAACTCCGTAAAATACAGCTTGATCAAAAGCAGCACCAAATGCTTCAAGAAGTTTTGGTTTAACCTCTGCCCATATATCATACGCAGAATCATTTAATACAGCTTCAGGAATTACAATTATTACATTTAATCCTTCAGCATCTAAATATTTATTTTCCCATGCCATTCTTGATAACTTTTTCCATTGTTCACCTTCTTGAACTGATCCGGGTCCTGGATTTTCAAAATATGTAACTGGTAAAACAGAAACACAGGGAATCCTTCTTTGTTTTCTTGACATATTTTGAGCTTTATAGCCTAACCTCATAACCGCAGACATTTCAGGAACACTATCTACTATATCCCTCGAATATTCTTCAGGCATCAATGCATCAACATCATACCTTGGAATGTAATTTTCTCCTGCCAAAATAATCACCTCTTAATTATTTAAATTGTCTTGCTTGACGAATGATTGAATTAAAATCATTCCCATTACTTTTTAAAGGATTGTTGCTTTTGTTATTTTTTGTATCGTCGCCTGTCTTTGCCGGCTGTGTATTTTGTTTTAATAACCAAGGTTTCTCAGTTATTAACAATTTTAAAGCTTTTTCAACTCCAACAACATCACCTTTTTCGTTTACTTCTATTTCATCTTTATCTAATAATTTATATGCTGCCGATGGATCAATAATATTTAAACTTGAAGCTATGTTTTTAACCTCTGCCTTTATCAATCTTGTATTTGCAATAACTTCCTTTTCACTAGCTTTCTTTTCAGCTTCTTCAATTTGAAGTTTTAACTTCTCTTTTTCAGATAATTCATTTTGTCTTTTTTCATTTTCTCTTTTTTCATTCTCAGCTTTTAAAGCTTTCGCAATTTTTCTACTTACTATGGCATCAAATGTTTTTTGGTTTTCAAAAGTTATTTTTTCATCCTTAACAACATTTTCATTATTTTCAACATTATTTTCATTTGTTTCATCTACATTTACATTGTTTTCCTCTGCCATTTCAACTCTTCCTTTCATCCATATTATTTACGCCTTGTCAGGCTCATTTTTACGTATTAACGCTCGTCAGCTCAATTAGTACTAATTATTATTATATACGATAATCAAAAGTAAATAAAGTATTATATAAATTTTCCACGTAGAATCATTTAATTTCTATTTGGTCAAAATTAACTTTTTCTGTTGCATTATCAATAGCTAAATTAATAGTAAATCTAAGGCCTTTTATTGTCTTCCAATCAGCAGCACCATTTTTTGTAAAAGTATTAAGTGGTATTTCAAAAGTATTCCAACCATTTACAGGCAGTAAAAAAGTAACATAGTTAACTCCATAGTTAAAAGGTATTGTCGTAAAAAAAAGAGCTGAAATACTTGCGATATTTGCATTATTCGCAACATAGAATCTAAATTTTAGACTAAAATAATTACTAAGATCATCAACACAGACAACATCAGCCATAAAATAGCCTACAATCAATGCATTTTTAGTAAGTTCAATTGAAGCATTGCCAACCATTTTATTTATTGTATCCAATGAACATGTACAACCTTGCAAAGTAAGATCTCCTATATTTTCACATTTAGATAGAATAAAACTATTTTTTATCTTTTTCTTATTGATTCCTAATCCTAACCCTTGCATTTTATCACTTCCTATTCCTCATCTAAACCCTGATAAGCAATTATAGTTCCTGAGACTATTGTTATTTCTGTAAATCTTCCTTCAAAGACTGATCCAGCTTCAAAAGTTATGTTTGTTATACCTGAGACATTCCCATTGCAAGTTAATGCAGCATCCGTTACTATTCTTACACCTACAAATATATGGCCATCATCTGGAGTTATTGTTGCAGCTCCACTGTATTGCCCCCCATATTGTCCCATTGAAGCTTTTATAATATGTTTTGTTTCATTGATATGCATCTTTATCTCATTGTACATATCTTCAATATATGCAATACTTCCATCTTTCTTATATAATTTACTTGATTGCGGTGAATATAAAGAATCTTTAGACATTATATCATCTCCTTAATAAAAAAAATCTTATATATCATTATATAAGATTTTTCTTATTAAAAGGAATCTATTATTTTTTTAATATAGATTCCTTATTTATTTTTTATTAAAGCATATGTGTACTTAATACTTGAATAAAAATTTCTTTGATTTTTTACATAGAATTCATTTATATCCTTATGATTTTTTAATGTAAAAATAAACGTTTTTAAGCCTAAATTTCTTATCTTTGTATCTAATAAATTACAAGCTTCTTTTCCTTTATTATCATTATCAAAAGACAAAACAAACTTTACATTGTTTTTGATTAGTTGAGCAATATATTTTTCTAACTGATCAATAAATTTATTAATCATGCTAATTGAATTTAAAGAAATTGCTTTAAATCCAATATTTTCATAAGAGAGAGCATCGAAAATACCCTCAGTAATAAAAATTATATCTCCTTCTTTTGCTTTATAAAGATAGTTGATGTTGAAAATCTTCAAAGGAATATCTTTCAGATTTAAAACTTTTAATCCATTAGTTGAATACTTATCGTCCCTTCTGAGTATACAATTTTTAATTTGATTACCTTCCCATACAGGAATGATATTAGTATACATATATATTCTTTTCGAATCAGGTAATATATTTTTAGGAAATACCTTTACAGGATTAGAAATTATAATTTTATACTTTTCAAATAATTTCTTATTATTAATTCCTCTTTTATAAAAATATTTATATTGCCAATCTTGCATATTTTTATAAATATTTGATATGATAATAGTTAAGTCTATATCATATTGTTTTTTGTTTGTTTCAACTTTTGTTTGTTTATTGTTATTTTGTGGTCTATCTATCTTAGATAGATCACATCCTAATATAATAAGTCCTTTTTCTATAATCTTAGTAAAATCTTTTACAATATCAAGTCCCTCAATAATTGAAATAGCGCTAAGTGAATCACCTTTTATTCCACAACTACAACAACATATATTATTTTTTACTGTTAAACTATTTTCAGGCGTTTTGTGTCTATTTGCTAAACATTTCCAATTTCCTTTTGGTGTTTTTGGTTCTTGTAAACCATAGTATAATAATATTTTTTGCAAATTATCTTTTATATACTGCTTATCCTCTTCTTTATAAAATTTCCCCATAACTCACCTCAGATATATTTTATAGTTATTTCATTATCAGTTAAAAAGAATTGATTCATTAATTCTCCAGTATCTTTGTTTACAATTTCATCATCTTTAAGTATTAGATTATTTTTTATAAAGTCTTTGTCAAACTCTTCTTTAAACTGATCTTTTACTTTAATTCCTTGCTTCTTGATATAAATTTTATATAATGGTAACTTGTAACATAGATAATTATCTTTTTCTTCGAAAAGTGAATTATCCAAAATATCATTCTCAACAGCAGCTTTTAATTCATCAAGTATTCCTTTTGCAATTTTTTGCTCAAGATCCTTAAAAATATTCTTAGTTTCTTTTAATTTATTTTCATACATAGAAATCATTGCGTTACATACACTATTAAATTTATCAAATCTAAATTTCTGCGATTGTGTTCTTTCCATTTCTTCACTATTATAAATGTCCTCAGCTTCTTTTAATTTCTTTTTATATTTAGAGATCATTGTATTACAAACTATGCAAGCTTTATCAATTTTCATTTTTTGAAACTGTATTTTTTCTATTTCTTCAATTATGTATATATCAAGACTTATTGATTCATCCATATTAATCATATCTTTTCCCTTTTATCTTTCTTAAAAATTTTAAGTATTTTTCTTTTAAACTACTTTCATTTGTATAAAAAATAATATTTTTTTCTCTAAATATATTTTTTTCATCTTTCAAAATAAATTGATTTTTTATAGCTTCTTTCTCGTTACTAAAAATAGTTATTTTGCAATATCCTTCAAATTTTGAATACTGTAAATTATTTAAATCTTCATCATAAAATTCAATATTATTTTCTTTCAACCTATCAACAAATTCAATAGTATTTTCTTTTTCCTGAAGCAATGAAACATTACTTTCATTTAATTTATCAAAAATTTCATTTTTAGTATAATTTGAATTTTTATAGATAACAGGTATCCATAAAATTATACAAATCATCAGCAATATAAATATTAAAATAAAAAAGTTTTTCATTTTAATTATCCTCCTCTTCATCATTAATAAATAAATCTCTCAATTTAAAATCCAACGCAACTGCTATTTTTCTATATATTGTTAATTTAATTGTTTTATTTTTGTTACCTTCAATAGCTCGAAATGTCTGAATACTTATCCCAGATTTTTCAGCTATTTCCCTTTGTAATAAACCTCTAAAAATTCTCAATTTTTTTATTCTATTCTTCTTTATTCTATTCTTTTCCATCTTCATCTAATATCCTTTCTATTTCATTTTTTAAAATTATTTCTATTTCATTACATTTTTTAATATAAAGGCCTTCGACTTCATTTCCTTTATCATCAATAAACTTATCATCTTTTCTTACTAATAGTTTACAATAATTCTCCCAATCAATTTCGTTACCTTCTACGAACTGAGGATTAGTATTATTAATAAATTCAACTAATTTCTGAGTGTTTCTTTTTACTTTTACATTTTCTTTTTTAATTTTTATATCTGCCGAAAAAACTTTTAAAACATTATTCTTTATTAATTGGGGACATTCTTCTTTAATTACACTTATTTGATTTGATATATTATCATAGATTTTTTCTTTTTCTTCCAAGTAAACTCTATTAAGTTTATTAATTTTCTCTTGCAGATCTTTCATTTTTGCATCGGCGATTTGTTTTAATTGATCTTGAATTCGAATAAGTTCTTTTAACTCATCAATAGAGTTTTCAATGTTTAAAGTTGTTTTTCTATAGTTTTTCATAGTATCAGTTCCTTTCTTTTTGTTAATTTAATACAATATATCACATATCAATAATAAATGCAACGTAGAATAAAAAAATAATAAAAAAAAAGGAGCGGATCTCCTTTTTTTATGGATTGAAATATAGGGAACTGATAAAAACATAATAACAAAAATATTATATCATATATTCACTTTATATTTAAAGATGTTGCTATTTGGTTTAAATATTTTGCGGCTAATTTACCAGCCTGCCCCCTTATTTTTTCAGGATATATAGTATCAATAAATTCCTTTGATTTGTCTTTCATTCCGTATTTTAAAGCTATTTCTATTAATTCATTTAGATGGTTTATATCTGCAGCATGATAGCCAATATTTTCATTATATATTTTATACTCAAAATTATTAGGATCATCTTTAAAATGAGCCAACACATCTCTCTTACAAATCCAATCAGGAAAAATAACTGGTTTTCCTAATATCCAAGATTCGTAAATTGTGCTTCCTGCATCTGCAATAATTACATCAGCATCAATTAACTCTTGAAAAGTTGGTGTATGTTTAATGTTGCTGTTTAGCTTACTTGTAGGATGTAAAGCTATACTTTTTTCGTAATTGTTACTTATATTATTAATCAATGATAAACATTCAGGATATGAGCTTCTTCCACTATGAGATCCATTGTATCCATGAGTAGGCATCCAAACTATATATGGCTTTTTTCTTTCTGTCTTTTTAACCTCACCATTTATTAGAGGATCTAATTTTGTATATCCACAAACAAAAATTTCCCCCTTATAGCCTGTTTCTCTCATTCTTTTTTGCCATGCAGGACCAGGGACAAAAGCATAATTATAATCTTTTATATTTTTACCAATCCAATAATTTTTATCACCTATTCCATGAGAAAAAAAGACATCATATGGACCAACAGGAACTTTCATAAATTGATTAATTCTTTTTGATGAGAAAAAGCGACAATTTATTGTGGTTAATGGTCTATTGCTATATCCAGCATTTTTCAAATATTTAATTATTGGATTTGATAATGCTTGAATAGCATATTTGTATGACTCTCCAGCATACTGGCTTTGAATGTCATAGCAAAAATTAAAAGTTTTTCCATTGTGTTTAAGCCCTAATGATTCCATAAAACTTTTATTATTAGTTCGATTAACTCTTAATTGCTTATAGCATCTAAGGTTTCTAAATTCTTCTTGAGCTGGAGACATATCCAAAATTACTTCTTTAAAAGCAGGGAATAACTTATCTCCTACTTTAAGATCAAAATGTGCAGTATTTAAAACAGTTACCCTCATATTTTCATTCCTTTCATTTTATAGTCAATATTTGTCCATCTAATTTTTCACCATTAATTATTAAATTATAAACAAAATCCGCTACATCAGCAGGCTTTAACATATTTATAAAATCATCATCAGGATTAATATAATGTCTCATGTCTGTATCAACCGCAGATGGACAAACACAATATACTTTTATTCCATAATCTTTTAATTCTTCGGCTAAACTAAGACTGAAATTTATAATTGCCGCTTTTGTAGCAGCATAAGCTGCCCTTCCTGGTCTGGCTCCCAAACCAGCGGTTGAAGCAATATTGATTATTTTACCTTTTATTTTTCTTTCAATACAGTGTTTTATATATGTTTTGCAACAATTAAATGTTCCATGAACATTTACATTGAACTGTTTTTTCCAATCATAGCTTGTTAATTCACTTACATTCCCTACTTTGATAATTCCAGCATTATTTATTAATACATCAATATTATAAGGATCGGTTAAAATATAATCTATGCAATTAGATTTTCTTACATCTGTTTTAGTAGTTACTCCATAAATACGTCCCCCTAATTTGATACATCTTTCTGAAATTGCATTTCCTATTCCTCTACTACTCCCTGTTATTATAATATTCATAAATACCCTCCGCTATTACCAAATCTAAGGGAGTAGTAATTTTAATATTACATTGTTCTCCTTTTAATACCTTTGGCTTAATATTTGAAAAATTCATAACCAGTGCCGAGTCATCAGTAAAATTAAGCAAATTTGTCTTTTTTGCCTTTTCATGACATTCATTAAGTAATTTAAATTGATACTTTTGAGGCATTTGAACTTCACCACAGAAATCCCTATCAATTACTTTGCCAAAATCCTGTATTACTGTTGAATAAAAAGAACTCCTAGGGACAATAAAGTCTCCTGTAAATTTTAAAACTTTTCTAATTAATTTTTCAGAACAAAATGGCCTTACAGCTTCCATAATTAAAACATAATCAGTTTCACACTTTTTCAATGCATTATATACAGATAATTGCCTAGTTTCACCTTTTTCAACTAGTTCATAATTTTTGATATAGTAATCAGTTAATATCATTTCAGTTTTATAAAAATTATTTGCTGATATAATAATTTTTCCTATCTCTTTAATTTTTCTTAATGTCTCAAGACCATATATTAATATAGGTTTTCCCTTCAACCTTGCAAACTGTTTCGGATATCCTAAATCAGCTCTTACTCCAGATCCACCAGATAAATAAATAACATCAATCATTCTAATTACCTACCTTAAATTCATTTTTATGTTGACTTATAAACTCAAGCGACTTAACAAAAGACCTCATATCGTTTAAGTCACTGTTTATTTGTTCAAAACATGCAGATTGATATTTATTTAAATCTCCATCTTTTGATTTTAGAGTGTTTAAATCTTTAAATAATTTTATAGTATTGTGTAATTGTCCTAATAATTCTTTATACATATTAATCAGTCCCCTTTATTTCAATTTATTTTTTCTTCAATATCCATGCAAAATATTTTTCTAAACCTTTAATTAAATAACAACTTCTTTTCTCAATAAGTTTATATCCATACTTTTCAAATATCTTTTTATAATCTCTTAAATTTAATTCAATTAATATAATATATTCACTTGCTATATTTGCCATTTCTTTTAAAATCCAATTGCTATCAACATGAATATGTTGCAATACCGCCATTGTATAGATGGTATTGAATTCATTTTCTTTAAATTTTAAAACACAATCTTCAATTGGCTTATTAATAATTCTTGCTTTTAATTCAGGAAAAAACTCTTTTTGTTTTTTTACTGCTTCTGTGCTAATTTCAACACCTGTCAACGATTTATAGCCATCAATAAATAAACCATTTAGATTTCTTCCACAATTACAGCCTATTTCTAATATTTTCTTATTCTTAGGCACTTTATATTTAGCTAATAAACTTAATAAATATCTTGTCCTTTGTTCAGTATGTGGCCTAATATAATTTTCTGTTTTATTATGATCGTGCGGTGATTGCCAATAATTCAAACATTCTTCAAGGCTATTCTTTCTAATATCATAATTCATATTTTAGATCTCCATTCTTTAAGTATTTTATTATCAATAATAATTCTATCATCATTTCTAAATACTTCTAATAGTAATTTTATTTGTATGTTGTAATTATGAACTAATTTTCCTTTTCTTCTTTTCTTGCCATCAACTCTTACAAGTTTCTTCTCAAGATCATCCCATTTTAAAGTTTCCACTGGTAAACTATAAAATGGATGATAGCCCACCGAATAAAAGTCACACCCAACTATTTCTAATGATTTTATGTCCATACTTAAGATATGTAAAATTGTCAAAGTACTCATATTTGGATCACTTCTGTTTAAAATAGTTTGAAGTTCACCCAGAAATATATTTGTTACTGGGACTATAGTAATTTGTTTATTCTGTCTTTTAGCTTTTTCAAAATCTGAATTAATTTTTATGAATTTACCTAAAAAAGCTTTATCCCTCGAAGATCCATTCAATGGATCTCGTTTAGAGACAAAATATTTTATACCATCACCTTGTAACATTTGAATTCTTCCTAAGTTGAACTTATTTGCTGTATAATGCAACATAGTATTAATAGCACCTGTGTGATATAAAACATCAGTACGAGATCCTATATCTTTATGATACTTTTTTTGTGACATAACTGGATAAGATTGATTCATTCGTACCACTACATCAGCAGCATTAATTTTCTTTCCCAATCCACTATTTTTTAATGATTTACTAGGACCAACTAAAATAACTTTTTTACCTTCTAAATATTTTCTATAATCTTTTATATTATTCTGGTAGTTCTGCATGTTCATCCCATCCTATTATTTGTTTTATTATTTTTAAATATTCATTGTATAATAAATCAATTTCCCTTAATGTATTTCTTGTAATATCAAAGTTACTATCAATTTCTTTTTGCAATATAGATATTATTTGAGTAATATTTATATTACTTCGTCTTCCTAAATCACTAAGTATCAAAGAATCTTCTTTTATCTTAATTGCTTCTTTTTTTACATAATCAGGAGCTGCATGAATACCTAAACCGTTAAAAGTTACTAAATGTCCCCATCCACGTCCATCCTCAGCTATTAAAAATGATGGTTTTCTGTTTTTTAAAAACCATTTATGTGCGTGAAGTCTAAAACCTATATGCATATCTATATTGTTGTAATAATCTAAATTGCTGGAATCTCCTGATAAATCAACATACTTTTTATATAATCTTTCATCACTAAGTACTTGATGAGTCGTTAAAATTACCTTAAATTTAAAATGTTTTTCAAGTTCATTCTTTAACTTATCAACTTCTTTATAATAATAAATATTATGTGGAAGTGAAATTGCGATTTTATTGATAGAATAACATTCTAATGATTTTTTTATTTTAATTTTATCAAATAAAGCTAAATCGCCCAAAACAGGCACTTCTAAACCATTATATCTTAACAAATTACTTGTTAAAACATCTCTACAGGTTACACAACTGTTTTCATCATTTAAAAGATATTTTAATAATGCTTTTTCATATGAATTAATTTTGTTTTTAGTCTGGGCAATTGTTCCTGGATATACACACCACGAACATCCTAAAGCAAAAACAGGAATATTTAACCTTATAGCTTTTTCAAGATATTTAATTCTAGTTTTTAAATTCTCTTGACCTTCTAAAGATATTCTAAAAGCAGGCATTAATATTTTGTCATAATGATCTTTTAAATTTAAAGAATTAAATAATTGTTCTCTATTTTCTGTTGATTTTGCTATTGATACCACATCAAAATATATTTCTTTTTTAGAATGATCTTTGATTAATTTTATTAATGACTCAACTATTAGATCATCCCCTGAATTTCTAAGTCCATCAATCGCATAGGGTGTTAATATTAATAAATTCATATATTACCTCTCAATCAATAAGATTCTTTATATAACAAGTTTCTTTATTAAAATTAAAATACATGCTATTATAATATTTACCATTGTAATATTTTCTATTTGGTAATATTGCAATTTCACTTCCATTAAATTCATCAATCATCTTTTCCCAAAACTTTATATGTGGCGAACACGAATAACATTCTCCAAAAATATTTTCTAAATTCAAAGATGAAAAGCCCCATTTTAATAATTGATAACAAGCAATTCTTCCATATCCTTTACCTATATATTCAGGGTTAACAATTAAACTTATTTCGCCCAATCTATTTTCCCATTGAATACCTACAATTCCTATACATGCAATCAATTTCAAATCTGGCATATTTCCATACATACCTATATATCTATGATTAGAATTTCTATTACATATTTCATTATGATAAAAATTACTTTGCATTTCCTTTGTTAATTTTTGAGTAGTTCTGAGAATATTCCCATCAAGAAGATTTCTCCATTTACGAACTAGATCAAAAGATTTTTCACACAAACTATCTAACTTGAAATTCATGGGTATATTTATATCGAGTTCCACTCAAATCGCCTTCTTTCATTACATACATTTTAATAATATCTGATACCTTATTAAATTCTTCTAAAGTATCTATACTCCATTTATCTCTAAATAATGTTTTATCATCTGAGCCAGCATAATAAGAATTAAATGTTCCAATTTTATATTTATCAGGTCTATTCTTAAATGCCAATGTTACATGTTCCCTTTCTTCTTTATTAGCAATATTATTTATAGCAATCATAGCTTTTTTAGTCATTGCTTCAACATCAAGACCACTGCAATAATTACCTTTATTATGCGAAAAGTCACATTCATTATATATATGATGCATCATTATTTCATCAATTAAATAAGAATTGAAAGCCAATAACGGACAATCATGTGTTAGTCTTACAATGTTTTCAACTTCACAGTCAAGACCTTTTTCAATTTCTTCAACAGTCTCAACAAATCTTCCTAGAACATCATTTCGATCTTCCATATTGCTTATATGTACATATGCATCCTCATAATAATCCATTATAAAATTAACATCTTTAGGACTATTTGTCGTTGCTAAAACAACATGATCAATTGTCTTCGCTCGTCTACCTGCAGCGATTACATATTCAAGTAATGTATTCACACCTATTTTTAAACCTGCTTTTCCTGGAAGCCGACTAGAATCAATTCTAGTCGGTATTATTACTATATTCATTGTTTCTCCTCATTTCTTTACTCATAATAAAATAACCATTTTTTTACTTGTTTCCATTCTTTTATACTTTCAAAAAATTTTCTTTCTTTTTCTTCTTTCATTTGTTTAATTATCATAAAAAAATATTTTATAAATTTATCATCTTTCAAAAGAATATCAGTTAAAATAAAATAATGTTCATTTCCACAAATTGTTCCAAATACACTAGTTTTATATATTTCTTTATTATGATAATTTATTTCGTAAAAATCATCATAATTATAATTTAAAAAACTGTGAAGTCTTATCCTTGTATAATGCAAATTTTTATAATTAAATGAATAATTATTTTTAAATATAATTTTTTTCTTATCCATTCTTAACTATTTTACCATTCTTTAAAATATATCCTTCTCTTCCACTATTTCTAAAATCATATATTTTATAGGCCTGATTATAAACTTCCTTTTCTATATCAAGTTTCTGCGATATTTGTTTCAAAGGGGCAACTAAATTTAATAAATTTCCAGACATCTCAGTATCATTATTATAATAATATGCGATATCCGCTTTCCTTTGATAATCAGCTATTTTAAATGCAATTGCATCTATTACTCTTTTTCTGAAAACATTTTTTTTAAATATATCTAGCATATTACAATACCTCACTTAATTGCTCTGGAGTTCTTGCAAATTCTCCAGCATCTAAACCTGTTGAATCTTCTAATTTATAATGCCATTCAATAACACTAGGAAGTAAATTTTTAAATAAATTAAAATTTGTTGTATGATCTGAGATTATACAACCAGGTTTTAATTTCATTTTTAAATAGTCTTTTTCATCTGCTGGATAATTACTAATACACCACATTTGCTTATAATTCTTTTTATTTCTTTCTAAATATAAAGGCACATTTGAAGAAATATATAACATCATATTATCAGGAATGTATTTTATTAAATAATGCAAATCTGTATTATTTGCAATCTTCACAAAAGGAATATCATAACTTAATAAAAAGTTTAATGATGCCCTGTCAAAAACTGATGCAGTCACCCAATATCCTAATTCACGTCCATACCAATATGCATAATCAAACGATTGTCTACTCAGAGGTATATTATCTCCTGCTTCACGAAATAACTGCCATTTTACAATTATTTCATGTCTTCCGGTATCAATTTCTTTTAACTGATCATACATCTTCGATATATAATCTTTTGAATTTTTGCAAGTGTTCCCACTTCCAAAATCTAATATAATTGTACTCATTTTATTTTATTTTCCTTTCATTTTAACAATTAATTCTACTCTATTCCTACAATAAGTTTTATCAAAGATATTTGTAACATGTTTCTTTACTGTATTTTCAGTAATAAAATGTTTAATAGCTATTTCTTTATATGATAAACTTGTAAGTAAGTCTCCTAATATTTCATTCTCTTTAATACTCAAATTTGAAAGATTTATATTATTAATTAAAGCCAATTTACCTGAAAAATATTTTAATTTATCAATGCTTTCTTTTACCTTGAATCCTCTCTCGATTCTTTCCTGATATAAAATAATTGCAGTTTCATAATATAATTTTTCAAACATCTTCATTAACACCAATTTTTTCAATTTCAATATTTGGTAATATCTCTTTAAATCCTAAACTCTTTGACATTTCAATAACTCTTTTTTTTGCTAATTGAAATATATCTTTGTAATACATTTCATTATTCATTCCTTCAATTATTGCAGTTTTAACAATCATATCCGCTACAATAATCTTAGATAATTGTTGTATATTTAAAATTTCACGAACATTTTTAAATTTTTCTTTAAGTATAAAAAACGCTGAATTTTCCATTTTACTATAAATCATATAATATTTATCTGAACTCTTAGACCCTTGTTTCTTAGCGTATTCTATAAATATTTTTATTATATCTGTCTCTTGCTTTCTTTCAATTTTACTTTGATTTCTGGTTTCAATATATTGTTCATTCTGCTTTTGTGTTTTCTGCTCTATTATCCATTTTTTCATTTGATGAAATTGTTTTGATATTTTAAGTTTCATTTTCATAACTGTATCAATTTCGTTGGCTTTTGTTCTCATATTCATAATTAAAAATATAAATTGTTCTTCATTTAAGTAATAAACTTTTAAAGGCGCACCACCTTTTTTAGTTTTAGGTTTTAGCATCTCAAATGCTAAAACCCCTAATGTTTTTAATTCTTTTTCATATGTTTCAACCAATTTATAAATAGTTCTATGTTCCCTTTTTAATTCATTTGCAATAATATTTGTTGACACATAGATTTCATCTCTTTTCACTGTCAATAAATTATTCATAGTAAATAAACCTTCCTATTGGTAAATTTTATTTACTACATTTGAAATGTAGTAAACATTTAATACATCAATAAGCATTATACATTAATTACTTTATAGTGTAAATAATATTATCTATTTACCAGATTTTAGTTGTTTTCAAAAGTTAGTATTATTAATATAATTTTTCAAACATCTTCTATTAATAATTTCATATTATTTTCCCAGTTAATAATTTTACCAATTATTAAACTTTGTTGTCCTTCAGATAATGTATAAAAAATTGGGATACTTACTACTTGACCATAAATAGTAGCAGTATATGGACAATTAACACAGCTTTTTTTATGGTATGGATGGTCATATACAGGGGGATAATGAACTACACACATTATATTATTAGCTTTCATATACTCAATAAATTTATCTCTATTATGAGTTTTTATAATAAATAAATGCCATACATTTTCAAACTGTTGTCTAACTACTTTTACATTTACCATGTTTTCAAAAGCTTTTAAATATTTAATGGCTATTTCTTTTCTTTTTATTATAAATTTGTCAATCTTTTTAAGTTGAGAGTTCCCCAGAGCTGCGTTAATATCTGGCATTCTATAATTATATCCAATATGTAGTTGTTTATTATCAAATGTTTTATACCTTCCATGATTTCTAAATGTCTTTACTAAGGTATCATAAAACATATCATTTGTTAAAACTGCACCACCTTCACCTGTTGTTATATGCTTTACTGGATGGAAACTATAACAAATTATATCAGGTGTAGCAATTTTTGATTTTTTTGTTATTGCACCAAACGCATGACAGCTATCAGATATAAATACTAAATTATGTTTTTTACAAATTGATTTAATTGTTTGATAGTCAACTAATTGTCCACCCATATCAACGGTTATAATTGCCTTTGTTTTTGGTGTTACAAGGTTTTCAATTATGTATGGATTAATAAGTAAAGACTCGTTAACATCACAAAATACAGGTTTCGCCCCTAAGTAACAAACTGCATTCGCTGTGGCTGTAAAAGTTATTGATGGAACAATAACTTCGTCACCTTCTTTTATTCCTGCTGCAAATAACGCACAATGAAGAGCAGCCGTTCCACTGTTAACCACTGAGCAATATTTAAAACCTGTATAATTTGATAAATTTTCTTCGAACTTATCAATCACAGATCCGCCTGTTAAAGTATCACTTTTTAAAACTTCAACGACTGCATCAATATCTTTTTGATCTATATATTGTTTTCCGTAACCTATCATTTTATTAATTTCTCCATTTCTTTTATATTTATTTCATCTTGATCCATTGAACTATAATCATTATTATTAAAAAACATTCCTTTATGATTATCCCATCTGTCATAATTTAAATTTAATTTATAAATAGATGGGTATACTATAAAGAAAGAATTATCAATTTCTATAGTCCTTTGAGATTCTTCTTTAGAAAATAAAATCTCGTGCAATTTTTCTCCCTGTCTAATACCTATCATTTTAATATTTTTATCATTAGTAAATAACTGAGCTAATTTTCTAACTTCCAAACATTTTAATTTAGGAATAAAAATTTCTTCACCTTCCATTAATTTCAATGATTTTACAACAAATTCAACAGCATTTTCTATTGTTATCCAAAATCTAGTCATATTAAGATCAGTTAATGAAATATGTCCTTCATCTTTCATTTGTTTGTTCCATAATTCAATTACACTTCCACGACTACCAATTACATTTCCATATCTTACACATGAAAATTTAGTATTTTTATTTCCACAATAATTATTACCATGTATAAATAATTTTTCCATAACTGCTTTTGTACAACCATATAAATTAATAGGTTTTACTGCTTTATCAGTGCTAATTGATAGTACTTTTTCGACACCTCTATCAATAGCAGCATTTATTATATTTTCAGCGGAATTTATATTTGTTTTTACTGCTTCAATGGGATTGTATTCACATGAAGGAACGTGTTTCTGAGCAGCCGCATGTATTACATAATTGATTCCCTCAAAAGCTCTATACAATCTATCCTTATCCCTTATATCACCTATTAAATATTGAATTCTTTCATCTTTAAATTGTTCCCTCATTTTCCATTGTTTACATTCATCCCTTGAGAAAATATAAACTTTTTTTACATCTTCTTTTAATATTCTTTTTACAAAAGCATTTCCAAACGTTCCAGTTCCACCAGTTATTAATATTTTTTTATTTTTCATAAATTTTCCTTTCTGTATTAAAAAAGAAGTTTTGCAAATCTAGATCGCAGCTCGATTTGCAAAACTTCTTTATACTATTTTTTATATAGTTTGGTCTGGCTGCGATTCAGACCAAACTATATAACATAGATATTGTATCACAAATCATTTTATTTGCCAATTAAATATCCTAAATTTAATTTCTCTAATTTATCAAATTCATTCCTGGTTAATTTACCAAAAAAACTCAGCAAACTAGGGAATGGAGCTGACGAGGTACAACCATCAAAAACAAGTCTTCCCCTTATAAATAATAAACAATCAGCACTTATAATATAATCGTGGAAATAGCTCGTATCAGTTCTAGCAGGAGATAAAATAATTATCTTAGATTTACTAATACTTGCCTTAGCAAACCATTTTTTTAAATCTCTACCATATGGAGGATTCAACCATCCCCAACCTTTAAATAACCAAGGATCTTCGAGTGAATTATCCTTAATTGATAAATACTTTTCTACTTTTCTATTTTCATGATCAGCCGCAAGATCTATTTTAAATCTAAAGATAGAATTTAATTGATTAAAAAAATTATCTGGAGTTTCATAATCATGTTTTTCACTACTAAATAACGCCCCTTTTGTATCAACGAAATTAGGATTAGTAAAAATTATGGCACTTGAAGGATTATTATTTTTTTTATCACTATTCATTATTATTATTTCCTTTCTTAAATATTATCAAGTTGTCTAGTCATAAGCCTTAGAATACATATCATTCCACTTTTAAAATCTGAATTAAAATCTGAATTATTATTACCTCCTAGATCTTCAATCATACATTTAATAAAATTTTGTAGAGCATCAATTCCTCTAGAATAGCCATCAACTTCTTTTTTCTCTATTTCAAGTAGATTTTTCAATGATTCTATTTCAGTTGATTGTTCATTATCATTTGATTCAAAGTCATTCAAAATAATTAAATCTATAGTATGAATTACTTTATTAACAATATCTTTCAATGTTTTCAATGACATTCCATTTTCATTATTCAACCCGTTTCTTAACTCATTTTTTAATTCTATCAATTCTTTAATATCCATACAAACACCTATCCTTTTTTATTTATTTCTTCAAATACAATTTTTTCTGGCAACATACCATTGCATATATACCAATTTTGAAATGGTGGAGCTCCACCCTTTTTAAATACAATTCTTTTATCAAGTACCATTAATTCAAAATTATTTTGACTAAATAATTTAAACCGTTTAGCTTCAAAAATTCCATGAGAGCCTAACAACATTGCAAAAGGTTTATTAAGTTCATACAGTCTCAATAATACTTCATATTTTAACGAATAAGGAGGATTAGAAATTATATAGTCACAATTACATATAGTATTAAAAAAATCATCTCCTTCGTCAATATGACTATAAACTACAGTATGGTTAAATTCATTAAATACTTTTACATATTGTGAATTCTCAGTATCAAATGGACACCAAATTATAGAATTTGGCTTTAAATACTTTAACAGTGGTATTACTGCATATCTTGGAGTATAATATTCGTCATCTTTTTTAAAGTTTCTTATTTCCATTAATAACCTCCTTCACTTAACATAAACCAGACAAACCCACCAAATAACAACGATATTATAATACTTATTACTAATATCAACATATATTTCACACTTCTTTCATTAGTGAGCTTTTTTAATCTGCTCCCTCTCATATTTTCTAGGTAAATAAGGATTTTCTTTTAAATGTTCTCTTTGTTTTGCTTGCCATATTCTAACTTTTTTACTGCTAAAATCTTTACTTCCAGAATCTATTGATACCGTTTCCCTTCTTTTCCAATTTCTTATTTTTCTTTCTATGTATCTTTGTTTCTGTTTTGCTTCGTATGCTATTTTTTGGGCTTCATCTCTACCATACTCGTCAATTAATCTTTGTTCCCCATCACTTACACTAGGAATAATTTCATCACTTATTCCTTCAAAATAAGGCGATAAATCGTGAATACAATTGCAATGATACAAGCCGTTTCTAATAGCATCATCAAGACTTTCATATACTTGATGCCCAGGATTAATTGATAATGTTTGTCCCTCATAGGGCGAACAAAGTTCACAACACATAAAATGTGCGGAAACAATTACCAAATCCCATCCTGATTGCATATATCTATTTAAATTTGCCTGTATAGCACACCTTGAAGTCAACGTCCTTCCAACCATTTCCGAATATGTATCAATACTATATCTAGCTCCGTTTTTGTATGTTATTGATTGCACACCCTTGCGAGCAAATTCATCCAACATTTCTTGTGAAAACTTTCTTCTTGTAAAAATATCCATTTCGTTAAAATTATTCTCAGCAACCATTGATGCTGTTTGACGAAATAAATCATCAGAATATCTCATTATTTGAACTTGTTGACCATCTAATGAATAATAAGCTGACTGCCTAAACACACCAAAAAAAGTCTCATGGTCTGCATATTTACCACTAAATAACATACTAACTTGTCCTGGAATTGCTGGTATTGCTGGAGGTATCGGAAATTCTCTTAATAGCATCCTTCCATTAGTTATAGGATCAGTTATAGAAGAATTGACACCAACTTTTGATAAATTATTTTCAGCATCTTTAATACCCTTGATATAAGCTGTTGGCAAATCTTCATCAGCCCACTTTTTCCAATTAATATCAAATTCTTTAGCTATCTTTGATATTTTCTTATCATATATTTTTTTATATTTATCAATATTAGTAGGATCTTTAATAATTGATTTCTGTAATTCTTTGTAAGCTTGGCCAACAGAAAAAACCACTTCTTGAGAATCAAAAATTAAATTATCTGCATACTTTGAATATCTATCTATATTCATCTTATCAATTCCTTTTTAATGTTCTCAGGTATTCAAAACTAGAAATCTTAGTAAAACAAGTTCCAATTTCAATAAATTTTCCAACTTCAATAATTTTTTGTGAGTTTTTATCATCTTTTAAATCAAGTCCTACTAAAATTTCATAGCCTTCGATGTAATATTCTAAAGCTTCTTTTAAATGGCCATATGAAATTTTATATTTTTCAGGAACATTTAAAATCAATAAATTATCATATTGTTTTTTTATTCCATTTTTCATTATTTTAAAATCATTAATAGTATTTCCTTGTTTATTCATATTTAGATATTTAGATACTTGATTCGAAATATTTATGATATTTTCTCTATACTCATATTCCCAATCGCTTTCATTTGGTAACTTTATTAGTTTTTCCATTATCAACACCCCTTATTTCTAATAAATCAATATTATTTTTTTCAATAAAAGTATAATCAAGAATTACTTTATCAGGTTTATTATTTTTTAAAAGTATTATATATCCTATCTCTTCAATTAACCTTGAATATTTTCCATAATTTCTTATGAACTCAGTTAATGAAATTATATGTTTCATATTCATTTTTTTTATCACCTCGTAAAAAATCATAATATAAAAACGTGAAATTGTCAATATAATTATACTGACAATTTCACGTACTATTATAATACCTCTGGAGTTATACCTTGGTCTTTTAATATTCTGTCGGTCTCAGCTTCAATATTAGCATCATCCCAATCAGGGTGCTGTATCTTAACTTTTGTATATGTTGATACGGCTTTTGCCATATCCAAATTCTTTAAAGTTTCAGATAGTTCCTTTTGGTCTGTGACTATTGAATCCTGTAATTCAATCGATACATCCTCTATATTATAAGACTTATATAAATTTGAAGATTGATCAAACTTTTGAACTTGATATAATAATTCCTTTATTGCAGGCAACCAGTATCTTCCTTTGGTTTCTCTGGTTAATTGACTTTTATGTTCTAATATTTTTAAAGCTGTTCCACTGGCAACATTCCCATGTTGCCCAATACCAAAAGTTTGTGGAGAATAACCACACTGAGTAACTATATTAAAAAATAATTGTTCACAAGTGTTTTTATGCTCTTCCATCCTTATATCAAATTGTATGTTTTCAATAGGTTTCACTCCTGAATCTCCACCCATCTTCCAGCTTGTTAAATTCAGTTTTACAAAAGCTCTTTGATATTTACTGAATTTATTTAATTCTACTACTTCACCTGTTGTTTGATTTTGAGATTTATTGAGCAGCTCTTCATCAATAAAAATCTGTGCCATTCCAAGTTCCAAATCCCTCATCCATGAAGTCCATGTAATATCTAAAGAATCCATCATTGAAATTGATGTTGAATAGTCATTAATTCCCAAATATGACCCAGGAATTAACTTGTTAGGTCTTTTATTAGGAATGTAAACACATCCTAAACCTTCTATATTTGAAAATCGTATATTCTCTAGATTTATATTCTCAGTTTCTTTAATAGAATTTAATTCTATTTGTTCACCAACTGAACTATTAGAGCCTTGATATAATTCATATTCTATTAATAAATCTTTTCCTTCACGACTTCTTCTTTCAAATAGTCTCCAAACTTTTTGTGTATCTGAATTTGTTTTAACTATTCTAAATGTTATTATTTCCCATAGCCTTCCCCTCCAAAACACTGGGAAAAACTGTTGTGGAGTCACAATACTTACGATTGGAACCCTCAATAAATCAGGTTCGATATCTATTTTTAATAGACATCCAGACAGAGCTGCTGATAACTCAGCACCCTCCAATAGTAAATTTTCAAAACCATTTTCCGATATAAATTCTTTAATTCTTTTACCACCTTCGGTATTTTCATCATACTTGAATTGTGGAACTTCCGAAAATAGTAAATTCGCAGATGTTGATGCAATATCGTTAGCCGCTGGTAAATGTACAACCCCACATAAGTCCTCTATCCTTGCCCACATCCTAGATTGTGCAATCAGATCACCTATGGCATTTATATTGTAATAATCATATAGAATTTTCTGATCCCCACTATACCACGCTGCCCATTCATCATATTTATTAAACCAAAATTTCCACTCAACAGGCGGAAATTCTGATTTTGGTTTGAAGAACATTAGATCACCTCATTTTTTTTATTAGAATCTTCTATCAATCTATCTAAAAATTTACATGCTATCTTATTTGATAATTCATGATCAATATTTGATGGAAAATTTATCTTGTATTATACAAGATAAATTACTTTGCCATGCATAATACATACTGCCTTCAGACTTATCACTTTTCAATTCATTTGAAATAATTTTCATAGCTTCTTCATATTTTATATTATTAAATTTTATATTTAATAACCTTTCGATTTCAAGTGAATTATTTGCAATTTCATTAACTAAACATTCTTCGACATTTGTAAATTTTTTATCAATATGCATTGATAAAATTAAAACTATTTCTTGGTTTCTATCTTGTAATTTCTTAATTTCTTTCTCATAATCAAAAACTGGAATTGGCAAAATTTCATTATTTTGTTCAAAAATATCATTGCATAAGGTATTAAGCATGTCAAAAATTTCGTTAGGTTCTTTTTTTGTACCTTCTATTTCAGTTCCATAAAATATAAATCTTGAATTTGTTAAAATTGATGCAGCTGCCAATAACATTCTACCTTCCAATGTCTCTTTAAATTCAAGTTTATTCATATAATCATTTGATATATTATCTTGTTTTATACATAAACTACCCATACCATCTTTTAATTGTGTCCAAGGTTTAAAATTCTCTATTTCATCAATTAAAGAAGAAATGTTACTAGGATTAAAACAAATTGCCCGATCGTCAATTGTCAAATAAGCTGGAGGCTTATCAATTACAACATCATCAACTACAATGTTATGTTCATTACAATAGTATTCAATACAATTTATTCCCTCTAATTTACTGCATCTTGATGAATGAATAACAACTTTATATCCTTTTTTTCTTAATTGTTCTATAACTTCTTTTATTCCTTTTACTGGCTGGTCATTTGCAACATCTACACCTTGCCAACCGCTTGCATAACTATGTATTACGCCATCAAAATCAAATACAATTATTTTTCCTTTTCCCATCTAAATCATATCCTTTCTATTTATAAAATTTTTCACAAATTTCAATAATTAATATTTCTGCCCATTCAGGAACATGGATATTATCTTGATTTCTTTTATAATATTCTAATGCAGTATCATTAAATTTAAACCCCATTGCAATCCAATCAATAATCATATGTACACAATGTAAAAGCTGCATTCTTGGATAACTATATCTTTTTTTTGTCCATGTTTCATAATGATGATCATTTTTTTCTTTATGGTTATTCCATGCATTATCAAAATTTTTGTTTATAATATCATTTTTTTTGTTATTATCATATTTATAAAATCTATCTCTATATTGTGTAAATTCTTCCTTATCAAGTTTGGATAAATCATGGTTTCTTATTTCATTATCCAAAATAGAGAATTCAAAATCATCATATATAAATTTTTCATCTTTGCATTTTTCTTGTACAAGTTTCCAAGCTTTTTGTACATTGTTATAATGTTCTTCAATATAATCTAAATATTCTTTAGTTTTTTCTATTTTTTCATACATTAAATTTTTCATTTACTCATATCCTTTCAATTTATTGTTTTTTAACCTTCCAACTTGTATATCTATATCAGATAGTAACTTATATCTACTAGCTGCCCACGCAATTAAACTATCTGGATAATGGTCATCCTCTTTAGCTATTATTCCAAGCTCTACATTTTTATAATGATATTTTTTCATTTTATCCTGACATATTTTATCACTAATGTTTAAAAGATTATTTTCAAGTAAGAATCTTAAAACATTTATCGCAATATCTTTCCACTTTGAAAAAGCTACTGGCACTAGTTTTGTGCCCGTTCTTTTCGATTCTAATATAGTTTTTAAAGTTATATTGCTATCCTTGGGATTACTATCTGCATATATTACAGATATTTTTCTATCAATACATATATCGGCAATTTCACGACATCGTTGTGTTAATTCAACTAGTTCAAATGGATGACTTTCAAAATTTTTATATTTTTCTCTGGTATCCTGAATTAAATTTAATACAGTTACATTATATCCCCAATCAATACCAGCTTCTGAATATAAGCTTTTATCATATTTATCCATTCTTCCCCTTGAATACGCTCTATCAACACTTTCAAAATCAAAAATTGAATCCCCAATTTTTGGCCTTTTTAATAAATATTCAGCTTCCCACATGGCCTTAGGAATTTGTTTCTTTTTTCTTTCTATCTCTTCTTTTTCCCAAAATCCACTAGGATATATTACCTCATTGACACACCAGGGATATAAATTAGCACCCAAATCGAATCTATTATCAATTATTCTACTCATTAATCCAAAAGCATTATGGAGCGTACTTGAGATAATAATATTATCTTTAATTCCCCAACTTTTTTTAGGCTGCCCCATTGCTGCGTTATATATCTTTTCATCCATCTCGTCAACTTCATCAAGTCTTAACTTTTGAGGATGTGGTCCTCTAACTGATTTAGTTGATGCTGCCAATGCATTTACCCAAGATCCATTAGATAATTTGTAGCCCCTACCTGCTATATCTTTATTTTTGCCTAGTAAATTATTTGATACTTCGGAAGTACAAATAATATCCTTATATTCATATGATCGAGTAGGCTTAATATTTATATCTGCAATATCAACATTTTTAAAACTTTTCCATGTTTCCCACATGGTTTTTAAGTACGAAACCGCCCTTGTAGACTGTTCAAGTGATCCACCTAAAACATTTATACCACAATGAGGTTTAAAAACCGACTCAATAAATGATAGCAATGAGAGATCATAAGTTTTGCCAGTTCCCCTCATTGCATACCATATTGAATAGTAATCCAACTCAGCATAAGCAGCCCACATAGCATCAAGCGGTGACTTGTGATCATTCTTAACACAAAAGTCATCCATTGACGATGGATAAGGTAATCGACAATTAAAGACAATCGATAAGTACAAAGCTAGATGTTTTTTTGATCTAGGAGCTTTTAATTCAAATGTCTCACCTAGATCCTTAACAGGAAGTTTTATTTCTTTCATTTTTCTTCACTTTCTTTTTCTTCTATTGCTTTTGATACATTTGGATATAATACGTCAAAAGCTTTTTCGATTAAGTCATCAGAATATTTATTCTTTAATTCTCTAATATCATTTGTAATTTCATCCAATTGCCCTTCAATTTCCTTATCAACTCTTTTAAATTGCTCTGGACATGCGTTACATAACGCAAAAATTAGCAAGCTTGGAACTGGCCTTGCTTTTCTTACGTTTTTCTTTACTTTTACAACTTCATTGTATTGTATCTCATAAATTATATCTCCATTTTCATCCCTAAGATATTTACCCTTATTATCTTTTGTTGCTACTTTTAAAGGTTTTCTTTCAATAAACTTTTCTTCCTCTTCATAATCATAGCCAATTGCCTCTTGATATAGAGATTTTTTAAGATTCAAAATTAATAATTGTTTTGATCTCTTTAAAGCTTCTTCAAGCTCTGAATGTTCATTTTTATATTTTTGCAATGTAGAATAAGCAATTCCCAAATTTTGGGCGATTTGCTTTTCTGTCTGCCCTTCTTCTCTCCATCCTATTATAAATTTTATGTTTGGCTCAACTAGCTCGCTATACCTTCCCTTTGCCATTTTCAAATGTCCTTTCTTTAAAATAATTTTTTATGTTCTTCCCTAAGTATACAAGGCACTGCTTTTTTCCATAATATCTTATGATGAATTCTTTTTTCAACTGCACCCATCCTAATTATTCTTACACATGAAGGGCAATAAATTACACTGTAAAAACTTTTTACATATGTTCCCTGATCCTTATATATTTCAGTCAAGCCACCTGAACTTGACTGCGTTTGAACTTGCCCAATCGAAACACAGCTTATTGTAAAAAATAATTTTCCCTCACTTCCCCATCGAACATATGCATTGACGTCCTCATTTACTCCTCCTAAAAAAGTAAATGGTCTTTCATTACTACAAATTTGTGTATTCATAGCTTTCCTACGCATAAGAATATTTACTCCCATTGCACTATTTTGTCCCCCGATAAAATCACCATTTTGAGCGAAAGACAACGATGTTATACTCTTTGTATTCTTATAAAATTTTAAAAGCTTTTCAAAGAGATCATCAAGTGTATTATAAAGTCTAATGTGTTTAAATTCACCTTTTACATTAAACCTTAATCCAAAGTCGGTATAATCATCATCAAATTCCATGAAGTATTTTATTTTAAGTTTTTTTGCAAGCTCAAAACAATAATTTCGAGCAAAAACAACTAAATTCATATTATTAAAGTTATCAGCACGATCAACCGTAACTTTTTCTTGTCAAAGATAATAATTTTATCACCATATAATTTTATATATTCATCTTTTGTTTTATCATCATTATCAATTAAAATATAATATCGTCCTGTATATTTCTGTCGTTCAAATGTTCTTAATGTATGTATTTTATCAGGTCTGCCATGCGATAAAATAAAGATACAAAAGTTATTAGGTAACATTATCATCAAACTCCTTTTCTTTTGATTCAATACCATCCTCATATACATCATTAACAAACTGAGTAAATCCATATTCTATAGCCTTGTTAAAATCTATTATTACCATTGCAAGTTTTTCCATTATTTCTTGAGTTTTTTTACCTTGATGACAATAGAACTCAGCTATATTTTCATAGTTAAATACTATAAATCTATAAGCAGCGAAAATTAAAAAAGATTCAAGATCCTTTTCAAATTTCTTTGATTTTATTTCTTTTATTAAATTCATACATTTTTCATAATTAATGCAGTCTTTTAATTCAGGTGGGTTTTCTTGTTTAGGCTCGTATATTGGAGCTTTTATTTTTTCTGTATATGACTTTACATCATTTTCGTTTTTACTCTCTCCTCCTTCAGAATTGTTACTATTTTTACCTGTCACTCCTTCAGTATTTACACTTCCTTCGAATTCGCTTATAATTTTTTCAAATTCCCCATCGGTAAAACCTGTGAAATTAAATAATTCATTACAATTGATTTTAATATCATCTAATAAACTTTGTAACTTTTCAAAATCCCAAGATCCATCAATTTTATTGAGTGCAATATTTAGTGCCTTTTCATCATATTCTCCAATATCTACCTGTACAACATCAATAACTTTATATCCCAACTCTTTTAATACTGGAATTCTTTGATGGCCTGCAATAACTTTTAAATCATTATTGCAGATTATCAAATCAACATATCCAAACTTTTGTATACTTCTTTTTAATTCTTCATAAGCACGATCCCCAGGTTTTAATTTTATCCTAGGATTGTAATCAGCTAAAATTAATTTATTTACATCTACTTTTATAATTTTCATGATTTCACCTTCTTATTTATTCTTTTTAATTTTTCTATCAATTTAGAATTTTCCCAGCCTAATTTTTCAGATATTAAAGTTAATTCTTCATCTTCTAAATATTCAGGTGGTATATATTCGAGTCCCCCCTCATATCCTCCATATGATACAATATCATAGCCTAAAAAAATAAGAGTATGCTTATAATAATTTACACTTCTTTTACTGCTTAAATTTAGAGATTCAACGAGTTCACTTGTTTTCATTCTTCCATTTTTTTTAAGCAATTCAATCATTTTTAAACAATTTTCTAATTTTCTAGTTTTTATATATCCATAATCCATACAGTATGTCACCTTTCATTTTAATTAATTTTATGTTATAATGAGTTCCTAAAAATTTAATTTACTAGTTTGTTGTTTTGGTTTACTATTTTATAAGAGGGGAAGAACTTCCCCTCTTTTGATTTATAATCATTCTATATTATACCACGTTACTTCTATACATGCAAAGTGGTTTTCTTTTGTCTCCTTTCATTCTGTTCATGAATCTTTCTATTTACATAAAACATTCCATCTTTTTTGAAGTTTTCACAGTCTTCAATAGTTGTTATAAAGTTCCATATTTTAGAATTCCCAGATGTATGGTCCATTATGAAGTCAAATACACTTTTCTCTTTTACCCTTCTATCACTCATTGTATAGCCTTTATTTCTCATCAATGTTATAAATTCTTTTCTTGTCTCTCCTTTACTGGTAACTGTCACATATCCCATTTCACCCATTTTACAAATACCTTTATAAATTACAACTTTTTTATTTTTAGCTGCAGCTGGTTTTGCAGCTGGTAATAATTTCTTTAATTCATTATTTAAGTTTGTTATAACTTTTAATTTTTCTATTTCATTTTTAGCTCTATCAATCAGCTTTTTAAAACTATAGTTTTTCATTAATTTTTCAACTGAGTGATCACATTTAATTTCTATTTTAGTATTAGCAATAAGCTCCATAGCTTCGATTGAATCTTCTAACTTTTCTTTCAATTCTGCCAATAATTGCAATTGTCCCAATCTACCTGAGATTATTTCCATCACCTTATTTGCCAATTCTTTCTTTGAAATATTATTATTTGTCATTGTTATTTCCTCCTAAAAATTTAATTTATTTTATTTTGGTTACTCAGAGGGGATTTATGTCCCCTCTTTTTAGTCTTGCTTTATGATTTCTACTTTTTTAATGTTACCTACTGTTGTTATCTTGATGTGGAAGCTGTGGTTGCATTGATTACACCAATATGTTGTAAGTTTGATGTGACCTTTTTCAAGTTCCCCCAGCTGCTCAGTATTTGTGCTATTACATTGATGTCTTGGACATTTACATTCTTTCATTGTCTCACCTACTTTCTATATATATTATATCACGTTACACATATACATGCAATGAAGCATGAATAATGTAATATAAAAGTAATAAAAAAGAGCCATAATGTTAAGTTATGACTCTTTTTTATTATTATTTTAATCCTATATATTCATCAAAAGCTTCTTTAAATTCTTTATAATCAATCTTTTCGATTTCTGGTCCTCCTAGCGGTGTAAAATCATCTTTATGCTTTAGCTTCTTAGTATATTGATTAAAAATAAGTTCCTCGTCATTATAGCTCCAGAATATGTGAGTATACACAAAAACATCAACTCTATGTTCATATCTCTTTTTTATTTCAAAATCAATTAACCTAGTTCTTTTTATTTTATCAAGATCTAGTTCATTTCCTTTGCTATCATAAAATATCATGCAATCAGCTTTTACAAAATTAATTTGAGCCCTTGTAACATGTCTATTATATTTACTATGATCATCAATCCCATTATCAATACATATTTCATGCAATTTTTTTAATGCATCAATCTCTGAATTCGCAATAATTGTATCCTTAAATACTGTTTTAATTTTGTTGTTTTCATTTACCCATACATCGTATTTAAACATTTCAAAATCCTCCTAAAAATTTAATTTTATTATGTTGGTTAGGGAACTTGTTTAATTCCCTAATCTTCTTATCATTTTTTCAGCCAATAATCTGCATTTTTCATAATCAAGGTTATTATCAGTTAATAATAAATATTTCTGTAGTTCAACGATTGCTTTTTCCTTTTGTTCTTCAAGATTTTTATTATTATGGATTTCTGCATTTACTTTTAATTCCTTGTCTTGAAGTTCTTCTTTAATCTCAGATAAATACATATCTTTAAATCTTTTATAATCTACACTCTCAGGATCTAAAGTTTTTAATATTTCTGTTTTTTCATGTTGTCTTCTTTTCAATTCTTCAATAGTCTTTTCAAGTTCATTAGTTAAGTTTTTGCAGATTTCTTCGTTTTTACCATTCATCATATCAATTCCATATGTCTTATGCAGATATTCGATCCTAGCTTCTTTTGTTACAATTCTAGTAGATCCATTATTTTTATCAACTACAGATATTCCAGCTTCAAATATTTGTCTCTCTCTCATTAAGTCTCCGATTTCTTTTGTTTTATAAGCTATTGAATAATTAGGATCATCAATTATTTTAACTATTTCAAACCATCCAGATGCATTTAACCCATCCCCATGATTGTAAAGAAGTTGACCTACTTCAAATTTATTTCTTTTATTAGTTTCATATAAGCTGCAATTAGTGCAATTATTACAAAAATTTCTGGTATATTCATTTTGATATGTTTTAAAATATTTACAATCTGTTTTACATTGAGGAACATTAATAAATTCTGTGTATGCTTCAACAATCAAATTATATTCAAATTCAATTATTGATTTTTTTAATCCTGAAGCTAATATTGAGCTATTTCCACCAACACTTATATTATTTTTTTCTCTATTTTCAAAAGCCTTTTTAAAATATTTATCAGAAATCCCTTTTCCCATAGTAACCATTATCTTATTAAGTTCTAAACCTTTTTTAATCATTTCACTTTTAGTCATTGTTAATTCCTCCTAAAAATTTAATTTACTTACTATAATAATTATACCACATTACACATATACATGCAATAAAGGCATGGATAATGTAATATAAAAGTAATAAAAAGAGTCATAATGTTAATGTTACGACTCTTTTTATTACTGATTAGGGAATTTGTTTAATTCCCTAATTGCCTTGCTATTCTATCAACTAATATTTTACAGTTGTTATGATCCATTTTAACATTAACTGATAATAAGTATTTTTGTGTATCATTGATTATTTCTTCTTTTTTACTAATTTCAAACCTTTTAACAATAAAACTTAGTTTTGATACATATTTAGTCATGATGTCAACTTCACTTTGTAATGTTGATTTTTTTAAACCATTTGATAAAATGCTACTATGATTTGTCCACTCAATTCCCCATTGAATCCTGTTACTTTTAATCTCAGAAAACATCTTATCCCAAGTTTTATTAAACCTGTCTACAAAATTTGAATCTTTGGAATTGCCTGCTTTGTTAAACAAAGATTCTAAAACTTCCCAACATTCTTTCCCATTTGCCATAATTTCTTTCTTAGTTAACTTATTATTCATTGTTAATTCCTCCTAAAAATTTAATTTACTTACTATATACATTATACTACATTGCATGTATTTTGTAAAGAGGAGTTGTCCATTTAATATCCAATAATTTACATATAACAATATTAAGTCCATGAATCCAACATTATACAAGCGTTCCAGAGAATAAAAAAAACAGGTGAATTTTTTTCACCTGTAATATTAAGTCTATGTTACAAACTCAAATATAATTTAATATATTTAAAATAATGGCATGCAATTTCAACATAATATTTATTATCTTCATCACATGAAATTGTTAAATTATGAAAATTTAATTTCCCTTTATCACTTGAACAAATTCTCCATCCAGCTGGTTCTTGAACTAGATCTCGACACAATTCTTTTTTATTAAGAATTACACCTTTATTATAGCCACATTCCTCATCGTCAAAATAATCATCAGTTGTCTGTCTTTTGATTACTGCTTTTTCAATTTGACCATTAAGTAACATTTTCTTTAGATCATTTAAAGTAAATTTAGTCTTTTCTATATTTACTTTTTTCGGTGTTATAAAGGGATTGAATACATATTTTGAATCAAAATTTCTATAAATTTTCTCGTACTCAGTCTCAAATAAATTTGGGTTAATTAATATTTCTTCAATATCTGGTCTTTCTGATACTTCAATTATTCCCATAATAATAACAGTTCTACATTGACAGCCCCTTTTCATTGCTGCGTGTATATCGGTTATGTGAATACTATCTCGGTATCTCCTGTATGCAACATCTATATTTTTAATATAAATAGTGCAAATATCTTTCTTAAAAAGTTCTTCATTATCTTTGATTTTTTCAATAATTAACATTGTTATCCTCCTAAAATTTTAATTTATTTTGTTTATTCCATTATATTACATTGCATGTATTTTGTAAATATAACAAAAAACTAAAAAAATAATATTTAAAAAGGTTTTAAATATTATAAAATAAAAAATAAAAAGAAGGTGACATGATACAAGGATTAGGATTAGGATTAAATAAAGATAATTTTCTAAAAAAATACCCACTAGATTTAATTACTGGAGCTGTCAATTCATTAGTCCTCGGATTTTCATTTTATAAGCTAACAAATAAATACAATGGATATTGTATTCAAGTTACAAGGGATTCAGATTTACAAACAATGGACATTGGATTTGTAGATGGATATATTGATATTACAAGTATTGAAACTTTTTGTACTGGTACAACAGGAAGAATAAGTATTTTTTATAATCAATCTCAATTTACAGGAATAAAAAATGCAATTCAGGTAACATTAAATAATATGCCAATTATTTATCAAGCTGGAACATTTATAAATACTGGAATTAAATTTATTTCAGCTAATAATTCCAGAATGACAATTGATGATTATCCAGCAATCGACATTAAATCTCCTGAATTATCAATCTATCTAAATTATTATCCAATAAATTCAACAGGTTACATATTTGGAAAATTTTTAGATCCCTTAACATTAATGCAATATGCAGCAACGAGCGAAACCAATTTTATTTATACTTTTTTATATGATTGGACGGTTAGGACTTTAGCAGATCAGAATTCAACAGTAAATAAATATCTATTCAATTGGATTAATAAAAATGCGAACGGATTAAGAATAATTAACCAGATTGGAAATATAGATACAACATTATCAAACGATTTGTTAAATGGCGGAGATTTAACATTAGGATATTGTTTTGGTGATCCTACATTTCTTTTTAATGGAGATTTAAAAACATTTTTAATCTTTAATAGTAATCAATACAATAATTATTCAAATTTATCAAACTTATAATTTTTTTAGTGGTACTTAAATAGCACCTGAGTACCACCAAAAAATTTTAAAAAAAATACTCGGTAGCACCTAGGTAGCACCTAGGTAGCACTAATTTTAAAATTGTGACTTTTTGAAACTTTTTAAATATTAACATATGTATATATTTTCATAATATTATTTAGAAAATTATATTAACAAGTATATTCGTTTGTAACCAGTTACTTTTTTTAAAAAAACCGCGTAACAATTGGTATTACTGCGTTATAATACATTTGTTACCTGTTACCTATTTTTTAGTATATACACTTATATATAAACATAAATATAAATATATATACTCTTATATATATTTATATTTATAAGTAACAATATATATATAAGAGTATATAATATAGTAATAGCTTAAAAAACTATGTTACTTTTTTTGTGACCAACTGTAGCAAAAACCATGTTATTAGTTACAAAAAATTATTTTTTGTTGATATTAGTGTATTATAGATGATTATAAAAAAAAGTAACTATAAAAAAATAATACGATATCGAAATTTCTTTCAAAAACACGCATATAATTGATTTTAAATTTGGAGGTATAATATGCTATCTTTTTTATTTGAAATGTCTTACGGCATAAATCTGTTCGAAATTTTAGTATGTGAAGTATTTTTTTTAATTGATAAAAAATATATTGTGTTTTTATAGATATATATATATAATATTTGTACTTTAATTAATAGGAGGTAATATTGTGAGAGTATTAAAAAGTATTTTGATGGATTCAGATCTAGCATTAAAAATTGATAACTACGCAAAAGAAATGAAGTTAAAAAGTAAATCAAAATTTATTGAAAATTGTGTTATTGATTTTTTTAAAAAACTTGAGCAGCAACAAAAAATAAAACAAAGTAGGTGATAACATGGATAAAAACAAAAACATGGATAACACCTATGAAGAATTTATTTTTAAGGAAAATAAATTAAACTTAACTATATCTAAAACCTCAATTATAAGTTATATAGATATTTCACTTAGAGGACAATTTGATGAAATATCGCAAGCTGTGTACAATAAATATAATATTCAGCTCGTGATCTATGAAACGTTTAAAGGCCTTATAATTCCAAAGCAATTCAGATTTACAAGTAATGGCATAGAAACCATTAGAGTTATCAATGATGACAAAAGAGAACAAATTACAATTAGTAATAAATGGATATATGTTGAATCTAAAGTATATAGTAAATATCATGGAATATATCAATATGAAGTTACCGCATATGATCCAATAACAAAAAAATATCAGCGTAGTTTATGCATAGCATCAACACTAGGCAGATATTATCAATGTATAAATTTTTGCATGGATAATTTAAACATTGTTACAAATGAAAACTATAAAAAAGAACTTATTGACTATTTTAATAAATTTTTATTAATGAATAATACAACAATAAAGAAAAAAGAAACACTTCCAAGATTGGGCTGGAATGATAACTGCACAGAATTTTTGCCATATTCAGAAAATATGGCTTTTGATTTCACTAATGATAAAAGTAGATATTTAAAAGGAATATTTGATTCATTCAAGAAGAAAGGAAGCAAAACAAAATACCTTGAAAAAATAAAAGAATTTACTACAGATAATTCAGATGCAGAATTTATAATTGGATGTAGTTTCGCTGCACCATTATTAAAACCATTATCGTTAAGAAGTTATGCGTTAAATTTTTATGGCGATTCAGGAAGTTACAAGTCTTTAGCTTGTAAACTCGCGATGTCAATCTGGGGAAATCCTGATAAATTATATTCAGCTGGGAATCATACTTCAAATGTAATTATTGAAAAACTTGCAAAGTTTCACAATTTACCTTTTTACATAGATGAAATAACCGAAAATTCACTTGATATTTATCAAACTGGTAACGAATCAGGAAGGCATAGATTAACACAACAGGGAGAAATAAAAGAAGCTATAAGTTGGAGAACCGTTTTATTCTCTACCTCTGAAATATCGATGGATTCTGAAAATAAAAAACATGGCGAAATAAATAGATTTTTATCATTTAAAGTAAACTGTGTCCCTTCTTTTGTTAATAATAAAGATGAATACGCAAGGGAATTATATTCTTTTATTAGTAATAATTATGGATTATTAGGCAATGATTTTATAAATTATGTAATAATTCATAAAATCAAAATTAACGATCTTTATAAAGAAATTTATAAAAGAATATATAATTCTAATATAAATAATCAACACTTATCAATGATTGCGTGTGGGTATCTAGGATTATATCTTTATAGATATATTTTCCTCAACATTGATGATCTTGAATATGTTATAAATAGAGATAAAAAAATAATACCAAAAATTAAAAGTATCCAAGAACTAGACCCAATAAGAAAAATGTATAGAACAATAGTTGAGTTTTATGAAATAAATAAAAGTGCTTTTATGGTAAATGGAATACCTCAAAAAACTAATTATTGTTACGGGATGATCAAAGATAATAAAGTATTTTATTATCTAGGTCCTTTAAAAAAATATCTATCTGATAATGGGTTTAACTGGAATGAAAAACGATTATTAATAGAAAGTAACTTAATTGAGTATAAAAACTACAGAATAAATAATGAAGTTGGTAAAAGAATTATCATTGACTTAAATTCTGATTTTAATTATGAAGAAATAGAACGGGAGGGAATCGAAGACGATGAATCTTAGACCATATCAAGTAAATTTAATAAATGAGATTAGAAAAAATATTAAATTTAATTCAATCTGTGTTCAATCACCTTGCGGATCTGGTAAATCAGTTATTCAGGGAATGATCGCTAAAAATGCAACCATGAAGAAAAACAGAGTATTATTTTTAGTTCACCGAAAAGAACTTTGCAACCAGATAGAACAAACATTTATATTATGCAATGTTGATTTTCATTACTGCAGCGTTAAAATGGTTCAGACTGTATGCAGAAATGTCGAAAAAGAGCCAGAGCCTAATATTATTATAACCGATGAAAATCATCACTGTTTAGCAATGAGTTATATTAAAATTTACCAGGCATTTCCCAATGCGATAAAATTAGGTTTTACTGCTACTCCCATTAGGTTAGGTGGGAAAGGTCTAGGATCTATGTACAAAGTATTAATAAAAGGTCCAGATATTGATTGGTTAATACAAAATAAATACTTAGCACCCTTTAAATTATTTTCGAAACAAATAGTAAATACCGATGATCTACATATCGAAAATGGGGATTATAAAAAAGATGAAGTAAATGAATTAATGGAGAAAACTTTTATTTATGGCCAAACAATAAAAAACTATACTGAACTAGCAAAGGGTAAAAAAACTATTGTTTACTGTTCGAGCATCAAATCATCTATTGATACAGTAGAAGAATTTAATAATAATGGATTTACAGCAGCCCACTTAGATGCAAAAACACATAAAAAAGAAAGGAAAGAAATTGTTAATAAATTCAGAAATAATGAAATACAAATTCTAAGTAATGTTGATTTATTTGGGGAAGGTTTTGATGTTCCCGACTGTGAGTGCGTAATCTTATTAAGACCGACAAAATCATTATCTTTATATATTCAACAATCAATGAGGTCTATGAGATATAAAGAGAATAAAACAGCTATAATAATTGATCATGTAGGCAATTGCTTCGAACATGGTCTTCCTAACCATAAACATCAATGGACATTAAAAGACTGGCCTAAGAGAAAAAAAGCTGAAAAGGAAGAAAAAATAAAACAATGTCCAGAATGTTTTGCCGTTTTTGAGCCTGGAATAAATACTTGTCCTTATTGTGGTTACGAATTTACAGTAAAAAAGAAGCCTGAAAAAAAGGTTAAGGATATCATACTTGAAGAAATAACACAGACCGACATATTAAAAATGAAACCTTATTCGTACTATAAAAAGATAACCACATTAAAAGAATTAATTGCATTTTCAGAGGTGAAAAATTATAAAGCTGGTTTTCTAATTTATAAACTAGATGAATTAAAAGATCAATTAGAAATAACATTTGATGATCTGGTTTATATTCAGAAAAAATATAAATATAAATTCGCATGGGTTATTCATAGAGCTAGGACATATAAAGTTTCTATTCCAGAAAAATATAATAACTATGAAAGGCATATATCATAATGACCGAACATAATTTTCAAAACTATGTACGAAAAGAATTATCAAAACTTGGATACATTACATTTAGATGTAATGTGGGAAAAATTAGAACTATTGATAATAGATGGTTTGATACGGGATTACCGAAAGGATTTTCTGATTTAATAGCTCTGAAAAACGGAAAACTATTCTTCATAGAAACAAAAGCACCAAAAGGGAAACCCTCTACAGATCAGATTAATTTTATCAATCAAATGAAAAAAAATGGTTTTGCTGCTGGCATTGCTTACAATATGAATGATGTATTTGAAATTTTGAAAGGAAGCTAAGAACATGGAAAAAGAATTAAATAGATTAACTGTATTACTACAAATGAATACAGAACTAAACATTGTAAATTCAAGGCTTATAGATGTATTAGAGCTAAAGCCGGATCAACAAAAAAAATATGCTAAAGAAATTAAAGATCTTAAAGATGAGAAAAAGAAATTAGTAAAAATTATTAAAGAATTTAATAAATAAAAAATAGCTGGTATAATACCAGCTATTTAAAAATTTTTTAGATGCATACTCAACAAACATAAGAATATTATTATTATAATAGCTGCATAAAAAATTATTTTCTTCATCAAGCACCACCACCATTAATATATAATGAAAACCATTCTATGGATTCAGCAAATAGATCTTCCATGATAAAACCATTTCCACGATCTTCTTCATCACAATTAGTAATACATTCAAAAAATCTTTCTTTTGTTGTATATCTCAAGTCTGGATATATTTTTAAACTATTATCCAGTGAATAACTTGCAATAATACAAGGTACTTTATGCCACATTATTTCACGTCCTATTATTTCTTTCTGGTAATCAATCATATTGAAATTAACAGGATGTTCATTGATATTAAAAAGTAACATTCTGGCTCTATTGATTCCCCAATCAAGATCCCTAGCAATAAAACTATAAAAAGGAAAACCATTTCTTAATATTTTTATAGAGTAATTGCCTTCTATGCTTGCCTGATTATATTTATATTTATAATAATTATTTGCCTCTATATTATATCCCCATTGGCAGGGATGACCATTGAACTCCATTAAATTTGAATTTGTTGGTGTGAGATTTCTTACACAGCACCAATAATTATTCTCTCCCCAATGTCCTCCAATAGAATGGACATATCCTTCAATCCTATAGACATCAACTGGTCGATCATTATGCCATGTATCCCATCCCATTTTTTCAATATTCAAAATGCTTAGATCTGTCTTATCAGTTATTAATTTGATCTCAGTCATTTACTTAATCTCCTTATCTTAATTTTAATCCACAAACATACATTGCCAAGGTCGCTGCAAATATAACTAACTCAGCTGTAAATATATATTTTCTTCTTGAAGTCTTCATCAAACAAAGTACTTCAATTATTAATATAATAATATATATAAGATGTTCTTTACCGCTTAATCCCATTTAAATATTATTCCTTTCTTCAATCTCAATTATTTTAATACTATAGTTTATTTCATTTTTATTTTTATTTATAGTTTTTTTTATAGAAAATAAAATTATTGGCTCACAATTAAACTCAGAAATAACTAAATTAATTAATTCTCTTCTTGCTTCGTTATCCAGGTATTTTTCAATATTATCATTATAATTTATATTTATACTTTGTTGTCTCAATACTGCATAATCATTTTCTTTTAATTTAAATTTTTGTCCATTAATTATGAATTTTTTCATTTGTTCAATAAATTTGTTAATCATATTTTTCCCTTTCTATTTTTAAAAATACAATATTCTTGCAATAATTTCTATTAAATGATCCTATTAATTTATTTATGTTTTTCTCAGCAACTTTATAATTAGAATCATTAATCTTTTCATAATAAATACGAGTATTATTATTGGTAATTTCTATTTTTACGGGATAGAAATTATTATCAAATTCATTAAGAAATTTTAAAAGTATCAATCTATCAAAAATTAATGGCTCTCTATTTCTATATTGTTTTGTTAGTACTGAGTATATTTTTATTTTTATCATTTTTTTATTACTATACATGTTTAACAAGAATTTAAGATCCTTGTTAAACATGTATACTCCTTCTATATAAATTATAATTGCTAAATATCCAAATGCATTATCTTTTAAAATAATATATGCACTCAGCAATCCAGCAAGACAATATATATTAATTAATGCTTTTATCATTAAGAATATCATAAACACATTCACCATTAACAATAGTTAATATATGTTTGTCTGTATTTTGATTGTTAATTACAGCAATAAAAGTATTTTTCTTAATTTCTTTCACCTGCTTAGAAATAGTTATCAATGATTCTTTTAAACTTTTCCAATTTTCTATTGATGCAGGATCTCCATTCTTAGCAAGTAAGACACCATACATAAAATACTTATCTTTTGGAATTATTTTAATTATATTTTCTTTTTTATCATATTTTATATCTGCAATTCCCTTATAACTAGTTTTTAATATATCAAGCACCATGTCCATTGTTAATAAATTTTCAGGCGTTTTTTCTGGTTTTGTTGATGTTATTGTTTTTTCTGGTTTTGATGTTTCATTCTTTTCAATTTTTGGTGTTGATTCTAATGTTTTTTCTGGTTCAGGCGTTGGAGCACTCACAGTTAATCCACATGACATAAATATTAAAAACATTATGAATATAAGAGATCCTATAATTATTTGTTTTGCCTTTTTTAAATCTTTGTTATACATTTTAAAATCCTCCATTTAATTTATTTATCAAGCACCCCACCGAACTTAATAATTCACATCCATGAACTCACCCAACATGTAATCCCTCAGATATAATTTATTTTACTTATTTTGAATCTTTCATTTTAAATTTAATCATTCTATAGCCAAAGAAACCAATTACAATTAATGATAAACCAACTATTAAACTATTTTGATTACTCAATCCAAATATTCCTAATCCTATCATTCCTGTTTGTGGCAATGTTTTATACATTTTAAATCCCCTTTCTTAATTCCAATTTATTTTTTTTCTGAAAACAACATTTTTAATACTAACGAAAAATACAAACATATCAAAGTAAAAGTATAACATTTGAGGGATTATAGTAAATAATATCAAATATACTTTCCAATTTTTATATTGAATATATTTTATTCTTACTAAATTATTTATAAGAATAAAAGTTATATTAAAAATCAAAAAATAAAAATTAAATGAAAATTTTGTTTGAATCAAATCTACAACTAAATACATTTGTAAAAAAGAAATAAGTAAATATGTTAATAAATATAAAAAGTCATTTCTGGTATATTTATTAACTTTATGTTTTAATAAATCAATAATTCCACCAGTTGACCATCTTTCCCTTTGGATATAAAGTTCTTTTATATTCAAAGGAACATCAGTATAGGCCTTTATTTTTCTTGATGATGATATTTTCCATCCATATTTTTTTAAAGCTAAAGTTAATTCGTAATCTTCTGTTATTGATCTAATATCAAAGATATAGTTTCTCTCATTTTTTATCTGTTGAAGAGCTTTTTTTCTATACATTGAAAACATTCCACGACAACAAAAAATATTGCCCTGAGCTTCAACATGCGAAGAGTCTGATAATCCATACTCGATATTTTGTAAATACCATAATAAATTTCTCTTATTCTTCATAACTCCAGCGACACTACATACAGCACCATTCGAATAATATTTATTTAAAAATTTTACTCCTTCAGCAACTGCAAATTTATCCAAGACTGTATCAGCATCCATTATTAAAATATGTTCTCCCATGTTATCAAAATAATAATTAAATAACTGGTTTAAAGCTCCTGATTTTTTATTTTTATTATTCACAGTTTTGAATACTTTTACATTCATATTACTTTCAAAGTTATCATTGATGATTTTCTCTGTATTGTCATTGCAGTTATCTAAAACAGCAATGATTTCAATATCCCAATATGATTGATTCAATAAACTTTGAATTGAATCTTTTATTATTTTCTCTTCATTGTGAGCTGGCAATATTATTGTTACCATTATTTCAATCCCCTTTCAATTTTGAGAGATCTTAAGATCCCTCAAATTATTTATCTTTCTTAAAAAAACTAAAAAATCCATAAGTTTTTTTGTTATTATCTGCCCTATTTATTCTTTCTTGAGAATCAAGTTTATTTTTATTTTTTACATTTTCTTTGATTAATTTTGAATTATCCTGTTCCTTTAAACAACTTCCAAAAATTTTAGTACATTTATTATTTTGCTTGAATCTACAATCACTATAACAGCTATCCCCATATGCCATTTCACTTCATCTCCTTTCAAATAAATAATTTTCCCCAATCATAACTATCTTCATTTATAAAATTTTCTTCGGTATAATTATTTAAAATCATCTCATTACATTCCCTACTACTTTTTATTGTTACAGGTTCTAATAAGCTATTATTTAAATAGTTATACCATCCTCCAGAAATTTCACATGTTTCATCACTACATTTAAAGTTATCTCTATTTATATTAATAACCTCACTTCCACACACTGGACATGTCATAATACAAATTCCTTTCTTTTATCAGTTAGAGTAAATCTTTTCGACTTTTAATTTTAAAAATATTGCGGTATCCTTAGAATCAATTTTACAGATTACTTGATTTACTCTAACTAATACAATAATTATCTATTATACTTGTAACCTATACAATTATAATAATCTTCGGCTAGTAATACTTTTTTAATTAATACAGTGAATCTCTTTTCATTATTTTGTTTCTGTCTTTTGTCTTTAGCTTTTTTTAATTTTAAAAGTTTTCCAGCTCTTACATAAGACATCTAATCACTTCCTTTTTTTATCAAATTTACTACATATATATATTATATTATATGTGTTACTTTGTCAATGTTTTTTTGTAGCAAAGTATTACTTTTTATGATAATATATAATAAAGGAGATGATAAAATTGAGTAAAGTTAAAAAGACATATACTTATAGAGTAGAAGAGAGTATTTATGAAAAAGCTGAAAAACTAATAAAAGACAAAACAGGTTTAGGAGTTGGAACATTTCTCAGGATGCAGTTAATAAAATATTTAAATGATAATAAAGATGAAAATAAAAAATAGGCCTCGTGCCTATTTTTTATAACTTATATCAGATGTATAGAAGTTTAACATTATTGTATTGATAATTTAATTTTAACTCTTTTTCAAACAAACATCAACATTTCTATTATGATTTAAATTACTGCAGCATTTTTCATCAATGGTATTTGTTCCACAAATTCTACATAATTTTTTCCCAGATGAGTTTATTGAAGGATCTCCAAAAGCTTCACAGCTTTTGGGATAATCTTCATCTAAATTACATGTTTCTGGTATTCCTGATAAATTACAAAAAATCCAATAAAATTGATTTTCTTTTGATATTTTCTGTCCATTAGGAAGTTTTGTGACTTCTTTTATTTCTTTCATATATTCACAGTCTCTACATTTCAACATTTTCAATTCGCTCCTTTAAATATGTATTTCTTTTTAATAAATTATTTCTTTTTACAATTTTACTTGTTAGACCTTTATTACTTATTAATATTACTGTCTGTTTACCTCTGGTAATAGCTGTATAAAGTAATCTACTATCTAAAATAATTGAATCCTGGGGAATTATTATTACAATGTATTTAAATTCTGATCCTTGAAGTTTGTGAACTGTTGAGCAATATGAAAGTATAAAATTTTCCCAGACATCAAGATCCTTTTTATAAGTTATGAATTTTTCAAGTTCTTTGTAATATACTGTAAAAGTTGTATTATCAATATTGGTTATCCTGCCAAACTCACCATTATAAACATCATTTTCTTTATCATTTTTTGTATTCATAATTTTATCATTAATATCAAAAGGGAATTTATCTTTTGATGTCTTTTTATTATGTTTATCTTTGATAATTTTATTTATATTTTCAACACCAACGTCCCCTTTTTTTACTGGGGATATAAATTGAACTTCCGAATAAAAAGAGTCTATTGATGAATATTTTGATTTTAAATACTCATAAAAATATAAAATAGTATCTATATATTGGCTTGGTGTTTCTGCTTCCTTTGCGTAAAAATCAGCTTTTTTGATGTATTCAAAATCATTATTATTTCGAACACTTGTTGCAATATCAATAATGTTTGAGTCTTTTGATTGCCTGAATGTTTTTACGAGTTTAAATACATTAAACTTGTTACTTTCTATTAAATCATTCAAGATATTTCCGGCCTGAACTGAGGGCAATTGTCCTATATCACCAACAAATATTATTTTATTAAAATCAATTGCACTATTATCCATACTCAACAATAAATCACTTAATAATTCAGTATCAATCATTGACGATTCATCAATAATCATTACACCATTTTTAGTAGTGTAATAGTCATTAGATTCATTTAAAAAACGATGTATAGTTGTTGCCTTTTCTCCTGTAGCTTGTGACATTCTACGAGATGCTTTACCTGTTGGAGCTGTTAAAAATAATCTATATCCTATTTCTTTTAAAACAAATATTACACATTTTAAAAGAGTAGTTTTACCACTATTACCAGTAATAAATATATTATTATTTCTTCTTAAAATTAATTTTCCTGAATTCACTGTAAAACAATATTTATATCCATCAATAGTTTTATAACTATTGATGGATGTTTTTTTATGTGTTTTTCTTTTGTCTCTACATAATGATGGTAAATTATTTTTTGAAAAACTAACATTGTATTCTATTGACTTCCTTTTATATTCCTTTCCATCTATAGAATATATTTCACCTACTCTATTATTGATTGAAATATAAGATCTATAACCACAAACACTTCCTACAAATTGTATAAAATCAGCATCTTTTTTTATTGTAGTTGTCCATCTTTTTTTATTTATAAAATCACCATCCCAATAAAAAATTTCATTATATATAATTTCAAATTGTTTCTTTGTGCAATTATACCAATTATGACCAAAATTTTTAGTAGTTTTATAATTAAATGAAAATCTTGTATAATTATTATCTAAATTAGATTCTTTATATAATATATTGTTTTTTTCTAATAGTAATCGTATTCTTTCTTTTTTTCTTTCTTTTTTTAAATTTATTGAACAATAATCATTATCTTTATAATAACTACCATCTGCTTTAATAGCTATTTGAAGCCTAATTTCCCATTCATCACATTTAATTCCAATTCCATTATAATTAAATGTAGTTATAAATTTGCCTTTGAAACTTGTTTTATTATGATTTTCCCGTACTTCTTTAAATGTTTTTTTATACAGATTATTTTTTGAAGTTATATAAAATACATTGTGTTCGTCGCTTAAACACTGATCAATTCCATATTTAGTTTTAAAATACCATAAATAATCAGATTTATATTTATGGTATTCAATAGGATATACTAATTCAGAATTTCCAAAATGGTTATATTGAAGAACTTTATCTCCTTTTTTATATTCTGATATTTTTTTCCATTCATAACCATTAAAATACTCTGTGTCACAATCAACACAACCAGCTCCACCAGTGATTATTGAAACATTATCATTAATTGATCCTTTAATTGCTGAAATCTGGTAACTATCAAATTTTATTTTATTTATTTCCTGAAATTTATTTATCAAAGATTCTATTTTATATGTATCCAACTTTTCTACATTCTTTTTATTTTTTAATACATTAAGATGTCTAGGAATCATTGTTTCAGCAAAAAACATTGATTTCGTATATATTTTATCACCATCACAAACCAGTCTATTATTATTTTCAAAATCAATATTATTTAGACCAAAACTGTTTAGCTGTTCAATTAACTTATTTCTTTCTATATAGCAGCTTCCAGTCATTTCGTAACTTTTTACAATGTATTCGACTAAATATTTTAATCTATTTACATTGTCAATCTTTATTCCCATTGATAATGCTATTTTATCAGCTTTTTTAAAACTAAAATCATTCATTTCAATCAATATTTTATATGGATCTTCTTTGAATTCTTCGATACCATGATCTAATACTTCTATACATTGAGTTACTTTTTTGATAACTGCTGGAGAAAAGTTTCCTCCTAACATCATAGTAACATTTTTAAATATTTTCATTTGATCTAATTTTTTTAAACCTTCTTTTATTAACATAATCTTTGCATTTCCAATGCCTTTTATTTGCGGATAATCATCAGTTCTATAGATATTTATATCATCTATTTTTGATAGTATCAAAGAAGCTGTTGCCTCTTTGATACCATCTATTGACATTAATAAATTCTTTTGAGCTTCCTTACTGTTTACATCAAACTCCTCATATTTACAAATAAAACTTTTTTGTCCTTGATATGTCCCCATTACACCTGTAAGAGTTTTTTGACCTTGACAGAGTTCGAAACCATCAGTTTTTACACTTAATTCCTCAAATGAATTATTGAATTTCGCAGCATATATATGAAAATCATTATTCATATATATTTCTTTTAATATTTCACATCTTATAGTATCCATTTATTTAACCTCCTAAAATTTGTATACTATAATTATATCACGTTGCATGTATAATTGTAAAGAAGAAATTATAACTCACTCATTGCCATAGAAAAAGTGATACAATCAACTTTTTTATGGTAATCTTCTATAATATCAATAATATTTCCGAAAAATGTAATAAATTCATTTGTAATAATATTATCACTAACCTTGTTTACTATTTTTAAATGATAATTCAATATATTCATTTCAATTCTCAATGATTTATTTTCAGCAATAATAATATTTTCATTTGATACTTTTATTAATTTTAGTAATAACTGTATTCTGATTGTTTCGAACACTGTATTTGCCAAACTGTCCAATACTTCTTTAAAAATCTTTTTCAAATTATCATCTATAGAATAAATTTCATTGTTTAATCTAGTTAAATATTGAGTTTTTTTAGTTTGTATATAGTGGTCAATTGTTATATTTTTGTTTCTTTCTATCCATTCAAAATTAATATCATTATTTATTTTTAATCTTTCTAAATATGCATTAAAATTTGATATTATATTTTTATTATTTTTTTTAAATTTTCCCATATTTATTGAGTCAATAATTATTTTACTATCAGATAGAAAAAATATATTTAATCCATCTCCTAAATTACCTGCTTTTTGTTCTTTTTCAATGAATTGCAAAGCCCAAAAAATAGCAAAAAATTCCATATCAGAGGTTGCCATACTCTGAACTACTGAGTGAGTTATATAGATTACTTCGTTACTGCTCTTACTTCTTTTTATACACAAACCTATAATACTTTTATTTGTATTCTCAATATGTGTAATATCTGTAAATACAAACAATCTTTTTTCAATTATTCTTTTTGTCATCTTCTTTACTTTCCTTTACTATAAATTTTTTTAATATAAGTTGTTGCCCATCATTATAGATTAAGACTTGATCATTCTCAGGATCTATCCCTAGATCCGTCAACATATTCTTAGGCAAAACAAGTGAAAAACTTGCTTTGCCTACTTTAACTAAATTTTTAAGTGCTAACTTTTTCATTTACTTTTTTCTTCTCCTCTTCTTTTGCTTTTTTCTCTTTTAATGCTACTGTCTTTTTAATCCATTCAATAGCAGTATTTAACTTATGAACTGGTATTCTTTTATCATTAATTATTTTATTCTTTATAAGTTGATCGATTACATACTCAACTAATTTATTAGAATTTATTTCGATTTTTTCACTCTTAGCTGTTTCATAAAGAATTTTCATTTGTTCTTCATTTGCAAATTCTTCAATATTTTCATAATTTACATTTATTACATTTTCATTTTCAGGATCAGAGGTTTCCCCAAATTCTTCAGGAGAATATAATCCTGTAAAAGATTTAGGAAATGCTTTTCTACATCCAGAGGTAATTGCACACTTAACAATCATAGTCGCTGGCATAGTTCCCCATTGTCCCATCGGTTTCATTTTTTTTGTGTCTTTGTCATAATACTCCCTATAATATTCGTCAAAACTTATACTCCAATAAAATTCATTTTCCCAGCCCTTTCTTTTTACTCCAAACCAAGCACCTACTATTTTTTCTGTTTTTAAATGAAATGCTCCTTTTCTTTCACTTACTTTTCCTCCTGATTCAACTAATAAACCAGCTTGCCAACCTAAACATGATGGATGTTCATTTAATCTATTAGTAAAAGTATCAACTCCTACAACCTTTTGAACTCTACCGTTTACATAAATAAAATGAACTTCTCCCAAAAATGGATCTAGTTTTTGATGCTCGCAAAGTTTCAAAAATGTGTAAACTTCAACATCTTTGACCTTTTCATCAATATTTAATGCAGTCCTAGCAAGCTGCAAATTTAACTTTATTTCATTACCAGTATTCGAAACATAATTTGTTTCATAATTTACAATTTGATTTTGATTTTGATTCATAATAAAACTCCTTTTTTTTCTTTATTATAAATTAAAAAGTATATAATGTAAATACATTTTATACTTTAATAAAAAAACGTACTTGATTTATTTTATTTTTTATTGTAATATGAAAATAAAAAGGCAGGAAATTTAATTATGACAATATTAACAGTCAAAGTTTCAGACGAGGATTATATAAAACTAAAATACCTGAGCAAAAAACGAAAAATTAAAATGGGTGAATTATTAACAGAAATAATAAAAAATAAAATTCAATCTGATATTAAAATTGATATTAATATCAGTTAATATAAATATATTATTATATTGTGGAGGTCTTTTTTTATGATAAAAAAAATAATTGCTCGGCTCAATGGCAATCCAAAAACAGTGACATCTAGGGACGAATTAATAAAAGAAATTTCTACATACAATTATTTAAATTCTATTCATTTATCAATAGAATTTGATGATTGTGATCCTATTGAATTATCTATATTATCCGCAGTCTATTTTATACTTTCTGGAGATATACAAAGTAATATTTTAAAAAATAAAAAAATTATAAAAATTTTGGAGGAATTAAAATGAGTAGAAGTGAGTTTTTAAATTTTTGTGTTTCAAATGCAGTTATATTAATAGTGGTTTATACATTGTTTATTATCTTTTTTGTAGGATATATTACAAAAAAAGTCTTAAACATGAAAAATATGTTTGATAACTATCTAACAATTACACAAAATAGTTATCAAGATTTTTTAAGGGAATCAAATACAATAGATAAACAGTCATGGCAAATAAAAAAGAATCAAGAAAAAGCAATTATTGATATAAATTATATCTTATCACTACTTGACCAATACAAGGGACAAAAGTTCAATACCGAAATAAATCACCAGGTATCAAATGAAATCTTATCTAAAATAAACGAAAATCTTAAATCATCAGTTAACGAAATATCTATAGAGAATACAAAATCAATTGTTGAAAATAGTTACAATGATGATTTATTTAACTTATATGAACAAATTGAAAAAGATGATCAGCATGAATATTCTATAAATAATAAAATAGGAATTAATAATCAAAATAGATTTTCAGAGATCGTCGAAAATACAATTGATTTTGGTCAAAAAATAGGAAATAAATTATCAAAAGTTATGAAAAATAATTCTAATGACATTGAATCTAAATTATTAAATGCCATGAATAACAATTATTATGATTATGATAATAAATTTATGAGGGAGTTAAAATAGTATGAGCTTGATTGATGATAAATGGAAACCAATAAAAAAGAGAGTAGGCCAAATAAAAGAAGAAAACAAAAGTAAAAATATAACCACAATAGCTAAAGAATTCAATGATAAAAGTGGGGGTGGGGAACTGTTAGCGAAAACTTATAACAAATTATAAAAATCCTATAAAACGTTATAGGTTCGTGGCGAATGTATTGTAAATC
>JAFGQB010000018.1 GCA_016935915.1 Spirochaetota bacterium
GGTTCTGTGAACACTATACTCCTGAGAGAAATTTATATCCGGACTACAACAGCTGATAATATCGTAAAATAAATATCCCTACTGACAATGTAAAAATCGAACCTATCGTTGTCATAGCCACAATATTGGCTGCTGACTCACTGTCTCCCTCCATAGACCTTGCAAGTACAAAGCTTGCAACAGCGGTAGGTACTCCGAACAGTAAAAAAAGGGCAGCAAGACTTTCATTCCTGAAACCGAGATATACTGCTATAACAGTGAAGATCAAAGGCGACACTACAATTCGCAAAAGAGTTGTAACTATGATAAAGACCTTATTTTCCCTGATATTGGATAAATCTATTGAACCTCCTATGCCTATTAATGCTACAGGAAAGGCAATACCGGCAATGCTTTTTGCGGTTAATATTATAAATTTAGGATATTCAAAAGGAACAATGAAATTTTTAATGAACATCAATAAAAAGGTTATGATAACTGAAATGATTATTGGATTGGTAAAAACCTTAAAGATGATCTTTTTGATGCTTTGAAATGAAAACTTATGCTGAGGCAGAACAAAGCCTATTGTAGAATATACATTATAACAGATAGTTGCAAATGAAAAGACAATGGCTCCTTTGGCAACACCCAGCCCTTTTTCTCCGAACATATTGCTTAACAATGCCATTGAAACTATACCGTAATTACCCCTGAAAACTGCCTGTGCAAATACGCCGATTTTCTTTTTGTCTTTGAAAAAAATCATTCCGGTCAAAAGGCTTAAGGTAAATATTAACGTTAAATAAACTACGGTAAAAATAATGTCGCCGTATCCGGCCAAATCCTTAAAGTTCGCCTTGTTCAATTCATTGAATATCATTGCAGGAAATGCAACATAAAAAACAACATCGCTTGATTTATTGATGAATTCATCATTGATAAAATTGATCTTTTTCAATAACTTGCCCAGAAAGATAACAATAAATACAGGCAGGACTGTGTTCAAAGTAAAAATTATACTGCTCATTTCATATCCTTTTAATTAAATATTTTTTTGATTTGACCTTGAAAGTCTTTTGGTATTTCGGCAGTCATTTCATTATAATTATTTAGCTTTATTTTATAAGAATGTAAATAATATTTATCAAAATTTAAGCTCTTTTGTACTTTTATTGATTCTATATTAAAATATTTCTTCTCCCCTATGAGAGGATGACCTGAAGCTGAAAGCTGCACTCTGATCTGATGCTTTTTGCCTGTCCAAAGCTCTACTGTGATTAAAGAGGCATTTTCCTTATATTTTACAGGCTTAACCAATGTAGCTGATAAATTGTTGTTTTTAAAGAACTCTTCCTTATCGGGAATTTTATCAGTTATAATTATTTGGTCTGTTGTCATCATATTTTCCTGTTTTACGTTATCATATATTCGGGAAGCGATCAAAAATTCTGTGTCAATTTTACCGCAAACCATGGCAAGATAAGTTTTTATGGTGCTCCTTTGCCTGAACTCTTTTGTAATGCTTTTTAACGCTTCATGTGTTTTGGCAAATATCAAAAGACCGGATGTGTTTTTATCAAGCCTGTGGCAGGGTGCAGGAGTAAAAATATCCGCAGGATCATATTTGCCTTTTTTATATAAATATGATCTTACATACTCGAACATATTGTTTTTATAGTCTTTCTTGTCCGGATGCGTGAGAATGCCTGCAGGTTTGTTGACAACCAGTATATTGTTATCTTCATAAACAATATCAAGTTTAAAATTAATAGACCTGAATTTATTCTTTTTCCCCTTTTTGTCGAAATGCTCTTCTTTCAGATAGATTTTTACTCTGTCGCCGAGGTTCAATAAATAATTGGATTCTGTTTTCTTTTCATTGACAACGACCGTTTTATTCCTGAGAAGTTTAAAAATTTCAGAGTTTTTCAATCCGGGAAGAATATTTCGTACAAAGTTAAAGAGTTTCCTGCCTTTTGTTCTCTCATCAATGATATACTCACGCAATTTTTTACACTTCCATTTCTTCTGATAAACTTAAAAGTTTGTGATGGACAGCTTCCACAATCACTTTTTCCTTATCATTCCATGCTTGAATGTCAGACATGAAAAGGTTTTCAAGTGAATCTATGGACACCTCTATTGCCGTAAAAAAATCCCTTTCAAGATAGAACTGATAGCTGTTTTGATCAGTATTTGTAAGTGCAAGAAATCCTGCCTGTCTGCTTGTTTTTTTCGATGTTGTTGGACGGAGTATTATCCTTAAATATTTAAAGATCGTAAACCAGTCATCCGGATAGATCAGAACCTGATTTTTAGGCCATTTGACATTAATGCCGTTATCAAGATCAATTTTATCAAAATATTTAAGCAGAGAATTAAGCCTGTCAATCAATATGATCTTCTCATTAAATGTCAGTTTTGCCTTAAGCCTTCCGTAATCATGTTTGATAAGTTTTTCCTTTCTATCCTTAAGTTGAATAATTATATGATAGGGGATAATTGCATAATCAGTTCTGTTTTCTTCCCTTATCTCAAAATACTTGTCAAACAAATATATTTTATTATCGGAAAATACCTCTATCTTTTTCTTAACCGCACCTTTACTTACCAGCATTTTTCCTTTTTTTGCCAATCTTTTTGTTATCTGTTCATAAACGTCCTTAAACTTTGAATTTATTAAATTTTCCTTTACAATTGCCGATGTTCTTACATAGGTCCTTCCGGTATTGACTATTTCACCGCCGACAAGCCAAAGAGGTGACTCTCCGAACAAAAAAGAACCGGGGTGAATCCTTATGTCATTTTCTGTTGCCGAATAATAGGTGTTTTTCTTTTTTTGATCCTTTCTGCATATATACTGCTTTAAGCCGGTGCACAAACATGAGATTATATCATCATAATTGAAATTACTGATTATCCGATAGTTCCTGTCAAGAAGCATGTCTTTCAACTGATTGTGAATGTTCACGATTTCATTCATGCTCCTTATGTCAAGATAATAGTCTGCACAGAACTTCTCCTGATCCTTGATCTTTTTAAATTTATAAAACAGGTTTATCCATGTAAAAAAGTCCCCGCCTTCAGCCATTAATAATTTTTGAGCATTCCTGCTTTCGATCTCCTCTCCCTGCGGATATAAAAATGGATTTTTAGCTGAGAGGAACGATATGATTATAAGTATAAAATCAGTGACATTTCTATATTTCAACACTGCTTCTATCAATATCCTTGACAGTCTGGGACCCAGTGGAAAATCAACCATCTTTTTGCCGATATCAGTCAGATTTTCTTTGCTGTCAAGGGCGTCTATCAGGACAAGTGTTTCGATTGCGGAAAATATTGCACCTTTTTTAGGCGGCGATATAAAATCAAACTCCGTATAATGGGAAATACCCAGATCAGCCATTCTTAAAACTACTTCAGATAGATCTGTTCTATATATCTCTTCCAGAGTATATTCATCCCTGTTTTCATAATCACCTTCACTGTACAATCTATAAACAATGCCCGGAGCAGTTCTGCCTGCCCTTCCCATTCTCTGGTTGCAGGATGCTTTAGAGATCGGTTTTGATTCCAGAAAAGATGTGAATGTCCTGGGATGATAATAATTGAGCTTTGAAAGCCCTGAGTCAATTACATGAATAATACCGTCTATTGTAATAGAAGTTTCAGCAATATTGGTCGCTATAACAACCTTTCTTTTTCCCGGAAAATCAAGAAAAACCCTCTTTTGCTCCTCAGGGGACAGCCGGGCATAAAGGGGAAGTATTTCAAAATTGGTATGATGCGAAAAATTAAGTGCAGCAAGTCTCTGACAGCAGTCCTTAATGGCCCCCTCGCCGTCCATAAAAATAAGAATATCTCCTTCAATATTGTTTTTTTCAAGATTATATGCTATGTCCACGACTCTCTGAATCAGCAGTTCATAGTCATTTTGTCTCTTAATTGGATAATATTTAACATCTATAGGATAGGGTTTGGTTTGAACGGAAATTATCGGGGCATTGTTAAAATACTCACTGAACAGTTTGGGGTTTATTGTTGCAGAAGACACCAGAACTTTGAAATCCGGTCTTAACCTTAAAATCTCCTTTAGAAGACCAAGTATGAAGTCAATATTAAGCGTTCTCTCGTGAGCCTCATCGACCATAATGATCGAGTACCTTGTCAAAAGCGGATCGCTTCTCATCTCTTCGAGAAGTATACCGTCTGTCATGATTTTTATCTGAGTATTTTCCGATGTAAAATCATCAAATCTTACTTTATAACCTACAAGCCTCCCAAGTTCAACGCCCATCTCCTCGGCTATCCTTGAGGATACTCCAAAAGCCGCAATCCTCCTTGGCTGAGTGACTCCAATCAAACCGTATGTCAACAGTCCTGAATTGAACAATATCTGCGGGATCTGTGTTGTTTTACCGCTGCCTGTGGGAGCTTCAACGACAACCACCTGGCTGCCGCTAACTGTTTTTATTATTTCATCTTTATGATTGTAAATTGCCAGTTTTTCTCTCTGCATATTACATCACTATATATTTAAATATTAAATTTTGAAAGTTTTTTTTATCATATAATAACAAAAAAACTAAAAAAACCGAACATTAATATATGAAATTGAAAATTTGCATTGTTCTTTTGTTTATTACAACTGTTTCATATACCCTTGAGCTTTATGAAAATTACATTGAGATCATCGGTGAAGGTCCGTTGGGTCAGCATTTAATCGCATTTGATAAAGTAACCTATTCGAAGGAGGATGCCGTAAGATTTGCGAAAAAGGAGATCTTTGAGTTTTTGACAGGACTTGTTTACGGTTATAACTATAAATATAAAGTTGAAAATAATATAAACAAACAGAAAGGATACTTTGAACTTACTCCCATAGGAAAGATAAGTGAAAAGGACAAAAATCTAACTTTGAATCAGTATCTGGAAAAACTCAATGGCATAAAAATACAGGCTGTTTACAGACTTAATGAAAATCAAAAAACATACATAAGGGGATTTCAGTCTTCAATTGCAAACTTCAGTGTGGGTGATGCCTATGGTTCATATACTGACACATGGGATAAAAGAATAATGGTCTATAAAGATTCCTTAAGAAGCGCAGTATTAAGCGATGCCAAAAAAAGACTTAAATCCAGACCTTTGTTCATAAAAGGCAAAATTTTTTTAAAACAATCCCCTCAGATTACGGTAGTTAGCGGTCAATGGAGAGTTGTTGTTAAAGCTCATGTCATAATGTCTGAGGTAAAATATGAAGATGTTCATTAAATAATTGACAACTTTTAAAAATTTTAGGATTATTAATTCCAATGTTCCTCAATGAAATATTAAATCGTATTAAAAAACAACTGAATTTCAACTCTAATAAAAACATATTCTATAAAAAGTCCGATAATTTTTTTACTCTGTCTGATGACACCAAAAAGTTCATAATTGAAAACAAACACGATATAATCGATTTTTTTGAAAATTACAAGTCCGAAGCCCTGATCGATAATCTAATCAAGGAAGTATTGAAAACCTTCAACAATGCTTATCAGTTCCTTGACATAACTTCTAATGACTTTACAGTTTTAAAAGACTATTATTTTCAGCTTTTATACAATACTTATAAATTCCTTAAATACAATATCAGTGATCTTGATACTATAATATCTCATCACTATGAAAATTTGAGAAAATGGCTTTTAACTTATAAGCCCCATATTAAAAGAATGAATCCGGATAATGAAAAATATACAAAAACAGTTGTTTGTTATAATTATTCACCTGAGTTTCAGATCAACTTTTTTGACTTTGAAACAGATAAATTAAAACAGCCGATTCTGGATATAGGATGCGGATATAATGCACTTCTGGTGAAACATTTAAGAGCATTGGATATCGAGGCATACGGTATAGATGTACTGCTAAATGACAACCATGATTATTTGATTTCATGCTCATGGCTGGAGTATGATTACGGCAGTGAAAAGTGGGGCACCATTATCTCACATATGGCGTTCAGCAATCATTTGATAAATAATTATAAAAGGAACGATAAAAACTATTTCAATTATATCAAAAAATTCAGGGATATCCTCAAATCGCTAAAAAAAGGAGGAACATTCTACTATGCTCCAAGCTTTGACCTGAAAGACATTGATATGGATAAAAACAAATACAAAGTCACCAGCGACAGTTTCTATTATAAAAACCTTAAAATCTCAAAAAGTAAAATTCAAAGATTGGGGACGGTTCACTGACTCATTTGTTTTTTGGCGCAAAAGCTGTCCGGAAGCAGTCGATTTTCAATTTCAAATAATTATCTGTATTTTCTTACTTTTCATTCTGCAAAGGAGTCCTAATTCAAATTGTACAATAATCATAATAGACAAGGTTTGCAAATAAAAAATATAATTTCCCGTAGGAGTTCAAAACTGCGCCTTATACCAGACATTAAATTACAAAAAAATGCAGTCTGAATGTCTCCAATATGTAAGCACATGCAAATCCAGTTAAATATAAATCATCTTCCTGTCAGAGCAGTCCTGTGCTGAAATATCTTTCTGCCCTGTCAGGTAGAACTGTGGCTATCACCCAATCGGGATGCTCCATGGCAAGTTGTCTTGCAGCCCAGACATTTGCCCCTGATGAAGTTCCGCATAAAAGAGAATTGCTTGATGCAAGAGCGCGTGTTGTCGCTATTGCATCATCATCAGTAACTTCAATTATTCTATCTATTAATGAGACATCAAGAATGTCCGGTATAAATCCGTCGCCAATGCCCTGTATCTGATGTAAACCCGGCTCATGACCTAAAAGAGCAGATACGTTTTTCGGTTCAACAGCTACAATTAAAGTATCAGGGTTGTTTTTCTTTAAAAAGGAACCAATCCCCTGTATTGTTCCTCCGCTTCCGATGCCTGAAACAAAAGCGTCAATTTTATCTCCTGCCTGCCGCCAGAGTTCAGGGCCGGTATACTCATAATGAGTTAAAGGATTGGCAGGATTTTTAAATTGATTCGGCATAAATGCATTGAATTTTTTTACCAGCTCTTCCGCTTTTGCAACAGCTCCAGCTATGTTTTCTTTATCCGGGGTCAGAATAAGATTCCCGCCTAAAACTTTTATGATGTTCTTTCTCTCCTGGCTCATTCCTTCAGGCATAACAATAAATACTTCATATCCTTTTGCAATACCCACAAGAGTTATACCAATCCCGGTATTTCCTGATGTGGGCTCAACGATTTTCATTCCCGGTTTCAGTGTTCCGTCACGTTCTGCGGCTTCTATCATGGTCAGGGCTATACGATCTTTTATACTGCCTCCGGGATTAAGGAATTCTGCCTTTGCTATAATATTTTCATTCCTTAACTTGATCAAAGGTGTGTTTCCTATAAGATCGATAACATCACAACTTTTCATTTTTTATACCATTCCTTATTATTGTATAACTACAGATTATATTTCAAAAATAAATTAATGAATGATTTTCATTTTAAAAGAATAAGAGATGTTTAAAATAATTTCAGATATTCTCTTTAAAAGTATAATATATCAAATTTTTACAGATTTCAATAAAATTATATGAAAATTTAAACAGAATAAAGTGGCTTTTGTTTGAAATTTAATTATTTTGATCATAAAGTAATAATAAAAATGGAAGTAAACGACTTAAATCATTGTGATATATTGATTCAGGGTGTAGTAAACGGAAGCTATGGTGATTATGCAAAAATCCCGTATGACCTTGGTCTAATTCGAAATTATTGAAATTAAATTTTGCAATTTATTATAATGATGTAAAGAAAAAAACAGTATGGCAGTAATTATGACAGAATAAAAATAGTATTATTTTTAAAATGTAATATTTGATTTTCTGGCATAATTATTATAAACTTTTAATTAAAAAAAGGGAGAAAATTAAAAATGAAAAAAGGAACAATAATATTATTAATTTTATTAGGTGTTTTTATTTTATTTATCTGGTTCAACTGTAATCCTTTTAGTGAAAAGATTAATTCAGGTGTATCAGACTTAAATGTTCTGGACAGCACAGATGTGATCAAAGCTTCAATATCTACAAATCAAACCGGCACAGACGGCATGTGGTATTCATTCTGGACTGACGGTGGCGGAACAGTAACTATGGGTTTGAACGGCGGCGGTAATTACAGTGTTAACTGGAGCAATTGCGGTAATTTTGTTTGCGGTAAGGGCTGGAGTACCGGATCATCAAGCAGAACTATAAACTACAATGCCGGAGTCTGGTCACCATCCGGCAATGGCTATTTATGTCTCTATGGCTGGACGACTAATCCTCTCATAGAATATTACGTTGTTGACAGCTGGGGCAGCTGGATGCCTCCCGGAGCAACATCATCAGGTACCGTTACCAGTGACGGCGGTACATACAATTTATACAGGACACAAAGGGTCAATGCACCTTCCATCCAGGGAACTGCAACTTTTTATCAGTACTGGAGTGTCAGAACATCAAAAAGAACCACCGGAGGAAACTCTGCCATCACTTTCCAAAACCATGTTAATGCATGGGCAGGCAAAGGATGGAATCTGGGGACTCACAATTACCAGATGATGGCAACTGAGGGATATCAAAGCAGCGGAAGCTCTAATATAACTGTATGGTAACAGGTTATAGGCAAGCAGGTTAAATCTGGTTATTGGGCATCGAACTTTTTAAGAAATGACAGATCAGAACAACCTGTTGCGGCATAGCCAGGAACAAGCTGTTTTTTAGTAAAATCCTTAAGTGCTTTTACTGTTTAAATTCTCTTTTTTTTAAACACAAAAAGACCGGCTGTAAATCAGCCGATCTTTTTTAAATAAAAAAGGGAAACATTAATTATCATACTATATCTATTGACATTTCTCTTTATTTTAATTATACAAAAAATATAAAACCTTCTACTCTGCTTCAGTTTAATAAAAGGAAAAGAACAAAATGAATAAAATGATTTTTATTTCAGGCGGTGCAAGGTCCGGCAAAAGCACTTTGGCTGAAACTCTCACAAAAGAATTAAACAACTTATTTAAAAACAATAAAAAAATAGCCTATATTGCAACAGCAGAGTTAATTGACAAGGAATTTGAAGAACGCATAGAAAAACATAAAAATAGAAGAGGCAATAGCTATATAACTTATGAGGAAAGCATAAACATAGACCTCATTCTCAATGAAATTTATCAATATCACAATGTATTTGTTCTGGAATGTTTGACCACATGGCTGGGGAATATTTATCACAGAATGGAAAATATAATTTATGAAGAATTCATAGATGACAGGTTAAACAATATATTCAGCCTTTTCTTAAATAAAAAATACAGTGCAAAAGATTACAATCAATCAAAGATGAATTTGGTAATAAAATCAGGATTAAATATTAACAATGGTATTTTTAATGATTTATTTAATTTAAATGAGAATGACAAAACAATAATTCTGGTATCAAATGAAGCAGGTTCAGGGATCGTTCCTGATAACATCGCGGCAAGAGACTTTCGTGATATGCTTGGTAGAATTAATCAGATAACCGCTTATATGTCAGATTTTGTCTATCACTGTATTTACGGCATTCCAGTCAGGTTAAAGTAAAGGACTTTAATTTGAAAGATCTTTTTTTCTCTATGATTATTGCCTTTTCTTTTCTCACAGCTCTTCCCTTTCCTCTATTAAATAAAATAAATTATAAGAAAAAAAATATTTCTATATCCGTAATATTTTATCCAATTGTGGGATTATTTTATGGGCTGATAATTTACTTAACAGCAAAATATTTAAATAATATAGATAAAATCTTATTAAGTATAATAGTAGTAACTATACCTCTTGTACTATCGAAATTTTTACACTTAGACGGACTCTTGGACGTTTTTGACGCTTTTTTAACTTCAAAATCTAAAGAAGAAAGGCTTGTGATCTTGAAGGATCCTCATTTAGGCAGTTATGCTGTAGGCGGAGGCATAATATTTATTATACTTAAAACAGCAGTTATAAAAATTATGCTTTCCTGTCCATTTTTGATAATATACTTCTTAATAATCCCTGTTTTATCAAAGTATGCTATGGTATTTCTTGCATCTATTTCGGTTTATCCCAGAAAAAGCGGAACCGGGCAGTTTTTAATCGGCAAAATCAATGCATTAGTTTTTATTACGATAACTATTGTTACGGTTTTAATATTGACTTTATTTTTATTGTTTAATTCTTGTTCAGTTAATTTTTTAGTTATAACCGTTTCTGCAATATGTACAGTTTTCATTATTACATTATTGTTCAAACTTTATTCCTATAGAAAAATCGGAGGAGTGACAGGGGATGTGCTCGGAGCATTAAATGAACTTGTTGAACTTTGTATCCCTGCAATTATACTCATAATAAGCAGAGTTATCAAAATATGCTAAATTATAAAAACAGATTTAATTTTACACTTGGAACCACTTCATATATTCTCCATGATGAAAAAAATAATTTAATTAAAAACATAAAATTTTTAAAAGATCATTTTAATGTCATACAACTTTTATACTTTGGGAAGGACTACCTTGAAGATCTGATCAATACCGAAACTATTAATGAAATTATTAAAATTAAAAGGAATTCCGGGTTATCTTTTATAATACATCTGCCTCTTGATCTTAGACTGTTACATCCTGAAAAAGATGAATTTGAAAACTCTGTTAGAATAATAAATCGAATAATTGAAAAAACAAAAATTCTTGAAATTCAAAAATATATTCTGCATATTGACAGATACAATTTTTTAAAAAATGATCTGATTGAACTTAACATGGAAAACCATGTTAAATTTGAAGAGGTTTTAAATAAACTTGAAAGCAAATTAAATATTGATCCATCTTCTATTTTTATAGAAAACACAGGTTTTGACCTGGTATACTTCAGCGATATAATATTAAAAAAAAATTTTAATATTTGTTTTGATATAGGACATCTGTTTTTAAATGGTTTAGACTTTAATAAATTTATAAATGTTTTCAAAGATAAAATCGGAGTGATCCATCTCCACGGCTTTAATGACAACAAAGATCATTTGTCACTTGACAATATAAAAGGTGAACATTTATCAGTTATATTTGACTTTTTAAAAAACTATGATAAAACTTTAATATTAGAAGTTTTCAATGAAAAAGACCTGACTGATTCCTTAAAAATTTTAGAATTAAATAAAAAATTTTTAAAATCAACTTTTTAAAAATTGCGAACGTTATAAGTATATTATTATAAATTAATTTATGGAAAAACAATAATGAAATTAAATGAAGTAATAAATGGAATAAAAAAAACAGACCCATCAATAA
>JAFGQB010000136.1 GCA_016935915.1 Spirochaetota bacterium
CAAGTCATTGCTTCAGGCTTTCAGCCTTCGCAATGACAGAAAAACTGAATGTCTAAAAGACTATCTGTTTATTATATTTTTATTCGACATTCATCCTAATATTTTTTCATTTTAATTTTATTCAACTTTAAACCAATCAAAATCGGCATATCCTGATCGCTTTTGATTCTTATTAAAATTTATGCAAAAAAGTCCGACTTTTGCGCCGATCCAGTTCCCTTTCTTGGCTGTAAAACCCATCTTTAAATCATTGAAACAATGATCATCGGTACTGTAAGAAAAAAAACATTCCTCATCATTCATTATTTTTACTCTTAAACAAACTGTATCGGTATCGAGAAATATCTCTTCTATCTCTTTTTCTATCATTCCGGATTCTGCATCTATACATACAACATGAGACAATTTCATTTTATTTTTATCCGTTTTATTTAAAGACAGGTAAGAATAATCTCTTCCCATTATGATTAAACCTGCTTTCTCATCTTCGGAATATGGATAAAAAGTCAATTTTGCAGTAACAATAAAAAAATCAGAACAAAACTTCTGTAATAATAGATTTGGAACATCCCAGAAATTTTTAAAATTTTTAAAGACAGGATATGGATATAATCTTAAGCAGCCTCTTTTTTCAGCAAGACTCATCCAGCTCTCTTTATGATTAGCATGCCATTGCCATTGTAAACCAAGTTCATTTTCTTCAAAATCATCAGAGTTTTGAGGAACAGCAATCGGATAAGAACTGCCGACATCCGGTTTTTTATATTTTAAAACAGGTTCACCTTTATTATCATTATCACTATCTAAACCTATGACCGGCCAGTTATCCATCCAAAACATAGGTTGAAGATGAACAATTCTTCCATAAGCACCTCTAGACTGAAAATGTAAAAACCATGATTCACCTGATTCAAGTTCAATCCATGCACCCTGATGCGGACCGTTTATGCCGGTATTGCCCTGATATAAAACAACCTTTTCTTCATAAGGTCCATAAATATTTCTACTCCTTAATACAGTCTGCCAGCCGTTTACCACACCACCTGCCGGAGCAAATATATAATAATAACCATATTTTTTATAAAATTTAGGACCTTCTATAGTAGGCTGAGTGATAGTCCCGTCAAATATTATTACTCCTTCATCTGTGATCTTTGTTCCCTCTTTATTCATCTTATTTAAAGTTAATATGTTCTTAAAACCTGCTCTGCTTTTTGCCCAAGCATGTACAAGATAAACACTGCCGTCATCATCCCAAATAGGGCATGGATCTATCCTTCCTTTAGCTTCCTTAACCAGGATTAAAGGCTCCCAATTACCGAAAGGATCATCAGTTTTTGACATATAAATGCCGTAATCTGGATCAGCAAAATAAACATAAAATTCTCCGTTATTATATCTGATGCTTGGCGCCCAGACACCGCATCCATGCCTTGGTTTAGCATAAACATCATAAGGGGGTAATTTATCAATAATTTTCCCTTTAATGGTCCAGTTCACCAAATCCTTTGAATGCAATATCTGTAAGCCAGGGATACAGTTAAAACTGGAAGAGACCAGATAAAAATCATCTTTAACCCTTATCGCATCAGGGTCAGAATAATCACCGAAAATAACAGGATTTTTATAAGTACCATCATTATTATCGCTTATCCAAATATTATTAATATTATCAGCCATAATATAAGTTAAAAAAAACTCCAAATAATAATAAAACAATGGAGCGTGCTCCCCTGTTTTTTTTTGAATATATCATAAATAATCAAAAATATATAAAATTATTTTAAATTATATCTTTTTAAAAATTCTGATAATTACAGTTTTTTTAAACTCGATCTTTGAATTCAATACTTCCTGTTTCAATTGCAGAAAATGTATCAGTAATAAATTTTAAAAATTAATATCAATGAAAAAAACATAAGATTTTATAATGTAGTTAAGATAAAAATTAGAGATCATTATCCGTCTTTAAGATCCATATGTCCCAACCCACAATCCATTAAAAAAACTTAATGCATTTATACCAAGTACCTTTGTTCTGTATCCGCCTTCCTGAACCACAAGTGTCGGCAATTTTAATTTTCCAATTAATAATCCAATTTCTTTAAAACTTTCTGCTGTTAATAGCCATGTGCCTGTCGGATCTCCTTTAGCTGTATCAAGTCCAAAAGGAACAACTAAAAAATCTGGCTTGAACTTCTTGATTTTTTTTAATGCAGTTTTTAATGTTTCAAAATACTTTGCTTTATCTATCTTTTCTGGAAGAGGAAAATTATTATTAAAACCAAACCCTTCACCTTCACCTTTTTCATCGGAAAAACCGGAAAAATAAGGATAAGCAAAAGAAGGATGACCATGAATCGATATTGTTAAAACATCATTTCTTGAATAAAAAATATCCTGCTGTCCATTACCATGATGATAATCTATATCAAGCATTGCAACCTTTCCGAAATTGCTTAAATAATGAGCCGCTATAGCGGAAGAATTAAAATAGCAAAAGCCTCCAAAAGCTTTTCTTTCTGCATGATGCCCAGGAGGTCTGACAAGAACATATACTAACTGATGATTTTCTAAAATTTTATCTGCTCCTGATAATGCGCAATCAACTGCATGAATTGCTGCACTGAAAGCGTTTTTATTGATTGGTGTAAAAGTATCGATGCAGTAATAGCCTGCTCTGATCGGTAATTCTTTGGGCATTCTGGCACTGTTTCTGATCGGAAAAACATAAGGATAAACAGACCTGTTAGGCTCAACATTTTTACAAACTTTCTTTAAATAATTAAAAAAATCAATTTCATGCACTTCCTTTATATGTTTCACATGATAATGTTCGGATTTTAACCTTAGAAAAAGATCGCTCTTTTCAATTTCATTCAATATCGATGAAATTCTGACAGGTGCTTCAACATAACCTCTATCGCGGACATGGTGAATATTATGCTTTTCGCTGACTATTAAAATAATCTTTCTCTTTTCAGTTAATCTGATTTGTGATTTTAATCTGGATATAATTTTTTCATTTTTTATATATTTTATCGGACGCAGTTTGACAGGATCATCCTTAAAAGAGTTGACTACCATTTCTATATATTCATCAGTGCATATATCTTTATACTTTCTCTCCAAAATTGCCCTGACTATTTTTTTTGCCTTGTTTCTTGTTAAAACCTTTTGTGTTCCACAGTCATCAAAAACAAGATAAGGGGGATTGTCTCCTCCTTCTTTGATCGGTGTTTCATATTTTGTATTAACTATCGGTGTAGCACCGTACCTTTCATAAAACTTAAGTCTTGCAATGTTCTGCTTCAATATCTCAGGATCTTTACATAATACAGGATCATCGGGAAGACATTCATAAAAAAGACCTATGGCTTTTAAAGAAAAAGTCTCTTCTCTCATCCTTTCATATAATGCTCCGCCGATCCCTCTGCCTATTATTTTTTTATCCGTAGCGATATAATCAAGAAAGCAGAATTTTAAATCAGGAAAATGAAAAAGAAGACTGAATCCCCTGACATTATTTTTAAAATCATCTGCAGCAAATAAAATAGTTTTAAATTGAAATCTTAAAGGGTCTTCAATTTGTGCAGGAATATTCTTTATATATTCCTCTTTCTCATAAGGAAATTGTTTCCTGATAATATTTTGAATATTGTTTATTATTTTTTTATTTGAGGGATAATAAAAATTGGATATAACTCTAATTCTAAACATAAATATATTTTAAATAATTATATGTCGTTAAGTCAATTTATTATATAAATAAATGAAAAAATTTACTTTTTAGCGGATTTAAAGAAGTAAATTTATTGTATATTAGACTGGCAGAATTTATAAAATTAAACTATAATTATATTAAAAAGTGTGCGAAAAAGTCACTTCTTAAAAATTAAAAATTTGTGCAAATTTAATGTGGAAATTAGAGTTAATGTATAGAAACTATAATGGGAAGAAGGATACTATAAATTCTTATAGTATATGGCACTTTGAAAAAACTTTATTGTTTCTAAAAACCTAATTAACAGGATTTTAGAAGTACCTTATAAACATTGACTGGAGTATAAAATATGAGTAAGGATAAATTTGGCGAATTTTTAATAAAAAAAACCAATGGAAAAGTAACAGGCAAACATGTATATGAAGCCTTAATGATCCAAAGGTTTATAAGAACAAAACAGAGAAAGCTCGGCGAAATACTTGTTGATAACCTGATACTATCAAAAAAAGAGTTGATGGAACTTCTTAAAATCTATGAAGAGTATAAGAATTTCAGCAATTAAATAAATTCGGGGCAAGAGGATTTGAACCTCCGACCTTTTGGTCCCGAACCAAACGCGCTAAACCGGACTGCGCTATGCCCCGTAATTTAGTCCATTTATGCAAAATTTTTTTAATTCTGTCTATAAATTTTTTTCTTTTTCTATATGATTATGATGTATATAACCGTAATACCGTCTGATATATATCAAGTGTTCCATCTGATATAGATCAAATTATTTTATTATATATATCAAGTAGTCAGCCTGATATATATCAACTTTTTATCTGATATATATCAGATCGTCATCCTTATATATATCAACATTATATTTCATTAATTTTTTTGAAGTTAAACATCTGACTTATAAAAATTCCTGTGACAAAATAAAAATATTTTATTATAAATATAACATGGCAGGCGAAATCGTAATCTTATGCGCCATAAAAAAGGAAGCAGGCGAACTACTCTTTCATTCAAAATATAAATTCAAGAAAGAAAAAAACTGTTATGTTTATAAATCGGATAATCTTTCGGTTAAGGTTTATATAACCGGCATCGGCAGAAAGAAAGTTCTGGATTTTGCCAAAAATAATAACTTTGATAACGTAGATTTGATTATCAAAGCAGGGACATGTGCTGTTCTGGGCAATGATACAGAGCTTTTAAAACCTGTAATACCTTCTTTTGCAGTTTATAACGAAGATACCTTAAAATTAAATTTTGAAAATCTGCCTGATAAAATTAAAAATAAAATTAATGATTATGCAATTTACAGAGGTCTGGCAACAGTTGACAAACCGCTGACTGATAAAAAAACAGGTGAAGAGTTCCTGAAAGAAAATATCAGGCTCATTGACATGGAAACATTTCATCTGTTGAATAATTACAAAAATATACCTTTTCTTCCTTTATTAATAGGAACTGATAGAGCTGATAAATACACATTGTTAGATTTCTTAAGAAATCTAAATAAAGCATCGAAAATATTAAGGGAAGAAATAGCTGATATTCTTGATAAAATAAAAAAACACGGATAGTTTTTATATCCGTGTTCTTATATTATATACAAATAATTTTAAAAAAAAGTTATCTTTTTTCCCTGTATACCCTGCTTTTTACTTTCTTTTTAACGAAACCGGGCAGCTTTGCCGATTTACTGCTGTTAAGTATGCTCTTAAAAATATTTCCGACTTCTTCAGGCTCATTTGATATCACAGGAATATGCTGTGACCCTACCGTAAAACAATACCAGCCGTTGCTGTTGTTGTCCCAAATCTCATTGTAAGTTTCAACTTCAAAGCCGATATAATTGGGTGGTCCTTCTTCTGGATCCTCTTCAATATCATCGGGAGTAAAAAGATAAGACGTGTCTGTTGTAGAAACTCCGGAGCCCCATATCATATCCTCCCATATCATATCTATAAAGGGAACATAATAATCACAGGTAGCACTGTTCCAGCTTAGAGTGAGATTCGTCGGAACTGCCTGCGCCTGAAATGCATCAATGGATACACTTGTATTCAAAGTTGTTACAAATTGGGGCACAGTCATTGTAAAATTTAAAGTGGTAATTGCAGGATGGGAAACAATAATCGTTACATTGCTTCCGACGGTTAAACTCAACCCCGATCCTTCATATGAAAAACGACCGTTTTCACCATAGGAATCGTCAAAATCCAGTGTAAGTCCATTTACTGTTATAACGGCATTATTGAACATAGGTGTATTTTCATCGCTGTCTCTCCTCAGATGAGCATGGGCATAATACATCGAATAGCCGCTTGTTTTGTCATCCATGGTCCAAACATCAACCCAGATATCCATGTCATCAACTGCGGAAACTGAACTGCTGGTTCCTGTACTGCTTGTGACGGCACTGCTGTTGCTGCTGGTACCTGTACTGTTATTACTGCTGCTGCTGCTGTTTTCATCATCAGACGTTATCTCCTGATCAACAGGACAGGCTATAAAAAATAAAATTATCAAAAAAATCATTAATAAAACCAGTAAAAAACTCTTTTTCATAAATAAATCTCCATGTAATTTTGATTATTGATAAAATATATACCAATTGAAGAATTAATTCAAGATTATTACAAAAAAAATTCTTAAAATTTACCTGCTATCCTTCCTGTATTTCTTCATTATATCGCTTACTGTAGTAAATGTATAACCTGACCTTACAAGCTCACTTATTAAAAGATCCATGTTATTAAATAACCAGTCTTCCCTTACAGAACTATTCTTACCTACATTGAATGCTATGATCTGACCCGGCTTGATATTTTCAACTATTCTTTTTATTATTTCGGAGCTTGACATATAATAATCCTTTGAAAGTTCCGTATTAGTCATGCCCACCCAGTCATAGCTGTCTATATTGAATATTACAAACTTATAGCCTGCGGCTTTTCCGTACTGGATCAATGTTTCATTGTATGCATATTTCGGAGAGTGCCAGAAGGGACTGAAATTCTTCCCTGTAAGTTTAAAAAAGTATTCTTCATTGGAACTTAAGCCCTGTCTGATGAAATTTTTATCAATGAAAAAATCTGTATCAACCAGATTTACATAATATTGAAACATATTACACATTTCAACATTGAAGTGAACCATTTCCTTTGTAATCAAAGGATTTATTTCCATAAAAGTTCCATTTATGAAAAAAGAGGCTGTTATGTTATAATAATCAATATTGGTCAAAATCTGATAAATACCTTCAGCTGTTTGGATGCAGTCAAATACTAAAGCTATTTCATGCTTTTCCGGATTTGGCTCCTTAAAATAGTCAATTCCTTTTAGAGACTCAGGCTGATATAACTGATATCTTAAAATAGGCTCGCCGATTACAGGCTGCTGCTCTCCGGAATATAAATCCTTTATAAAAATTTCATTTTTATAAAAACCTTTGTTTATATCTCTTGATAAAAGCCTGAAGTTTCCTGATTTTGTATTTTTATTCAGCTTAAAATCCTGATCTTTGATTTCTGTTAAAGATTTATTGTTCTTATTAATTATGTAATTTTTATTATCTGTTGTAATGCCGATAAGATTATTGACAAAACCGGCATCCGTAAATGAACTTGCAAACAGCGGCTTGAAGGTATTTGATGCAGATTCCGTGCTAAGGGTGGTTCTTACTCCGCCCAAAACCCAGCCGTTATTCAAACTGCATGAGCTTACTATCTCTTCACTGTCATATTTCCATAATAATTTTAAATCGGAAAAATTATAACAAAAAGCACCTTTTGATGTAGAAACAACAAATTTTGAAAAGTTATTGTCAGTTTCAACATCATTAATTCTTGCGGTTTTCAACTCATCGGGATTAAATTCCTTAAAAATAAAATTATCATTAATCTTAACAATCAATAATATCTTTTTTGTCACTTTACCGTTGCTTAATTCATCGATCAATATAATACCTTCTCCGGTATCAAATATAATAGCATCATTGAATGAGAGTTTTTCATTCAGTTTCAGATAAGGTATTGATACAAGTTTATTGTCAAGGGAATTGTAATATATCGAATTAAAATTCTGTACAAGTATAAAATTCCTGCAGATATCATTGTATCTGAAATAATCAAAAGAAGGATCAAAATCAAAATTGATCTTCCCTATGATATTGCCCTGCCTTAAATATTTGCTGTAAATCGACCTGGAATAAAACTGCCTGCTGTCAGCCTTATATATAAGATTGTCTTCAACCCAAATCAACTGGCTGTCCTGAGTCCATTTTGTACTTGAAAGCTTGCCCTTCCCGATAATGCGAAGCTCTTCAGACAAAAGCTTATTTTTTTGAAAATCAATAAGAGAGAAATAATAAATATTTCCGTTCTTCTGATAGAGAAAATAATTGGAATCATCAGACCAGCATCCTGCAGGGACTCCAGGTAAAATTTCCACTTCATCAATGATCTTGGTTTTATTATTCCTTTCAAGATCAAAAAGATATATATCAGATGTAATATTGCTGTTTTTAACTTTTGCAATCAAAAATTTAAAATCAGGTGAAAAGCTTGCTTCCGATAACTTATTTACAATATATTCATCCTTTTTTGAAAAACCGGGATATATACCAACTTCATTAACTGAATTTCCCCTGAAATCATATAAATATAATCCCATTCTGTTTTGGATATATAAACAATCCTTTTGAGAGGAATAAAACAATTTTTCAGGATAAAAAGTAACAGATTCAAATTTCAAATCATTATTATCATAAAAACCGTAAAAAAGTGTTTTATTGAATACCCTGCCGGCAAGCTTTTCGATAGAACAGAAAAGAGAACTCTTGTCATCATAGAGGGATACAGGTTCAAATTTTAATTCCGGAAATATATTTATACAGATTAAAAGATAAAATGCAATTATTCGTTTTTTCATAATATTATTTTATCGGTATTATATATTTAAACTCTTTAATTTATTAAATAAGAGAATATAACAGTTACCTTAATTAAAAAGTTTTAAAAGAATATCCACAACATATTTATAAGTTTCATCAAAAGATTTGTTTGATTTATATCCTGCTGCATTTTTATGACCGCCGCCGCCGTTCTTCATTGCAATATCAGCAACATCAATTTCACCTTTTGACCTCATGCTCACCTTTACAGGTCCTTCAATATTCTGTTTAACAAGTACGCTTAAAACCACTCCTTTTACGGTCAGAGGCATGTTGATCATAGTCTCCCCTTCGGCAAATGAGGCATTTGTCTCCTCGATCATTTTAGGAGTCAGCTTCATTGCTATCATTTTCCCGTCAAGAAAGGTTTCAGTTGTAGATAAAATTTTACTTCTCAATTTAAAACCCGCTAAAGAATTTTGTTCCCATATCTGTTCATAAACAAAAAAAGGCACAACTCCGCAGTTTATACACTCCGCAGCAGCTTTAAGTGTATCAGGGGATGTTTTTGGATATCTGAAAGATCCGGTATCAAACACCATACCGGCAAATATTGCCTGGGCAGACTTAAAAGATATTTTCATTTTATAATAAGTATAAATTTGAAATACTATTTCTGATACACTTGATGTTTCAATTTTTATAAAGTTTGAATCCGATAAAAGACCGCCGCTTTCATGATGATCTATAATAAATCTGTCAATAACTAGATCTTTTAATTTAAAATATACCAAACCAATATTATTATAATCATTGGTATCAAGCACTATGTGTGCATATTTATCAATATCATCCGGAAGTATATACTTATCACTGTAAATTATTACTTCATTATCAATGTCAATGAATTTAAAATTATCAGGAGTTGGATCAGAATTTAATATAAATGAAGTTTTACCAAGATTGTGAAGGAATTCATTAAAAGCAACAGCCGAACCAATTGCATCGCCGTCAGGACTCTCATGGGTACTTAAAACAAATTTTTCATGTTTTGAAATAAATTCCTTTAAGTTATTAATGCCTTTTATCATTATTAATTCTTGATTTTTTCATTAAATAAAAACAAAAGCAACAAATCCAATTGTAAATATTACTCTTGTATTATTTTAAACCTATTTTTTAAAAGTTTTTTTAAATTATATACTTATTTTATAAAAATTCAAATTAAATTTTATTTTTTCATTTTTATTTTAAAAAAAAGGGGACGGTTTTTAAAAGCGCCCCCTTAAATCTTTTAAAAAAAATTAAGGATTTGATTTTCCCGTTCCTGCATATTTTTTCAAATTTTCCTTAATCCATGATGCTTCATGTAAAGTATAATTATAAAATTTTGAAGGCTTCCATCGTTTTAAAAATTTCGGGGGTCTGTTCTTTGTACCATATGATTTGCCCTCAAATATACTGTTTTCATCTACGACATAACCCGGATTGTCATTATTGTCATATTTTGCGAACACAACATTTCCATTATTAAAATAATTTGATTCGGAATAGATATTTGCATTAACTCCCAGGCCAATTGAATAGCCTCTTATGTTTTCATATAAATTGTTAAAAACATGAACATGGCCGAACCTTACTCTGGGATTTCGTTCATAAGTACCGGAAAAAACATTATGATGAACCGTAACAGTATAATATGTATCTCTTAAGTCCCTTTTTTTCATGGATTTAATTGCCAATGAATCTCCGTCATTTCCGCAGATCAGCATGGTTTTGTCCTGTTTATAAATGTAACAGTAAGATATTGTCACAAATCTGTTCTGCTTTGAAGGATCTATAGCACCATCAAGGCATTCATGAACAGTGCAATGATCGATCCAGACATGATGAGCTTCTGTACCCAGCTGAATGCCGTCATAGTTTTCCTCATCCCCTACTCCGCCGTTCCATATGTCAAGATCCTTGATAATTACATTACTGCCGCTTATAAATAAACCGAAATTATCCAGATAAGCTGTGCCAAAAGCACCAATAACTGTTTTATTGCCTTCTACAAACAGAACTATGTCCTTAGATTTAGGATCTTTCATTATCTTACCGTAAACTACTATGATCTTTTTTCCGCCGCTTGAGAGTTGTGTTTTCAGATCATCATAATTATTAACATGTACAACCTCGCCTCCCTTACCTCCTGTTGTTCCATCCTGTCCCAAATAATTAACACTTGCCCATCCTATCGGACTTCCCAAATCAGGGACAACAAAAGTACCGAAAGCTTCTTTATTTTCCTGTGCATTTGCAGGATTAAAACCGAAACTTAATAGTAATATGCAGATAAACATTAAAAAAACAATTTTAAATCTGTTTTTATTCATTATACACCCCTTTTAATAAATTTTATAATGCAAGATAATATGTTAAATTAACCTGCTTGTATTTTTATATAACCTGATTATAAAAAAAAATTTTATATGTGTAAACCTTTTTTAAAAATGATTTTCTATATTGAAATATAAATTATAATCATTAATTAATGAATCAAATTGCAGAAAAGAACAATAATAAAACAAACCTTTTAAAAATAATAATTTTTTTATCGGTTTTCGGGATTTCTTTCGGCTTCATTGAGGGATCTATTGTTTATTATTTAAGACTTATATACTATCCTGAAGGTTTCGATTTTAATTTGATAGAAATAGATAAATCAACGATTATTGTTGAAATGATAAGGGAGTTTTGTACACTTGCCGTGATATTTGCAATATCATATTTAGCGGTCAATAAAAACATCTTAAGATTTTCATTTTTTGTGTACAGTTTTGCTGTTTGGGACATTTTTTATTACGTTACCCTGCATTTTATAGAGGGTTGGCCCAAGACCTTGCTGGACTGGGATGTGCTTTTTTTAATCCCGGTGCCGTGGTTTGCGCCTGTTATTTCGCCCATAATAATATCGCTTTCAGGCATCTTGATAGTACTTATCATAATTTATTTCTTTCAAAAAAATTCAAAAGTTAATATAAATGTAATTTTTATAATCATGATTTTAGTATCATTAATGTTCTGGTTAAACAGTTTTATCAATTATTCATCTTTTGATAAATTTCCTGAAAAATATAACTGGGTGTCATTTTTTGCCGGAGTATCATCTTTTTTATCTGGAGCAGTTTATTTTATTTTAATAAACAGCAGAAAAAAACTATAATTACCCATCAATTAAAATTTCAAATTTTTTTATAGTGCTATTTCTGATTTAATGATAAAATCGCACTCTAAAGGAGCTATTATTTCATATGGACAAAAACGACATAAGAAAGATATCAGACTGGTACAATAATATCTACAACAATATTAAGAAAGTTTTTTTCGGCAAAGAGGATGTCTTCAAAAAGATCGCTGCTGCGATATTATCAAACGGGCATGTTCTTATAGAAGATGTGCCGGGTGTCGGAAAAACGATTTTAGCAAAAGCCATTGCGCAGAGCATTGGTGGTACTTTTTCAAGGATACAATGTACTCCTGACCTTCTGCCTGCCGACATTATCGGCGTTTCAATTTATAATCCAAAAGATTTCAATTTTACATTTCATAAAGGCCCTGTTTTTTCAAATATCATACTTGTAGATGAAATAAACCGTGCAACTCCAAGGACACAGTCTGCTCTCTTAGAAGCAATGGGAGAGGCACAGGTATCGGTTGAAGGTAAAATGATAGAGCTTCCCAAACCTTTTATAATAATGGCAACGGAAAATCCCATAGACTTTGAAGGCACATTCCCATTGCCTGAAGCTCAGAAGGACAGGTTTTTCCTTTCATGCAAAGTGGGATACCCGGAAAGAAATTATGAAAAGGAAATATTCGAATCCCAGAGAAGGATCAGTCATCCTGTAACAGATTTAAAAGCAGTATCAGATCGTGAAACGATCATCGAACTGCAGAAAACAGTGGTAAATGTTCATGTCCACAAATCAATAACTGAATATATTCTTGATATTGTTGAAAAAACAAGGGGATCAAAGTTCATATCATTGGGTATATCACCAAGGGGGGCACTTGCCCTCTATAGAGGTTCGCAAAGTCTTGCATGCCTTTCAGGCAGGGATTATGTTATACCTGAAGATATAAAAGAGCTTGTTATTCCTGTATTTTCAAAAAGAATGATATTGACCTCAGACTGCTTAATAAAGGGCATGAAAGAAGAAGAAGTATTATCCGATATAATGAATTCTCTTAATGCTCCGGCTTTAAAGGAATACTATTGAAATTAAGAAATTTGTTTTCAATATTATTGGCGTTCTTTTTTCTTCTTTTTTTTTCGGATTGGATGATAAAATTCCTGACAATATCTTATTTAATAATCAATATTTTATCATATGTTTACAGTAAAATTTTATTCGAAAACATCGAAATATATCATAAAAAAAATATCATAAGAAGCTATAAAAATCATAACATTGAAATAGAGCTGACTTTAAAAAATAAAAGTTTTCTGCAGGCTAATTATTTATTTATAAAGGACAATACAGGTTTACTTTCATTAAAGGAAAGCGGTAAATTTTTAATAAGATTAAATAAATTTGGAAAGATAAATCTAAGTTATTTTGTAAATGCCTATAAAAGAGGATTATTTATAATCGGGCCCATAAAAATAAACGGAAGTGACCCCTTGGGCTTTTATCCGTGGGAAAAAACAATTAACTCTTTCAGCCAGATAATAATTTATCCTGATATTTATAAATTTTTTATAAATATCAGGGAAGGAATACCTGTTGGGATCATAAAAAGTTCAAATAAAATTTATGAAGACACTACCTTGTTCAAAACCGTGAGAGAATACATTAATGGAGATGATTTAAAAAGGATAAACTGGAAAATCTCTGCTAAAATGAACAAGCTTCATACAATGGAATATGAATATTCATTAAATTCTACTGTAATGATATTATTGAATTTAAATTTAAATGATTTCCCGTTAAGATACAGATTTAACCATTCAGAAAACGCGATTGAAATCGCAAGCTCACTTGTGTTTTATTTCACCAATCAAAAACAAAACATAGGTTTAATATCAAACGGAAAAATAAACAATAAATACGTGTATTTTCCAATAAAAAACGGACATAATCATGCAGTAATGATACTTGAATCCCTGGCAATGATTAATACTTCGGAAGCCTTTGAAAATTTAATCGGAATGATTGCAGGGACAAAAATTCAACTTCCGGGAAGAACCCGTATCATTTTAATAACACCGAAAATCAGCATGGAAGAGCTTTTCTGCTTTTATCAGTTTAAAAAGGATAATCTGCTTTTTGATGTTTTTTTACTCAGTGAAGAAAAAACAAATTTAAATCATGATCTGAAAAAAAGACTTGGAATTGATTTGTACTATTATAAGATAGATGAGAGAAAAATAATATATGAAAAGACTTCAGTTTGATTTGAACAGATCGTTTATTCATCCATTTTTTTCAATTTTTACACCATATTTATTTTTAATAACTTATGACAGAATAATAAACAATTTAACTTCATTTAATATTCCGTTCTATCTGGTTTTAAGTATAATATTTTCAGGAATAGCAGAATCAATCTTTAGTAATTTATATGATAAAAAATATTCCGATTATCTGGTCAGGATCAGGGAATGCATTTTTATTATTGTTATTTGTTCAGTAATTTATTATGTATTGCTCGACGGAGTACTAATTTTTGTATTTTATCTTGTATTACTGGTATTTTTACAATGGTTCTTATCATTCAATATTCATAGAAATTTCAGATCAAGAGAAATATTATTCAATGACGTAAAAAATAAAAAAGGAAAATATCTTTCGGATATATTAAGAAATTCACAGTTTGTTTCTCAGGAAGCATTTTTTGATTTAAGCAGCATCAAAAAAATAATCATCTATTTTCAGCTGATAATATTTTTTCTTGTTCTGATCTATTATCTATCTAATATTCAATTAAAGCTGTCAACGGTTATAGCCATAACGATAAATTCAATTTTCAGTTTTATCACAATCTCTGTTATAAACTTTTATACAGATGAACAGAAAATGCTTTTTAAAGGTTTTTTATTGGATAATAAAATCAAAAATGATAAGCTTTCTTTTATTTTCATCTTTTTATCTGTCACTTTTATCATCTCTCTGATTTTATCTTCATATTTAAAATTGTTCAATTACAGTGATTTAGTTTATTTATTGAGTTTAATTTCAGGATTATTTCCGGGTCCTCCCAGGAGAGAGACAAATCCTTTGTTCGACAAGATGAGGGAAACTCAAAGCAACAGGATGCAGCAAATCGAATCCTTCAATAAATTAGTCAATGATAAAATTTTATTTAAAATTTTTATTTATATTACAGCCGCTCTCTTTATTACAGCTATAGCATTTATGCTGATACTTATTTTCATTTTTTTGTTCAAGCCGTTCTTTAAAAAATTAAATTTAAAAAACATAAAATTAAAAAGAAAAATAAATTTATTTTTCTCCTTTATAAAATCAATAATTGACTCAACAATAAAGTTTTTCAAAGCTTTATTTTCAAATATCAGGGCTACAGTCAGCATAAATAAAAATATTGATGGAATAAATAAAAAACTGAATATTATTCATATAAAAAATATGAAAAAAATATCAAAAAAGAAAAAAAAAGAGATAAACAGCATTATCAAATCATTTATGCATGTAATAAAATGGGGTGAAAAAAAAGGGGTTAAATATTACGGATATCTTGCACCAAAGGAATATATCAATAATCTGACCGCTTTTTTAAACAAAACAAATGATGTCCTGATAGTAAACTTAAACAAAATCGCAGATATATTTGAAGAGGTTATTTTTTCGGATCATATCATTGGAAATGAAGTAATTAAAAATTATAAAACACTTATCAAGAATACTACAAAAGAAAATTAAAATAAAAAAATCTAAGGCAAAATATTGTTCGCATTTCCGCTTGCCGTGTTGCCTGAAAATGTATTATTTGAACCGGCTAAAATATTAAAAGCAGTTGCATTACTGTTATTAAGTACGCTGTTGCCTGTGATCGTGCAGTAAGTGGGACTGCCTGCAGGTTCAACTCCCATTGCAATGTCGGTATAAAAATAAAATCCCGAATAGGATGAACCATTGTTATTCTGAATAATATTATCTTTTGCGATCGTATAAGGCGCATTGCCAAGTCTTATTCCCCTGCCATTGGATGCTGTAAAACCACTTATTGTATTATTTTCAATCCTTGTAAATGGAGTGTTGAATTGGACCGATATTCCGTATTTGCAGTTTATTATTGTATTGTGATGAATATAATTATGAGGACCGGATTTATCATGTGCTGTTCCCCCGCTGTTTCCCACTCCGATTGCCGATTCACCGGGACAATTGGAAATGTTATTATAAGATATTTCATTGTTATATTCATCTTCGCCGTGCATATCAATAGAATCAATTCTTGTATTACTGAAACTGCAGTTCGTGATCAGATTATTATGGGACCAGTTCTGTATAATTGCCGCATGTCTGATGTACTGGCTTGTTGTTGTGCAGCCGTCCATCATGTTCCAGTAATTGTCTCTTGGATAACCGAGATTAGGATTTACAGTAAGACCGGGTCCTGAATTGAATCCTGCGAACTGAAATCCGTAGCCGCATCCGCCGCCGGCAAGATCTGTTGCATTTTGCGCAGTGCAGTTTTTGAACACAACATCATGACAGCCGGTGCCTGCATTAATTCCGATATTGACGAATTTCTCAACAGTAACATTTTCAATATAAATATTATATACTGCAACAGTGCTTGTTGACCATGTATGAAGATTAATGCAAATGTTCGGACCGCCGTGCTGTGGGTTATTTACTGAAGTGCTTGTGGAATATGTCCTGTTCCAAGCGGCAGTTATGGTTAAGTTTTTTATATAAACATTATTTGTCAGAAAACCTCTTATAACATAATAGCTGTTTGTTCCGTCCTTATCGCTTTCAGTATATAAATCATCGAAATCGGTTTTTAGTATTACACCTGCCTGACTTTCACCTCTTAAATTTACGCTGCTTTTAAGCCTGATATTTGATTTAGGAAAAGTAGAATCAGTTGACCATGCGGTCTTTAAATTATATGTACCGTCTGGAAAATATATTTCATCTCCGGGTTGTGCTGCATTAATTGCCGCCTCAATACCGGGTCTGTCGTCATTATTGTCATCTGCAGTATTGCAGTTATAAGGTGCTTGTGTCACATCTACGGTTGTTCCTGAAACAGCATGCGGACCCGGAATGTCATGAACCGAACCGTTATTCTCCTTAAGTCCCGGATTTGCCGACACCCATGGGAATTTAGTATCTTTCCCTTCATCATCAAAATTAGTTACACAATTTAACAATATAAAAATAAGCACCATTGAAATAAGTAAAATAACAGCATTGAATATTTTCATGATATAAATTATATATAAGAAAGTTGAAATTTTCATAATAAATCGGATTTATTTACAAATTAAAATAATCTATTAATTTTATAAATTATATAAATCTACTTCTTGTTTCTATACCTTTTGTAATCCAGATCATATATGTTTATTTTATACTGCAGTATTCTCTTGGTGGTGTCCAGAAGTTCTGCTGCTTTTGCCTGATTGCCATTGGTTAGTTTCAAAGCCTCTGTTATCAATTCTATTTCATAATTTTTTACTAAAAGATCAAATTTGCCCAATTTCTGATCCTTTGCGCTCACTGACTTCATCTGCAGGGAAGGAGGCAGATTATGTGAATGGATTGTATCATCATTTGTTAAAAGACATGCCCTTTCAATGCAGTTTTCAAGCTCCCTGACATTTCCGGGCCAGTGGTATTTCATCAGCATATCAATTGAAGGTGTATCCAGTCTTGTAATAATCTTACCCAGTTCCTTTGAATATTTTTGTATAAAATAATCAGCAAGTAAAATTATATCCGAACCTCTCTCCCTTAGCGGAGGAACATAAATATGAAATCCGTTTAATCTATAATATAGATCCTGTCTGAATGTTCCTTTTTGTATCTCTTCATCCAGATTTTTATTGGTTGCTGCAAGGATTCTTACATTGATTTTTCTTGTATTATTCTCCCCTACTCTTGTTATCTCTTTTTCCTGCAGAACCCTTAAGAGTTTCACCTGCAATTGCAGTGAGAGTTCTGCTATCTCATCTAAAAAAATTGTTCCGTTATTAGCCGCTTCAAATTTACCAACCCTGTTTCCCAATGCGCCAGTAAATGCGCCCTTGACATGGCCGAAGAGCTCCGATTCTATAACACCTTCAGGAATCGCTCCGCAATTTACCACAATAAAAGGATTTTTACCTCTTTTACTCTGAGTATGAATCTCTTTGGCAACAAGCTCTTTCCCTGTACCTGTTTCTCCTGTTATCAAAACAGATATATTGCTTTTAGAAACAGTTAATATCTGATCGGAAACATCCCTTATTGTTTTAGAGTTTCCTACAATAGTTCCGACAGGACTTGATTTTTTCAGCATATCCCTTAACTGTAAATTTTCAGCATACAAAGATCTTTTGTTTACTGTTTCAGATAAAAGTTCAGCGACATTCGATAAGAACTTAATCTCTTTTGCAAGATCATAATCTTCCTCTTTTGCTCTCATATCAACAGAGAGAGCGCCGACATTTTCATCATTATATTTTATTGGAACGCAGATGAAAGAAAGCTCCCTCCTGTTCAGAGACTTTCTGATGCCTGTTTTATCCAAAAAAAGCGGTTCTTTATCCAGTCTTGGAATACCTATAGGTATGCCGCTCTCTATTACCTTGCCAGTAATCCCCTCACCCGGATCAAATTTGATGATCTCATCAGGGTCTTTAAAACCGAAAGAATCATGAAATATCTTATTTTCCGATTTATTATAAATTGAAATAATTCCTCTTTTTAAATTCATCATATCGGAAAGTATGATAAGAGTGTCTTTTAAAACTATATTAATGTCATTTGTACTAATAATAAGCTTTGTAATCTCATAAAGGCAGGATAATTCATTATAGGACAATTCATTTGCTTTCATATTAACTGATTATCATTAATAATTAAAAAATACAATATTGTATTTTTTTCATATTTAATCATAATATTTAATTATTTCTCGGAGAATAATTCAAAAAATAAATTCCTGTCATTATATATCCTCTATTTTTGTCATATCAAACGAAGTGAGAAATCATTTAAACAATGAATAATTAAGATATCCAGGACATAAAGCCCACCAAATGACAAATAATTCATTATTAATTCTTTCAATATCGATAAAATAGGAACAGAAATCAAAAAACAAAAATAAACTCGCTACATTTTTGTAATTAATTGAAAATAAACACAATATTGTATCAAAATATCTTACTCCTAATTTTTTATAAAAAGGCTTAAATTACAAAATATCAATAAGTTATAAATAAATTATTAAATTGGCATAATTAATGCATTAAGGTTTTCAAAATAAACAATTGAAGGAGAAAGAATATGAATCGAAAATTAATATTGTCTATTTTAATCATAACTGTCATTGTTTTGCCTTTGATCGGTGAGGAAATGAATTCACAAATAACTTCAGAATTAACATCAAAATTAGAAGCAATTGAAACGGTTAAAGTAGGCATGGACACACTCTGGGTAATGATTGCGGCATTCCTTGTATTCTTCATGAATTTAGGATTTGCAATGGTAGAATCCGGATTATGCAGAGCTAAAAACACAGTCAATATATTGGCAAAAAACTTTATAGTATTTGCAATAGCATCAATATCATTCTGGATCATAGGCTTCGGATTGATGTTCGGTGACGGCAATCTGTTTGCAGGATTGAAAGGTCTTTTTTTTGTAAAAGGAGCTGACAACAGCCCTGCAGTTGCAGATGCATACAGCGGAGTTTATTCTGCATTGAACTGGACAGGAGTACCATTATTTGCAAAATTCTTTTTTCAGCTCGTTTTTGCGGGAACCGCAGCTACGATAGTTTCAGGTGCAGTAGCAGAAAGAATCAAATTTCATGCATTTATAATTTTTGCCGCAGTACTGGTAGGTATAATGTATCCGATAACAGGACACTGGATATGGGGCGGAGGCTGGCTTGCAAGACTTGGGTTTTTCGATTTTGCCGGATCAACAGTTGTACATTCTGTAGGAGGCTGGGCAGCACTTGCAGGAGTAATACTTTTGGGTGCAAGAAGCGGCAAATATTCAACAGACGGCACCCCAAAGCCAATCATGGGACATAATATGTCAATGGTTACTTTAGGAGGTCTGGTACTCTGGTTCGGCTGGTTCGGATTCAATCCAGGCTCAACAATGTCTGTAGGAGACGGTTCGGTAATAGCACATGTTGCAGTAACGACCAATACAGCAGCTGCAGCATCCATAATAAGCGCAACAGTTTCAAGCTGGATTTTTCAGAAGAAGCCCGATCTATCTATGATCATAAACGGAGCTTTGGCAGGTCTTGTTGCAATAACCGCTCCATGTGCTTTTGTAAGCGTCGGCTCTGCCGCAATAATCGGATTGATCGCAGGATTTTTTGCCGTAATAGCTGTATTTACATGGGATAAATTGAAAATAGATGATCCTGTAGGTGCTTTGTCGGTACATCTGGTGAACGGAATATTCGGAACACTTGCAATAGGCTTGTTTGCCGAGGACGGTATAACCGGAACTGCTACCGGGAACGGATTGTTTTTCGGCGGAGGATTAAAACTGCTTGGAATTCAGGCATTAGGTACAGGTGCTGTTGCTGTATTTACATTTGCAGGCGCATTTATCTTATGGTTGATTTTAAAAATCATTATTGGAATAAGAGTATCAAAAGATGAGGAATTAAAAGGACTGGACCTTGGCGAACACGGCGGAGAAGCATACTCGGGTTTCCAGATATTAAATTAATAACGGAGGTATAAAATGAAATTAATAGTAGCATTAATTCAGCCTCATAAATTGGAGGATGTTAAAAAAGCTTTATATGATGCTGAAGTTTACAAGATGACTGTTTCTACGGCATCAGGCTGCGGACAGCAGAAAGGCTATACAGAAACATACAGAGGTACTATATCCGAAATAAATCTGTTAAAAAAGACAAGACTTGAAATTGCAGTAAATGAAGATTTCGTTGAGCCGACCATAGAGGCAATTATAAAAGGTGCAAAAACAGGAAAAATCGGTGACGGTAAAATTTTCGTTATGGATCTTGCAGAATGCATAAGGATAAGAACTGGTGAACGCGGTAAAAAAGCCATTGGATAATAAAACCTTTTTAAATAATGATAGATGATTTGATTTTAGGGTACACTATGTTCTTAAATAGCAATATTTAAGAAAAGTGTACCCTATTATTATTGATCATCAAAAAGTAAAATTGTATATTATGCTTATAACAGGAAATAAAAATGAAACTGCATTATTTACAGCATGTTGAATTTGAAAATCTTTCAGGGATTCAAAAATGGGCTGATAAAAGAAAAATAAAAATATCATATACAAAATTTTATCAGAGTCATGAATTTCCTGATATCAATAATATTGATCTTTTGATTATTTTAGGCGGACCTATGAGTGTAAATGAAGATAGAAAATATAAATGGCTAAAAGAGGAAAAAAAATATATTGAAAAAGCAATCCAAAACAACAAAAAAGTGTTCGGTATATGTCTGGGCGCACAATTAATCGCTGACGTTTTAGGATCAAGAGCATATAAAAATAAATATAAAGAGATTGGGTGGTTCCCTGTATTCAGGAAAAATGTTGATCTTTCTCAAACAGCAATCAAAAATTTCCCTGACGAATTAATTGCATTTCACTGGCATGGAGACACTTTTGATACTCCAAAAGATGCTGTTTGTTTTGCCGAATCGGAAGCCTGTTCAAATCAGGGTTTTATTTATAATAATAATATACTTGCTCTGCAGTTTCATATTGAGTCAACATTAAAATCAATTAATAGCCTTATAAAAAATTGTAAAAATGAACTTACGAAAGATAAATTCGTTCAGAATGAAAAAGAGATTTTAATATCATCAAAAAAATTTTTATTGCATGCAAACCGGTTATTATTTGATATACTGGATAATGTTATCAATGAAAAAATGATTATATATTAAATTACAAATAAACATCTTTAATACTTTTCTTGACTCTGAAATCTAAATTTGTTAATTATAAAGTTAATTATTATGTTTGTCGAATTATTAAATGGTTAATATCCAGATTTAAAAAAATATAATTTACATGAACTTCAATAAATTATATAATTTGAAAAAGGAACAAATCATGAGCATTGAAAAAAGACAGCATCCGAGAGTGAAAGCCAAACTCAAAATCGGTTATGAATTTGTTAAATGGAATGAAAAAACATTATATAAACTTGAAAAACCCTTTTTTACCGAAATCTATGATATAAGCATTACCGGTATTGGTTTGTCAAATCTCAACGAATTAAATAAAAAAATCTTAAAAAACCTCCAAAAAGGTAAATTAAAAATCAAAATAGGAATCTTTTTAAATGAAAAAGAACCGCCGCTTATGATTTTTACACGTTTCATATGGTCCGAACAAAGAGAGCATAACCAGGCTCGATACGGACTTCTATTTCTTGACCCTACGGATGAATTTTTAATAGACCTCGATAATTTTATACAAAAGCACTTAAAAAAGTAAAAAAAATTCTTGACAATTAATTATAACGGGTTTATAGTTCAATCATTAAAATTATAAAAGTAAAATATTAAAATTAATAAAAGTTAAAAAACTATGTTAAAACGAAAAAACAAAACAGTAATCCATACTCAATAAACAATGTTTGCATAAAAAAGATGTCATCTGTAATTGATGCAAAGAAAACTGACAGCCATGTAATATCGATTGACATTGGTGCAATGACTGCTGACAGTCATGCAATGACATTTGTCACTGATGCAATGACTGCTGACAGTAATGTAATGGCATTTGATATTTGTGTAATATCAAGTGACAGTTATGCAATGCTAATCAGTAATTGCACAATGTGAAACTGCAGCAGTGTAATGCGAAAGTACGGCAATGCAATGATAAATGACAATGAAGCAATGCCTCCATGCAGTCATGCAATGCGAAAAAAAAGCCGCGTAATGCGAAAGTGCAAACGGTAAACATGAATTAACAGAGAAAAAATGTGACCTGATCTCGTTCCGAGATGTGTTTACACTTCTCGGAACGGATACAAAAAATGACATAAAATTATGTAAAAGTGTTGCAAGCAACACCTTTACATAAAGTTTCATAGTTTATGAAGCTTTTAAATTGTAAAATACAGACTGTGTCCGTATCTTACATATAAAAAATTAAAAAAGTTTAAAAAAATTTTTATGAAAAAAGGAGATTTCTCATGACAAAAAGAGAAACAAACAAGTACACTATGTACAAAAGCTTAATGACCGTGTTAAACGGAAAAAAAGAAAAAATCGAGGTTGTCGAGGGATTAAAAACAGCATCAGAGGAGCTCTCAGAGATCATTGCAAAAATAAGCGAAACCGACAATATGTACAAAAACCTCACAAAAGGAGCCAGAGATGACAAGATGAGCTCAAAAGAGGCTCTTTCTGCATCTATTTTAAAAACAGCAAATGTACTTTATGTGCATGCAAAAAAAACCGATAACTTCCCCCTTAAAGAAAAAAGCGACTTTACCAGATCGGAACTTAAAAGAATAAGGGAAAACGAACTTTTGCAGAAAGCAAAAATCGTTGTTGAAAATGCCGAACAAAATGCAGGTGAAATTACTTCAATTCATAAAGACTTCAATGACGAGCTTAAAAACCTCAAAGAATTATTAACAGCATTTGAAGAAAGCATAGGTAAACAAAGCAGTAAATCAACCGAAAAACAGGCAAGCAGGGAAGCTCTCACCGAAGAGTTCAAAACAGCAGACGACATTATCAAAGAACAGCTTGATCCGTTGATCGAACTCATCAGAGAAAAAGACATTGATCTTTACAACCAGTACTTTGCGGCAAGGACGATCAAGGATCTGGGGGTGAGGAAGGCTGTTAAAGAGGAAGAGATAAATGAAGAGCATGAGGAAGAAGCAGGAGGTGATCAGAATATTAAGCCTGCAGATGTTGAAAAAGAAGAAAATTTGAAGAATTAAATGTCTATTGTAGGGGTGTTGCATGCAACACCTTTACAAAATTTGTTTGATGTCCGCTGTGGCATGGCAAAGCACTTTTTTGTATATTTGAGGCTAGCAGTGCCTGATTATTGTCGTAAGGATGTTGCATGCAACATCTTTACTTTATATAATAAATGCTATGAAAGTAAAAAAATAAAATATTTTTTTTTATAATAATTTATTTTATAAAATTTAACAATCAATG
>JAFGQB010000137.1 GCA_016935915.1 Spirochaetota bacterium
AAAACGGACTTTCGGCTTAATAATTGATAATTTTTTACTTAAAAAAAATACCAGTTATAGTTGACAAATCCATAATGTTAATTTACAATTTTTACTAATAAATCAATGTTATTGTCAGAATCTAAATTAGGATTAGTAACAAAATAGTGTCCAATATAAAAAACAGGAGGAATTAATAATGAAAAATATAAAATTCTTAAATCGAATTTTAGATCAATCATCGGGATCAATACTGATCATAGTATTATCGCTTTTTTTATCAGGAATAACAACAACAGATATTAATTGTGCCGAATGGAAATCTGTTATTTTCGGTCAAACAACTTATGCAGAAAGAAACAGTATTGAAGTTGATGGGGTATCTAAAACCGTAACACTAAATGCAGGAACCAAAGACGGATCTGTAGTGGGTGGAAAAGTGGCAAATGCTCATGACGGCATTTCATACTATTATACGGAAATCACTCCGGATAAAAATTTCGTAATAACTGCAAAAATTAAGGTTAATTATTTTGCAAAAGAGAAACCCGATAACCAGGAGGCTTTCGGCATTATGGCACGTGATGCAATCGGTAAAAATCTCGATAATTCTGTTTTCGCTTCCAATATGGTTCTGGTCGGAGGATACCGCGGAAACATTCAATCCGTTTACAGAGATAAAGTCAATGACAGATCAGGAACCGGAGCCCTTAGGTATGATATATTTAAATTCGGAAATCGTCCTCCTAATGACGGAACTGCTATTTATACACTCACCATGAGAAAAACAAATACAGGATACCATGTTTCAGTGAACAACAGTGAAGAAAAAATATACTACCGCCCCAAAGGATTTGAGGTACAGGACAAGGCAAAAATTTATGTAGGTTTTTTTGCAGCAAGAGTTGCATCCATTACGGTATCAGATATTAAATTTACCACATCTAATGTTGCTGCAGATCCTCCAGGTGAACCTGAACCGATCAAAAAAATTATTGCAACCGTAAATGCAGTTTCTCCAAAAACTGCGTCTATGCCTGACTATAATTTAAATGTCTCGACAAATGTTGAAGGAAAAATCAATATCAAATTCAATGATTCTGTATCAACCATTAATGCTTATCCACCCGGTATATATAAAAAGAATTTCTCAATTGCTAAAGGTGAAAACGTTTTTGAAATTCAACTTGTTCCGGATGATAAAAGTCTGGAAGCGGTCAATATTAAACATACAGTGGTTTATAAAACATACGGTAAAAACGGAGGAACAATTTATGTTTCACCGTCAGGAAAGGAAACTGCTGAAGGGACATCAAAAGATCCATTGGATATTTATACAGCAGTTGATTTTGTAATGCCGGGGCAGACTGTTTTACTCTCTGATGGTACATATAAGATGGTTCGTACACTGGTTATAGAAAAAGGGAACAATGGAGAAAAAGGAAAACTTAAAACATTAAAAGGGGCAAAAAATGTTGTTCTTGATTTTGAAAAAAAGAATAACGGAGTAATAATTGACGGCAACAGATGGAAAATTTACAATATAAATATAACAAAATCAGCACTTCACGGCATGAAAATATCCGGGAATTACAACATTATTGAAAAAGTGAATACATTTTTCAACGGTGAAACAGGTCTGCAGATAAGCGGACTTGCTGTAGACACCATTGATCAATGGCCATCTTATAATCTCATACTTAACTGCGAATCATATGACAACCGAGATTTATCTGAAAACAATGCTGACGGTTTTGCAGCCAAAGTCACCTGTGGTCCCGGAAATGTTTTCAGAGGATGTATAGCTCACAATAACTGCGATGACGGATACGATCTGTATGCAAAACTAGAGACAGGTCCCATAGGTGAGGTAACCGTAGAAAACTGTATAGCCTACAGTAACGGAATAATGTCCGACGGATATAAAACAACAGGAGACGGCAACGGCTTTAAACTCGGAGGAGAAGGTATTGCTGTTAAACATGTTTTGAGAAATTCTCTTTCTTTCAATAACAGAATGTCAGGAATTTCAAATAACTCAAACCCTGCTGTAATAATAGAAAATAACACTTCCGCAGATAACGGATCATTAAATTATCATATTTTCATTTATTCCAATTCAATCCCGCAATTAACTGTTAGAAACAACATTTCCTTCCGCACAACAGACGGCAAAGATGATACAATTCTTAATTCGTTAAAAAGTGCTGATAATTACTTTCTCATAGGTAAAACATCCGCAAACAGCGAAGGCGGTAAAATTGTAAAGGATGATTTTAAAAGCATAGAACAGGATAAGTTTAAAAGAAGCATGAACGGAAATATAAAACCTTTTCCGTTTATGATGATAAAATCTTCAAAGATAAAAAGCGGAGCAAAACTTAATGATTTTTCGAATATAACAATAATTGAAGACAAATAATTCAATATGAACTTAAAAATGAATTACAAGAGGCTGTCTTAAAAACTTTTTTTTAAGACAGCTTTTTTTATTTTTTTTTAAAACACTATAGTCTCTGAGTTACGATTTGTGTTACAATCCTAAGAAATCTCTGATGGGGTGATTAATAACATTATCATACTAATTTTTAACTTCCAAATTAAGCTCTGATAAATTCAAAAAACTTTTCCCTTTGTAAACTTAACATTTTTAACATTTATCTTTTCTTTTTCTTTGTTGCCTTTAAAAAACCTCCTCAACTCAGTCAATCCGTTCTTAACTACAAGTCCAACTATCGCAAAACCATATATGGTAAAAGGCATCTGCCAAACAAGAAAATCCATATGCATATGCTTGAAGGAATGAGCTTTGAAAATAACAAACCATGAAAGAGGTGCAAGGATCGAAAACCAGGTACTGATCATCAATGCCTTTCTCTGTTCATTGCTGTTTGCATAATATTCTTTATTCCTGAAATACAATAATATAGAAAAAATTAAAAAAATAATTATCAAATATATATACCTGATATTTAAAATAAAATTTGATATAAAAGGATTTGAAACCTTAAAATAGTTATTCAGATCAAAAAATGAACCGAGAGTATAAATTGCAACAACTTCGGTTGTGCCTGCTTCAAGACTCTCTGCGTCCACATAAGAAAAATCCCTGGAGTCGGCATGGGTTCTTTTCTGAAAGGAATAAGCTATATGTTCCATGCCTTTGAAAAAACTCCCCTTAACTATCATTACCTGTGTGCATAAAATGATAATAATTATCAATATTGCAAGAAGAGAACCTGTGATAGTAGTAAAGAAAAGTTTTATAAATTTCTGTATTTTCATTTTGTACAATATTGCATAATAGACAAGAGGTACACTTAGCATTACGAGAAATGATGTAATATGTTCAAATCCATTAATGAAACACTTTATTAAAACAGCTGTAAAAATGATACTGCCGAAAGCGATAAGCTTGAACCTTGATTGATCATAATTTTTCCTAAGATAGAACATCACCATGACAAGGGGGAGATAAAACACCCACATGCACCACCAGAGATTGCGGGCAAAAACAGTGAGCCACTGTGAAAAAAAAACCGAAGCAAGAGCAGTGAAGTAAACCGTTGAACCGAACTCAAGGTAAAACCATAACAAAACAATCGATAAAATAAAAGCGGAAAAAAAAGCATTTATCATACGGAAAAAATAAAGCTTTATTCTCTGAGAAAACGGCACAAGTTTATCAAGCATGCTGAAAAGCATACCCTGCCCTCCGACATGCGAGTCATAGGTTGAATAAGCCCCGAACTCTAAGTTTTTCAAATATGCCTGAAACTGAAAATCAAAAGGATTATCATCATAGCTCACAGGATTATCATCGGGGCTTACCAATCCTGTCAGTCCTGCATCGGAGAATATCCCATCCCTATGCGACTTAACCATTTTGCCCATAATATAACTCTCTGCATCAAGCTGATGGAGAGGAAACCACTCTTTATGGACTACATTGAACAGGTTAAAATAAAAATTTAAAAACAGCAAAATCACTGTCAAAGGAAAAACAAAGATCATTTTTTCTTTTTTTAGTTTCCCGAAGAAATCAGTTTCTTTCATACTTATTATCCTTTTTTAATTAAAGCTAATCTAAATGTTTATTGAATATTTATCAAGAACTATTTTTTTATTAAAAGTTTGAAAAGCATTTTTAAACCGTTAATAATCTTGACCATGAAACCCGGCTGAAATAAATATTTAATGTGCTTTAATATCACCTTTGGCCGCAAGTAAAAATCATAATAGAACTTCCTGAGGTAATAGTTCAGTTTTTCCTCTGTCAGTCCGTTAGGAACAAAAATTATATTCCTGCCGTTCATTTTATCCCATGAATCATCTAATTCACCCCATTTTTTATAGTTATCATGAAGCTCGCAGCCCGGATAAGGAGTTAACGAAAGGACCTGAACATAGCTTAAATTGCTTTTTTTGGTAAAATTGATCGTATCCTTAATAGTTTCTTCTGTTTCTCCAGGATTGCCTACAAGGAAAAAGCCCCTGGTTATCAGTCCTGCCCTGTCAGCTGCGTCAATAACCTCATTGATCCTGGAGAGAGTCATTTTCTTCTTTAAATTTTCCAGTATTACAGGTGAACCTGATTCTATACCAAATGCAACAGAATAACAGCCTGCCCTCTTCATCAGCTTAAAAATTTCAGGATCGATCTTTTCAACCCGTGAATTGCACGTCCAAGTGAGATCCATTTTTTCGCTTATCATCTTTTCGCATATCTCAACCAGCCTTTGTCTGAAAAGCGTAAATGTATCATCCTGAAAAAAAATGTCCTTTATACCGTAGTCCCTTATAAGTATCCTGATCATTTCAAGAACATAATCTGCCGAATGGAACCTGAATGCATTACCGAACACACTCCTGTCGCAAAAAACACACTGCCCGGGACAACCTCTTGAAGTAATCAATGTAGTTGAAGGAAGACGCTGAAATGATGCAATACCGGGTCTGTAAACTGTTGAAATGCCGGGCAATAGATCCCATGCAGGAAAAGGTATTTCATCAAGATTCTTGATAAAAGCACGAGGTTTTGTTCTTATGATTTTTCCATTTTTTCTGTAAATTATTCCGTCAACTTTATCAAGGTTTTTCTCTTTATCAAGCACTTCGAGAAGTTCAACAATAGTTTTCTCACCCTCTGCTATGACACCGATGTCAAAGGATTCATATCTTTCCATTGTAGAAACGCAAACCGCAGTGAGGTGTGCACCTCCGATTATTATCTTTATATCAGGAAGATGTTCCTTTAATAGCAAAGATAATTTATTTGCATTGCCGATTGCAATAGTGGTGGAAGTTATCCCCACATACTTCGGTGAAATCTTAATGATTTCCCTCACTGTTTCGTCAATGGAATATTTAAGGGCTTCAGGATCAAGTATTCCCGGTGTATAGCCGTTTTGTCTAACTGCAGAAGCAAGATAACAAAGCCCCAGAGGAGGCGCACTGCTTGAAGCGTCAGCAAGATCACCGAGCTTTTCTTCTGAACTTAATGGAGAGTTAACGAATAGTATATTGATTTTATCAGACAATTTAAAACCCCTGAAAGTTAAATATTAGAAAATTTTCATGACTGAGCGAAAGTTTAACATAAATTATCTTCATTTTCCAAATAATTTTTTTCATAAAATTGCTGTTAATTGATTTTTTTAAAAATATACATCTAACTTTCCTGTACTTGAAATTATAATAAAATATAAGAATAATAAACATGATAAGCTATTTTTTTTCAAAATGTAAAATAATTTATAAAACTTAAATGAATTTTGAAGGTGATATTTTATGATATCTTTTAAAAGCTCTTGAAAAAGCATTCTGATCTTTATAACCCAGAATATATGAAATTGTTTTGACAGGGTATTGATTTATTCTTAGGTATTCTTTTGCCTTGATCATTTTAGCCCTGTATATTATACACTGGGCGCTTGTACCGGTGACCTTTTTAATAAAATTGCAGAAATAATTTTTTGACAAATTCACCAGATTAGCCAGTTCGTCAACTGTTATGCTTTTTTCAATATTACCGTAAATATATTCATAGACTTTCTGCAGTTTGCTTAATTTATTATCGTAATTCCTTGATAAAAATACATCATCGGTCTTGTATCTGTTATAATAATTAATAATTTTATCAAGGATTATCAGTATATATCCTTTTAAGACAACTCTTGATAATGATTTATCCTTTTTTTTATCTATAAAAATATCTTTTAAAACCTCTGTTTCTTTTTTAAAATAATTTCCAGGATAAAGACCGCACATATCGTTCATTTCAAATAAATTGAGGTTGTATTCATAAAATACATCAAAATGGATTGATCTTAAAAAAAAATTCTTGGTAACAGGGACTGAAGAAAACAGTTTTTTCGGATATATCAAAATGACATCTCCGGCTTTTGCCGTGAATTTCCTGTCATCCATTTTAATTTTTATTGAGCCGGCAAGCATGTACCATATAGAATATTCTTTAAAGAATTTAAACTCTCTCCATCTGTCACTGTTATAAGTAAGGTCGTATGAAAAAATCTTAATATCAAAATCATCATTATTATCTGAATTAAACATTTTTTTTCTTTTAATTATAAATTATATCTACTTTCTTTATATTATAGTTGATTTTGGATTATTTTTCAATGCATAAATTTCTTAAACATTGAAAATGATTAAATAATATAAAGTTTGAATAAAAGAATAATGATCATTAAGCAAATAGAAAATAGTTTAATAATTTGAATAAAAAAAAAATTATTAAATCAGCACAAAAAATATGATATTTCACATTTTTCTTAAATTATAAAAAAAACCGGCTTCTTAAGTATTAACAAAGAAGCCGGCATTTTACTAACTTAATATTGTGTTTTATGAAAATGTAATTAATTTAAAATTAATATTCGTAAACCTGCATTTCGCCACGGAACCATTTACTTCGATCCAAATTGCTGGATATATTTCTATGGTAAAAGATTGATGACGGTGAATAACTATGCCCTATGCAATCACTGATATTATTAAGCGTTCCGCCGTCTATATAAACTGTGCATTTCCATGTCATCCCGCCGTTTTGTTGAACGTATTTTACTATGTTTCTGCAATTATTTCGTGAATAGGTTATAGTACAAAGATCATTAATCTGAAAAACTTTATCCGCAGCTTCATTCAGTGTAGAATTTGAAATAGTGTATGTTCCCGGTTTTTTAACTGTACAGGCATCTTCTCCAACATCCGGAACAGAAACATTTGTTATGGTAGAATTTCCGCCCATAAAATGCATCCCGTCACATGCCGGGGGTCCTATTGTTACATTTCTTACTGTTCCATTAGTTATAGAAAAGATCGCCTTTTGTCCTTCATCCTGGCTGCCGTCTCCCATGCCAACTGCTGTGATTGTTTGACCTCCGCCATCCCATGTTGAACCGTTTACAACGATTGTACATGTAATGGTTAATCTTGATGAACCTGATCCATCAAGAACATCAAAAGTATTGTTTACTTCCGAATCACTAAATGGATTACAGCTAAACCAAAAAGCTAAAACCACAATAAAAAGAACTGATAAAATAAAAATTACCCATTTTTTCATGTTATTTTCCTCTTTTATAAATTTATATCTATTAAGCATTCTGCTTAATTTTTAAAACTTATTTAAATAATGCTTTTTTTTATAAAACATCATTTAATACAGTCAATAATACTGTATTTAATAAAAAAAAACAGACTTATTTTAACAAGAATATCTCTATTAAAAAATTAAATTAAATTAAAGTTTAATAAAATTATAAAAATGTATGATACGAGTTTATTAATTTTTATTTTAAAAAACTTTAAAAATACTCTTTTTTTATAGTTTAATATTAAAAAAACTATTTTACAATAGCTATATATTAGAAATATCAGGCTGATATTATTAATTATAAAGTTTATGCAATTAATTCTCTTACAAATATTATTAATTGAAATGGAAATGTTTTAAAATTATGTAAATTTTTTTTAAATT